>JBPRGD010000255.1:0-37513 GCA_051428125.1 Candidatus Wenzhouxiangella sp. M2_3B_020
GGAGGCCGCTCCTACGGGGATCAAGATGGCCCAAGCAAGTCGCGGCAACGTAGCTAAACGGGTTTCGAGGAAATGACGGGTCTTCCCATCGCGGCCCGGAGGCCGCTCCTACGGGAGGAGGATGGGAACGACCCGGGCAAGGCGCGCAGCGGGCGTGGCGAAACGGGTTTTACCGAATTGGAATCCATTCGCGGCCTGGAGGCCGCTCCTACGGGGATCAAGATGGCCCAAGCAAGTCGCGGCAACGTAGCTAAACGGGTTTTGAGGAAATGACC
The DNA here is from genome assembly GCA_051428125.1 of Candidatus Wenzhouxiangella sp. M2_3B_020. Lineage (GTDB taxonomy): Bacteria > Pseudomonadota > Gammaproteobacteria > Xanthomonadales > Wenzhouxiangellaceae. The sequence goes on from JBPRGD010000255.1 coordinate 276, forward strand.
AGACTTCCTATCGCGGCCCGGAGGCCGCTCCTACGGCAACGAGGATGGAACGTCGCGCAGCGCGTCTTGCGAAACGGTCCCGGCGATCGGATCGACAATCGGAGGCGGCTCGTCACCGGCGAAACGCTTCGACCTCGCCTGCTGGAAGAATCTCACGCGGGATTCCGATGCGACCTCACTCGTACAACCGGTCGAAGCCCGCCTCGTCGACGGCCGAGAGCCCCAAACGCTGGAACTGCTCCCACATCGATCGCCACCTTCCGGGATCGCGCTCCAGCGGGTAAACCAGCCGCGGGCAGGTATCGTCGATGATCGCGTCGGTCAGCGCATCCGGCTCGTCGCCGGTGTGCCGGTACCAGATCTCACGGGCGGCCAGCGGGTGTTCGCTGCATAGCTGCGCGCCGCGGGTCACGACCTCGTTGACGGCCGCGATCGCGTCGGGATGCTCGGCAAGGAAGTTCTTGCCGGTGAACAGCTCCAACGCGGAAAAGTTCTCCAGCCCGACCTCGCTGGTGGTGATGAACTCGGCGTCCAGCCGTTGGTGCCTGGCCTCGACGCCCTCGAAGTTGGCAAAGCACAGCCACGCGCCGTCGAAGCCGGCGGCGAGGTTGTCGAGGTGCTGGAAACCGGCCGATTCGATCCTGACCTGGGTACGGTCGATCGGCGATTCCCGCTGTTCGAACCAGCGGTGCAGGATGTCGACGGCGATGTCGTCGGTCACGCCGCCGGAGACCGGCGAGGCCAGCCTCACCGGATCGCCGGCCTCGAGCTTCTCGATCGCCGAATGCATCAGCAGGATGCCGCCATCGGTTTCGAAGAAGCAGCCCAGGGCACGAAGACCGGGCCGGTGGGCGTCGATCATGTGCAGCGGCTCGTTGCAGGCCAGCGCGATATCGCCGGCGGCGACCGCGGCCAGGCCGTCGTAGTGATCGTCGGGCGCGATGAGTTCGACGTCCAGGCCGGCCTCGGCGAACCAGCCCTGGTCGATGCCGGCGATCAGCGGCAGATGATCGGGATTCAGGAACCACTCCAGCGCCAGCGCGATCCTCATTCGGAGCCTTCCGGCCGGATCCGGTAGACGACGCCGACGGTGACCTCGAACCGGATGGGCCGCGGCTCCATCGCTAGCGCGAATCGCTGCTGGCCCTCGGCGGCGGCCAGGCTCACGGCCGGGCCGCGGGCGGAACCCGATTCAAGCAGCCGGCCGGCCAGATCGTGCATGGGCTGATGGATGACGCCCCACAGGGCGCCGAGACTCGCCCCGCCGGCCTCGGCGAGCGACCGGGCGCGCTCGCGCGCCTTGACCAGCGCTTGCTCCCGAAGCCGATTCTCGGCGGCTTCGCGGTCGTCGACCCGGAACTGTGGATTGGCAAGCGATCGCCACTGCAGGCCGGCAAGCCGGTAATGAAGGTCCGGCAGCTTGTCGAAATCGTCGACTTCGAGGCGAACCGTGAATTCGCCGAAATGGCCGACCTTGGTCCGCTCTCCCCGCTGCCGGTCGAACTCGAATTCCTCGCCGAACCGCATCGACTCGACGCGTTGCTCGCGGATCGCCTCGTCGAAGTCTTCGAGCACGTCGATCAACCGGTGCTGCGCTTCGTCGGTCCGCGTACGCACTGCGTCGGGCGCGTCCTGCACGGTGCGGAACTGCATGCTCAGCACGGCGAAATCCGGGGCGACTTCCTCGACCGCCGAAGCGCTGGTGGACACGTAGGGCGAGTCGGGCAACGCGGCGGACTGCGCCCAGCCGCAGGCGGGCACCGAGATCGTCAGCAGGCAAAGGATTCGCTTGAACATGACCGCTCCATACGGGTTTCGGATCGTATCGCTCGCCATGCTATCGCAGCCGCGTCGGCGAGCGCGGGACGTCGGTCAAGCGTCGCGAAACCGCGCCAGCGTCTGCCGCGTGCGGTCGACGCCGAGCTCGAACACGTCGGGGCGCGAATAGTGGCCCGAGGGATCGAAATTGTGCCGGGCCCGGCGCACGGAAACCGGATCGATCTCGGCGACGAACAGGCCGTCGTCGTGCTCGACGGGCTCGATCAGCCATTCCCCGCCGGGTCCGGCCAGGCAAGAGCCGCCCGCGGCCCAGGGCATGTCGGCCGCGGCGCGGCGGAGTTCTTCCGCACACGGGGCATCTTTCGGCAGGTCGCCGGCGCGCATCAGGCCGCAGACCGAAAGCACGAAACTGCGGCCTTCCAGGGCCATGAAACGCGTGATTTCGGCGGAATTTCGAACGTTCCCGGGCCAGATCGCGACGTGCAGATCCTCGCCCTGCGACTGCAGGCTGGCCCGCGCCAGCGGCATCCAGTTCTCCCAGCAGTTCAACGCACCCACCGTGAAGCCGCCCAGCCGCCACGTGCGCAGCCCATGGCCGTCGCCGATCGCCCAGACCAGCCGCTCCTCCCAGGTCGGCATCAGCTTGCGCTGCACCGCCTTGACGGCGCCGTCGGCCGCGATGGAGACGCAGCTCGCATAGACGCTGTCGCCGCGGGACGCGGGCCGTTCGAGGATGCCCAGGACCACCGCGGTGCGATTGCGGCGCGCGGCATCGGTCACCGCGTCCAGCTGGCCGGCGTCCAGATCGACGGCCTGGTCGACGTAGTGCGCGAACAGCGTCTTCTGCAGGTCGGAGTCGAAGCGCGCGCCGTCCGTGCGCTCCACCCAGAATGGATAACCCGGCACCAGGCATTCGCCGAACGCGACCAGCGAGACGCCCTGCTCTCCGGCTTCGTCGATGCGCGCGACGACCCGCTCCAGGGTGGCGTCGCGGTTCAGCCAGACCGGTGCGATCTGCGCGGCCGCGATCCGGAGCGGCTCAGTCATCGGAGTCGTCCGGATCGCTCAGGTGCCGCACCATGACCAGCGCGTCCTCGCGACCGGCATCGGTGGGGTAGTAGTCCGGCCGCCTGCCGATGACGCGGAAGCCGTTGGCGCGGTACAGCGCGATCGCCGCTTCATTGCTGGGACGGACCTCGAGAAACAACCGCCCGGCACCCAGCAGCGGGGCATCGACGAGCACGCCGTCGAGCATTGTCTGGCCCAGGCCGCGCCGGCGGTGATCCGGCGCCACGCAGAGATTGAGCAGGTGCGATTCGCCCGCCGCCACCGACAGGATCGCGTAACCGCCCAGTTGTCCGTCCCATTCGGCGACGCGACAGCAGTAACCGATGCGCAGGCAGTCGCCGAAGATGCCCTTGCTCCATGGATATGGATACGACTGCTGCTCGATGGCATGCACGGCCTCTACATCCGCCTTGCGCATCGGCCGGATCTCGTAGCCGGGCTCGATTACCGCCACCATCGCCCTAGTCCTGCAACAACGTGCGCAAACGGCCCCAGAGCCGGCGCCGAGCGGATCCCGCGCGCGCCAGCTCCTCCAGAGCACCGGCGGCAATGCAGCCGTCGGGCAGATCTTCGCGGTCCTCGAACACCAGCGCACCGCGGATGCCGTGGGCCGACCATTCGGCCACGGCCACGCCGGATTCCGGGGAATCCGACCAGCTTCCGAAGCGACAGCGTTGGGCCCCGAACACCGCGATGATGTCGCCGAGCAGGCGCTCGTGACGGCTTCGATCGACGTCTTCGACGACGAGCAGCCACGGCCCGCCGCCGGCCTCGAGCCGAATCCGCGGCGTCCTCCGCCTTGCCCCCGCCGGCGAAGTGGGTTCGTTTTCCGTCGCCGGTTCGGAGGGCCGCGAGCGACGGCGTTGCCAAACGCCGATGTCCATGGCCTCGAGGCGCCGCAGCGAGCGGGCATCCATCATTGCGTCACGACTCCTTCCGGCGGCGACGCCGGCGACTGTAGCGGCCCTTGAGCGTCACCACCATCCCGGAGGCGACGTACAGCACACCGATGGTGAACAGCACGGCCGGCAGATCGATGGCCAGCAGCACGATGATGATCAGCAGCACGAAGATCCACGCGATCGGCACGCGCTCGCGCTCCCTCGGGCTGCCCCCCTTGAAGCTCGCGTAGCGCAGTCGCGAAATCATCAGTGCGCCCAGCATCACCGTCGCCACCAGCATCGGCCAGGCCACGGTCGCGGGGGCGATACCGCGGCTTTCGCAGAACCAGATCGTCGAGACCAGCGTCCCGGCCGCGGCCGGCGAGGCGAGCCCCTGGAAATAGCGCTTGTCGGCAACGCCGGCCTGCGCGTTGAATCGCGCAAGACGGAGCGCTCCGCAGGCCGCGTAGAAGAACGCACTGAGCCAGCCGATCTTGCCGCCGATGGGGCCGGCGATCTCCAGCGATGAAAGCGACCAGGTCCAGACGAGCACGGCCGGGGCGATGCCGAACGAAACCATGTCCGACAGGCTGTCGTACTGCACGCCGAAATCCGATTGCGTGCCGGTCAGCCGGGCAACCCGCCCGTCGATGCCGTCGAGCAACCCGGCGACCACGACGGCAACGCACGCGGCCACGGGCTGCCCCTCCACGGCCGCGACGATGGCATAGAAGCCGGCCAGCAGCGCCGCGGTGGTCAGCGCGTTGGGCAGCAGGTAGGCGCCGCGTGCGAGCGGGAGCCGGGGCGTGCTTTCCTCGTCGGACAAGTCGATGCTATCCTTTCGCTGAAACGTTGCGCGAGCTTTCGGGGGATCGCGTCAAGATATCGTAAACCGAGAGCCGAAAGCGTGCATCCGCGGTTCCTCGACACCAGGCCCGAACAGGTGAATGCCGTGACCCATAGAATTCTTCCATTGATGCTGCTGATGCTGGCGGCGGTCGCCGTCGAACCGGCGGAGGCCAGGACCTACTACAAGTGGGTCGACGACAAGGGAACCACTCACTTCACGGCAGAGCCGCCCAACGATCGCGACTACGACGTGATCTCGACGACCGGCCAGCGGCTGGGCAACCGGGCCTTCGAACCGGCCAATCCGTCCAGCCGAGAGGCGCCGCCGGAACCCGAGCCTGCTCCGCAGCTGCCGCGCGAGGCCGAACTCTCGGCCGACGAACGCGAGCGGCTCGCGGCGCAGTGCGAACAGGCCCGGCAGAACCTGCAGGTGCTGCAGACACGCAGCCGGATCGTCGTCGAGGAGGATGACGGCACCCAGCGGGTGGCCGGAGAGGAAGATCGCCAGCGCCTGATCGACGAGGCGCAGGCACTGATCCGCGAGTACTGCCGGGACTGAAGACCCGGCCGCGGCGCGGCGGCCCCGCTTCCTGCTAGACTTCCCGGCTTGTCCGCCAGGCCGTATCCCCCGTCATGAAAACCAGTGCCTTCCATCTCGCCACGCTGCGCGAGGTTCCCGCCGATGCCGAGATCGTCAGTCACCAGCTGATGCTGCGCACCGGCATGATCCGCAAGCTCACCGCCGGAATCTACACCTGGTCGCCGCTGGGCATGAAAGTGCTGCGGCAGGTCGAACGCATCGTGCGCGAGGAAATGGACGCCGCCGGCTGCCTCGAAATGCTCATGCCGTCGGTGCAGCCGTCCGAGCTGTGGCGCGAGACGGGGCGCTGGGACGATTTCGGCCCGCTGCTGCTGAAGATGGCCGATCGCGCCGGCCGCGAATTCGCGTTCGGCCCCACCCACGAGGAGGTCATCACCGACTTCGCGCGCGCCGAGTTGCGCTCGTACAAGCAGCTGCCGGTGTGCTTCTACCAGATCCAGACCAAGTTCCGCGACGAGATCCGACCACGCTTCGGCGTCATGCGTGCACGCGAATTCCTGATGAAGGACGGCTACTCGTTCCACATGAACGAAGCCAGTCTGGACGACTTCTACCAGGTCATGTTCCGCGCCTACTCGCGCATCTTCGAGCGGCTCGAGCTCCAGTTCAAGGCCGTCACGGCAGACTCCGGGAACATCGGCGGCGCGACCAGCCACGAGTTCCACGTGCTGGCCGATTCGGGCGAGGACCTGATCGCCCACGTCCCCGGCGGCGATTACGCGGCCAACGTGGAACTCGCCGAAGCCGTCGCCCCCGGCGAGCGCGCCGAACCGGCCGAAGAGATGCGCAAGGTCGACACGCCGGACGCCAAGACCATCGACGAACTCGTGCGGCAGTTCGATCTGCCGGTCGAGAAGACCATCAAGACGCTGGTCGTCCATGCCGCCGACGATCAGCCCACGCGCCTGGTCGCGCTGCTGGTCCGCGGCGATCACGAGCTCAACGACGTCAAGGCCGAGAAGCTTCCGCAGGTCGCCTCGCCGCTGACGATGGCGTCCGAGGCCGAGAGCCGCGAGGCGATCGGCGCCGGACCCGGCAGCCTCGGTCCGGTGAACCTGCCCATCCCCATGGTCGTCGATCGCGCCGTCGCGGCCATGAGCGATTTCGGCGCCGGCGCGAACATCGACGACAAGCACTATTTCGGCATCAACTGGGAGCGCGACGTCGCCCTTCCGGACGTCGCCGACCTGCGCTCGGTCGTCGCCGGCGATCCGGCGCCGGACGGCTCCGGTGAACTGGAGCTCATCCGCGGCATCGAGGTCGGCCACATCTTCCAGCTCGGCACCAAGTATTCCGAAGCCATGAAGGCCGTCATCATGGACGAGGACGGTCGCGGCGTCCACCCGTGGATGGGCTGCTACGGCGTCGGTGTCTCGCGCATCGTCGCCGCGGCCATCGAGCAGAACCACGACGACAAGGGCATCATCTGGCCCGAGCCGATCGCGCCGTTCCGCATCGCCATCCTGCCGCTGAACCACCACAAGGCCCACCGCGTCCGCGAGCGCGCCGAAGCGCTGTACGAATCGCTGTGCGCCGCCGGCGTCGACGTCCTGCTCGACGACCGCCCGCTGCGCCCCGGCGTGATGTTCGCCGACGCCGAACTCATCGGCATCCCGCACGTGCTCGTCATCGGCGAAAAGGGACTGGACAACGGCATCGTCGAATACCGCCGGCGAGGCGGCGAAGGCGGGGAAATTCCGCTGGACGAAGTCGAGCAGCGGGCACTGGAGCTGGCGGGCAAACGGGGTTAAGGGTTAAGGGTTAAGGGTTAAGGGTTAAGGGTTAAGGGTTAAGGGTTAAGGGTTAAGCGATCGGGTTTCGGGTTTCGGGAATCGGTTTGCGGGAAGGATGCTGACGGTCTCCAGTCCGGTGCACGCCACCGCTTTTCCTTGAACCTTGAACCTTTGAATCTCGAACCCCGAACCTCATTCTCCCGAATCTTCCTTTCCCGCCTGACCTTCCGAACCCCGCATCCACACATCCCGCTGCGGAAACGGGATCTCGATGCCGGCGCGGTCGAGTTCCTTGTAGATCTTGATGTAGAGCTCGTGTGTGACCAGGCCGCGCTGGGCCGGTTGGTCCACCCAGCAGAGCAGTTCGAAATCCAGCGACGAGTCGCCGAAACCGCGCATGCGAACGCGCGGATTCGGGTCCTTGCAGACGGTGTCGTGCTCGGCGGCGATCTGCTCGAGCAGTTCGACGACGTCGTCGACGTCGGAACCGTAGGCCACGCCGACCTTGATGCGGATCCTGAAGCGTTCCCAGCGGCCGCCCGACTCGTTGACGACCTTGGCATTGGCCATGGCCGAGTTCGGCATGATGACCTCGACGTCGTCGCGGGTCAGGATGCGCGTCGAGCGCATGCCGACCTTGGTCACCTCGCCGCGCTCGCCGGTGTCGAAGACGATGTAGTCCCCGACCTTGTACGGCGTATCCGCGATGATGAAAAAGCCGGCGAACAGGTTGGCCAGCGTCTCGCGCGCTGCGAAGCCGACCGCGATGCCGAGTACCCCGGCCGAGGCCAGCCAGGCGGTCGGATCGATGTTCCAGACCATCAGCAGGGCGTAGGCCGCCGCGCCGATGACCAGGACGTTGGCCAGCAGGTCGAACAGCGGCATCGTGCGCTCTTCGACGATCTGGTAGCGGTCGCGGAGCGCGGCCAGCACCTTCAGGCCGATGTGCGCTGCCCTCATGCCGCTGCGCATCAGGCGCAGGATCAGCAGGGAAACGAGAATCCGCGTGACGACCGACTCGACGCGCTCGGGCAGGCCGAGCACCTGGATCGCCGCGACCAGCGCCAGATAGCCGATCACGAATGCCCCGACGTTGGCGATGACCTGAAGCATCTGCTCGGCGAGTTCGCCGGGCAGCGGGCGGACCAGGCGGCCGACGAAGTACAGCAGGATCAATCGGACGACAATCGCCACCGAAATCCCGGCCAGCGCGATGACCGCGGCCAGCGCGAGGGGGTAAGCGGCGAGGAACTCCCAGCCCGGGTGCAGTTGCTCGGGCAACCATGCCGGAATGCTGTCGGCGGCCATGCTCAGTCCTGCGCCTCGGGCCCCAGGTGTCGTTCGCCGCGGGCCTGCGCCAGCGCGACCTGCCGGGCCCGCTCGCGCAGGCTGCCCAGCCTGGCCGCGTCGAACGCGTCACCGCACAGCCGACACGTGCCGTCCTCGTCGATCGGCGGAACGCCGGCCTCGTCGAGACCGGAGACCGGCCTGCGGCAGCCGCGGCAGACGATGCGGCCGGTCGGCCGCAGGCGGGAATCGACGCTGACGCGCTCGTCGAAGACGAAGCACTCGCCTTGCCAGCGGGAGCGTTCCGGGGTCGTACCCGCCAGGTAGCCCAGGATGCCGCCGTGTAGCTGGTAGACATCGGCAAAGCCCTGCGACTCGAGCCAGGCGCCTGCCTTCTCGCAACGGATGCCGCCGGTGCAGAACATCGCGACCGGCTTGTCCGGATCGAGGTTCTCGGCGCAGTAGTCCTTGAACTCGGTGAAGGCCTCCGTCCGCGGATTCACCGCACCGGTGAACGTCCCGATCCGGCACTCGTAGTCGTTGCGCGCATCGACGAGCTGAACGTCGCCGCGCTCGAGCAGCGCGTTCCATTCGTCGGGCGTCAGCGCCCTGCTTCTGCCGGCGTCCGGGCGCACGTCCGGATCGAACGTGACGATCTCGTCCTTGACCTTGACCTTCAGGCGCAGGAACGGCTCGGTATCGACGTCCTGGCGGTTGACGACCGGCGCATCGCAGCCCAGGCGGTCGGCGATCCAGGTCGACCATGCCTCGAGTGCGCGTTTCGAACCGGCCAGGCTGAAATTCAGCCCTTCCGCGGCGACGAGCACGGTGCCCTTGAGATCGTGCTCGGCGGCGAACGCGCGAATGCGCTCGCGCCAGCGCGCGGGATGCTGGATCTCGACGAACTGGTAGCCGCTGAGAATTCCCCGGGCGGCGCGGTCGGTAGAACTCATGCAATCATTGTAAGGCGTGGGCGACGACGAACCGGCGGCATTCTGTCGGTCGATCAGGGCACGACGAGCACGGGCACGTTCGAGGACTGGACCAGGCCGGCGGCCGTGCCGCCGAAGATCCGGGTCTTGACCGGTGTGTCGCCGGACCGACCCACGACGATCATCTCGACTCCGTGCTCGTCGGCCAGGCGCGTCAGCGTCCGCACCGGGTGACCGTGTCGCGCCAGGCCGGTGACCGCCTGCACCGTTCCCTCGAGGTCCGCAACGCGCGGCTCGAGCAGCTTGCCGCGGGCGGCATCCAGCTCCTCCTCGCGCCTGCGGTGCCGTTCGGCGTTCTCCTGCGGCGTGGAGAACGAGTACGGCGACCAGGAAATCACGTAGCAGACCAGCAGCTCCGCGCCGGCCTCGCGCGAGCGCTGCGCGGCCACCGCCAGCGCCCGGTCGCCGCACTCGCTGCCGTCGATACCGACGATGAATCGCTTCATGGATGACGCTCCGGGGGCCGTTCGCCCGATGACGAAAGCGCAAAGCTACCCACGCCACCCCTGTTTTGCAAACCCGCTTCTCCCGCACGGACGGCGATTCATCCCTCACCGGTCCGGCAGTGGGTCATAAACCGCTGGTTTCTGGGTAAAACTTCGTGTTCCGGGCGATTGCCAGGCCAGCACGGTTCTGATAGTCTCCGTGGTGGGAGAACTTTTTTCGCCGAAATCGTTCGAAACCGGTCCGGGCGTTGGTGCCGGAACCCGCCCGACGCCCGATCGAAGATCGCACAGGAACCGACGACCGAGCCCGTGAAACTGCTGACCGCCATTCTGTCGATGACTCTGCTCGCAGCCTCCGGTGCGCGGGCGCAGGACGCGTCCGACCGCGCATCGGGCTGGCGACTCGCGGAACCCGGCGGCGAAACCGTTTCGTCACCCCTGGAAACCCTGTTCGGCGACCAGCCCGCCGGCCTGGATCGACTGTCGCCACTGGCCGAGCGGCCGCGTCTGACCGTTGCCGTATCGCCGGGCCTGCGGCTTCGCCGGGCCGCCGAATTGCCGACGTTCTCCTGGTCGCTGGAAGCCTGGGAAATGAACACCGCGAGCCTGGCCCACATCCAGTGCTCGCGCGCGACGCGCACGATCGAGTCGTTCCTCGTCGAGGACTGCCGGTTCGTCGACCGTCCGCTGCCCGAGGATTCGGCCAACCTGGTGCAGGTCCGCGGACGCTGGATGGCCGCACCCGGGCTGAGCGTCAGCGCCGGCGCGTTCGCCGGCGAGCGTCCGTCGCTGGCCGACCACCCCGCGCCGCTGCTGGGCGCGTCCGAATTCGCCGGGCTGGGCAACGACCGCATCGAGGGCGTGAACATGAACGTCAGCTTCGGGCTGGCGCTGGGCCAGGTCGGCGATCTGCTCGTCGACCTGCAGGTCGAGCGCTACCGGGAGACGCCGGAATCGTTCGCGCTCAATCGCGGCATCGTGCCGACGGCATTCGACGAGATGACGCGGGAGCGGCTGCGCGGGAGCGGCTACAGCAACGCCGGGCAACTCGGCGTGGGTTGGCGCGGTGACCGCTTCAGCGCCGGCGTGACCGGCCAGTACCAGGAACTGCCCTTCTGGATGAGCGACCGGCTCGACGACCGCGGCTTCCACTCGTTCGACATCGAGTTCTCGTGGCGCGCGCCCGCCCGCTCGTCGATCAGCGTCGGCGTTTCCAACGTGCTCGACAGCGTGCCCGGATCGGCGGCCAACGCGCCGGAACAGAGCGTCGAGGACGCCGTGGACGGCATCTTCGGACGAATCCCGTACGTCCGGTACAAGCACGACCTGTAGAATACGGCGACCGGAACACCGCAGGATCTCTCGCCGTGCATCGATTCGCGTACGCGTTCGCGCTCTTCCTTCCGCTCGCCTCGACGCCCGCCTTCGGCCAGGACGAACAGCCGTTCTCCTCGCTGGAGGAACGCATGACCGGAAGCGAATTCAACGAGGCCGGGCTGCACAAGCTCTCGCCCGAGGAACTGGCCGCGCTGAACCAGTGGATTCGCGAGCGTTCGGTGGCCGAATACGAGCCGCCCGAGCGCGCCACGGCCGGGGACGAAGCAGCGGACAGGGCCGGCGGCTCGATCGAAAACATGCCGCGCGAACCGATCCAGTCCAGGATCGTCGGAACCTTCGGCGGATGGAGCGGCAACACCGAGTTCGTCCTCGAAAACGGCATGGTGTGGAAACAGGACGAGAGTCAGAGGTTCCGGATACAGCCGGTGGAAAACCCCATGGTCTTCATCGAACCCGGCTTCGGGGGCTCCTGGCGGCTCACGGTCGAGGGCCACAACCGCTCGGTGCGCGTCGAGCGCATCCGCTAGGACCGCAGGCGCTACGGCTGCCTGCGCGGATCCTCCCGGAACTTGATCCAGGCCAGCCAGCCCCAGCTCGCGACATAGCCGATCAGGCCGACCCCCAGCAGCACGCCGGGAAACATCCCGATCGGCAGCGCAAGTCCGCGCGGCTCGGCCACGAACCACGCGATCAGTCCGGCCACCACCAGCGTCATGGCCACGTAGGTCAGGTTCCGGGCACGGTAGATCCGGTCCCGCCAGCGCCGCATCGCCAGCTTTTCCCGCTCGCTCTCGCTCAGCTCTCCGACGGGCTCGTGGCAGTGCGGACAGGCCTTGGCAAGCGAGGACATTCGCCGATCGCAGGATGGGCAGTGGATGATGGCCATGGCTGAATCAGGCAGTTGGGAAGACGCTCATTATGCCGCCGGGCCGCACCGGCTGCAGCCGACGAGACCGCCGCTCAGCCCGGCCGGACGTCTTGCTCGACGACGTCGAGATCCGGGAAGAACGATACCGACGCGACCAGGCCGGAGGTATCTTCGCGATTGGCGAACCCGATCCTCCAGCCGTAGAGATCGCACAGACGCTTGACGATGCTCAGCCCCAGGCCCGATCCCTTGCCGCCGGCATCACGACCGCGGAAATGGCGATCGAAGATGTACGGCAACTCCTCTTCCGGTATGCCCGGCCCGGTGTCGATGATGCGGACCTGGCCCTTGCGCACCTCGATGACGACCTCGCCTTCGGTGGTATAGCGTATGGCGTTGCCCAGCAGGTTGCCGATGACCACGGCGATGACCGCTTCGGGCGCGATGACGCTGAGGCGCTCGGACTGGACCACGCGCAGCTCGAGGTCGCGCCCCTCCAGCAGCGGGCGGTAGTTCTCGATCAGTTGCTCTACGAGCTCGCCGACGTCCTGGTTCGACGCCTCGCCGCCCGACCCGCGCTCGGCGCGAACCAGGTGCAGCAGCGCGGTCGTGGTATCGGTGGACTGGCGAGCCGCGCGGGCGATGCGCAGCAGCCGCTGGCGCGTCTTCGGGGCCAGGTCCGGCTGGGCGAGCAGCAGCTCGGTCGCGCCGGAAATCACCGAAAGCGGGGTGCGCAGCTCGTGCGAGACGTCGGCATTGAACGCCTTGTCGCGCTCCACCAGTTCGTGCAGCTTGGTCGAATACTCGTCGACGACCTCGGCCAGCTGGCCGACCTCGTCGTCGGGAAAGTGTTTCGCCAGATCCAGCCGTCCCTCGGTGCCTTCCAGCGCCTCCAGCCGCCTTGCGAGGTTGGAGACCGGCGCCATCACGCGCCCGGCCGACCAGATACCCAGCGCCAGCGAGAGCAGCGAGAACAGCAGGACCGCGCCGGCCAGCGCCCAGACCAGCCGGCGCGAAAGCTCGCGGTTTTCCGAGACGTCGTAGGTCAGAAACGCCCAGTAGTCATCGTTCTTCTGCACGGCCGCCTTGTAGGCCCGGTCGTCGGCGCTGACGTCGTGCACGCCGGACGGCAATTCGCGGAACGGCTCGGGCACGATGTCGGCCCGGCCCGGCCGCGTGACGTAGCCCTGGATCCGGGTATAGAACGGCTCCAGCACCGTCGGGTTGCGCCGGAATTCGGTCATGTACTGGTCCAGCTCCTGCTCCAGCGTGCGTGCGATCAGCGCGTCTTCCAGCCACGACTGCAGGAACAGGACCGCGGCGGCGAACAGCACGCTGAGCAGCGTGCCGAACAGCAGGAACGAGAAGATGATTCGGCTTCTAAGCCTGTGACGCAGCTGCATCCGGATCGACCAGGCTGTAACCGATGCCGTGGCGGGTGATCAGCATCGGCTTGTCGAACGGCTTGTCGATGGCCGCACGCAGGCTGTGGATGTGGACCCGCAGGCTGTCGCTGTCCGGCAGTTCCTCGCCCCAGACGTGGTGTTCGAGCTCCGAGCGGGAAACCACCGCCGGCGATGCCGTCATCAGCTTCTCGAGCAGCTTCAGGCCGATCGGGTTGAGATCGATCTTCTTGCCCGCCCGCGACACGGTCAGCGTTTCGAGGTTGTAGTGGAGATCGCCCACGTCGAGTTCGCGGAGGGCGACGCGCTGGCCGCGCCTGGCCAGTACCTCGAGCCTGGCCTCGACCTCGCGCAGTTCGAAGGGCTTGACCAGGTAGTCGTCGGCGCCGGAGTCGAAGCCGGCGAGCTTGTCGTCGAGCTGGTCGCGCGCGGTGAGCATGAGCACCGGCGTTTCCTTGCGGCTTTCCTCGCGCAGTTTCCGGCAGACTTCGAGACCGTCCATGCCGGGCAGCGCAAGGTCCAGCACGAGGGCGTCGAACTCGTTCGATACGGCCAGGTGCAGGCCGGTCACCCCGTCGAACGCGTAATCGACTTCGTGCCCCCGGTCCGAGAGGTAGTCGCCCAGGTTGGCGGCGATATCCCGGTTGTCCTCGATGATCAGTATCCGCATCGTCCGCGATTCCGGTGCGTCCGCCGGCGGTATGGCCGGACGTAAAAAAGGCCCGGGCGGTTGCCCGGGCCAGGATTGTGCCCCGTTTCCGTAGTCACTAGCAATGGCGGGCCATAGGCCAGTCGCAAGTGTTGCACGACGGAACCCATGCTACGAAAAGGCCGGTTAAGCGATAGTTAAGATCGAGCGGCGCGGCGCACGCCGCGTCCCATTCATTCGCTGTCCAGCAGGTCCACGTCGCGCAGGCGGTTCGACAGCGATTCAGCGTCGCCGCCCTCGCTGAGCTTGACGGCAAGCCGGACCTCGTTGGCCGAATCGGCGTGTCGAACGGCTTCCTCGTACGAGATCTTGCCGTCCTGGTAGAGCTTCAGCAGGCTCTGGTCGAACGTGATCATGCCGTGGTGCACCGAGTCCTTCATGATCTGTTTGAGCTCGTCGATCTTGCCCTTGCGGATCTTCTCCTGGACCAGCGGGCTGGACTTGAGGATCTCCAGCGCGACGTGGCGGCGGCTGCCGTCCAGGGACGGCACCAGCTGCTGGGCCACGATCGCCTTGAGGTTGAAGCTCAGATCGAGCAGGACCTGGCCGTGGCGTTCCTCGGGGAAGAAATGCAGCACGCGGTCCATGGCCTGGTTGGCGTTGTTGGCGTGCAGCGTCGTCAGGCACAGGTGACCGGTTTCGGCGAACGTGATCGCGTGCTCCATTGCCTCGCGCGTCCGCACCTCGCCGATCAGGATGACGTCCGGCGCCTGCCGCAGCGTATTGCGCAGCGCCATCTCGAACGACTCGGTATCGATGCCGACCTCGCGCTGCGTCATCAGGCAGCGGCGGTGGCGATGGACGTACTCGATCGGATCCTCGACCGAGATGATGTGGCCGGTGGAATTCTCGTTTCGATGGCCGATCATCGCCGCCAGCGTCGTCGACTTGCCTGTGCCGGTGGCACCGACCATCATGACGATGCCGCGCTTGGCCATCGCCAGGTCGCCCAGCGTATCGGGGAGCTCCAGTTCCTCGAAGCTGGGGATCTTGGTTTCGATCCGCCGGCAGACCACGCCGATCGAGCCGCGCTGGAAGAACGCGCTCATCCGGAAGCGCGCGAAGCCCTCTATGGAGATGGCGTACTGCAGCTCGTTGGTCCTCTTGAACTCCTCGACCTGCTCCTCGGACATCGTGCCCAGCACGATGCTGGTCGCCGATTCCTTGGTCAGCGGCTCGCGGTTGATCGGCTTGATGCGGCCGTGGACCTTGATGCAGGGGGGCGCGCCGACGGTGATGAACAGGTCGGAGCCGTTTTCGTCGTGCAACTGCTTGAGCCACTTGTCGATGACGGGCATCGTGGACCTCCTGGATTCGGATTCAGGCGAACGCCTTCTTGTCGACGGCCTTGCGGCGCGCCTCGGGCTTGGCGACAAGGCCGCGCCGCACGAGCTCCGAGAGGCTCTGGTCCAGCGTGGTCATGCCGACGTTCTGGCCGGTCTGGATGGCCGAATACATCTGCGCGACCTTGTCCTCGCGGATCAGGTTGCGGATGGCCGGATTCGCGATCATGATCTCGTGGGCCGCCACGCGGCCGCCGCCGACCTTCTTCAGCAGCGTCTGCGCGATGACCGCGCGCAGCGACTCCGAAAGCATGGAGCGGACCATTTCCTTTTCCTCGCCCGGGAACACGTCGATGACGCGGTCGATCGTCTTGGCCGCCGACGAGGTGTGCAGCGTGCCGAACACCACGTGCCCGGTCTCGGCCGCGGTCAGCGCCAGGCGGATGGTCTCGATGTCGCGCAGCTCGCCGACCAGGATGATGTCCGGGTCCTCGCGCAGCGCCGATCGCAGGGCCTCGGCGAACCCCAGCGTGTCCTTCTTGACCTCGCGCTGGTTGATGAGGCACTTCTTCGACGAATGCACGAACTCGATCGGGTCCTCGATCGTCAGGATGTGGCCGGCGACGTTCTTGTTGAGATGGTCGACCATGGCCGCGAGGGTCGTCGACTTGCCCGAGCCGGTCGGGCCGGTGACCAGGATCAGACCGCGCGGCACGTCGATGATGTCCCGGAACACCGGCGGCGCCTGCAGGTCCTCCAGCGTCCAGATCTCGTTCGGGATCACGCGAAACGCCGCACCGGTACCGCGATCCTGATGGAAGGCGTTGACGCGGAAGCGGGCGAGTCCCGGCACGTTGTACGAGAAATCCACCTCGAGCTCGGCCTCGAAATCGCGCCGCTGGTGGTCGTTCATCGTCGAATAGATGAGGTCCGACATCTCCTTGGACTCGATCGCCGGCACGTTGATCCGGTGGATGTCGCCGTCGACGCGGATCATCGGTGGAAGGCCGGCCGACAGGTGAAGGTCGGAGGCGTTGTTCTTGACGGTAAAAGCCAGAAGTTCGGTGATATCCATGCGCGTTCCCCGCAAATCCCTGTGTACCCGATCAAGGGCTGCCGCGGCGGCGTCCCGGCTGCCCGGGGCAATACCCTCGCCGGCCGAAAGTCCGGACACCGGACCGCCCCCGGTTCCGTAGAATGCCGATCATACCCGATTCGGACACCGCGACAAAATGCCGGCCGCCAACCCCGTCATCGACCGCGTCCACGCCGTTCGCGAGCGCATCGCGGAGGCCTGCCGGCGCGCCGGGCGCAACCCGGATGACGTCGACCTGCTGGCGGTCAGCAAGACCCGGCCGGCATCCGATGTCCGCGCAGCCTTCTCCGCCGGCATCAGGCGCTTCGGCGAGAACTATGTCGGCGAGGCCGTCGCCAAGCAGGACGAACTCGACGCCGACGGAATCGAGTGGCACTTCATCGGGCCGGTCCAGTCGAACAAGACGCGCACCCTTTCGGAACGCTTCGACTGGGTGCAGAGCGTGGACCGCGCCAAGATCGTCAACCGCCTGGCCGACCAGCGCCCGGCCGACCTCGACCCGCTCAACGTGTTGCTGCAGGTCAACATCGACCGGGAGCCCCAGAAGTCCGGCTGCGATCCCGACGACACGCCGATGCTGGCCGATGCGATCGCCGAACGCCCCGAACTCCGCCTGCGCGGCGTCATGGCCATCCCCGCCGCCGACCGTTCCGAGGCCGAGACTCGCGCCTCGTTCGCCGCCCTGCGCGCGATTCACCGGCGGTTGCGGACCGCGCATCCTCACGTCGACACGCTTTCGATGGGCATGTCGGCCGACCTCGAAGCCGCGATCGCCGAAGGCGCGACCATGGTCCGCATCGGAACCGCGGTGTTCGGACCGCGCGACGCATGACCGCCGGCGGTTAGAATCGGCGACATGGAACAGTCCATCGCGATGATCGGCGCCGGCAACATGGCGCGCGCCCTGATCGGCGGCCTGATCGAGCGCGGCCATCCGGCCGGCCGCCTGGTCGCCACAGATCCCGACGAGAGCGTCCTGGCCCGGCTCGAACGCGACTTCGGCGTCGGCACACGGCCCGGCAACGCCGAGGCCGCTGCCGATGCCGACATCGTCGTGCTGGCCGTCAAGCCGCAGGTCATCGACGACGTCGCCCGATCGATCGCCGATGCCCTGGACGCCGACGCACTGGTCGTCAGCGTCGCCGCCGGCGTTCCAATCGATCGCCTGGTTCGAAATCTCGGCGACCACCGCGCCGTAGTGCGCGTCATGCCCAACACGCCGGCACTGCGGGGCGCCGGAGCGACCGGCCTTTACGCCGGCGATGAATGCACGTCCGCGCAGCGCGCCGCCGCCCGCGAACTGTTCGAAGCGGTCGGCCGGGTCTTCGAGATCGACGACGAGCGGCTCATGGACGCCGTGACCGCGGTATCCGGATCCGGACCCGCCTATTTCTTCGCGCTGACCGAGGCGCTGGCCGAAGCCGGCGTCGGCGCCGGCCTGGACCGCGAGACGGCCGAGGGCCTCGCGGCCCAGACCGCTGCCGGCGCGGGCACCATGCTCGCCGCCGGAGACGCCACGGCGGCGGAACTGCGCGAGCGGGTCACGTCGCCCGGCGGAACCACCGCCGCGGCGCTGACGTCGTTCGAGCAGGACGGGCTGGCCACCATCGTCGGCAACGCGGTCGGCGCCGCGGTGCGGCGCGGACGCGAACTCGGAGGCTCGTCTTGACGACCGTGGTACATCGCAGGCCCCGGCGGGAGAGGCGCTGATGGGCGGTTCGGTCGGCAACGCGTTCGCCTTCCTGGTCGAGACGCTGTTCAGCCTCTACCTCGCCGCGCTGATGCTGCGGGTGCTGCTGGAAGCCGTCGGGGCCGACTACTACAACCCGGTCTGCCAGGTGCTGCTGACGGTCACCGAGCCCATCGTCGGGCCGCTGTCACGGATCGTTCCCCGGTTCGGTCGTTTCAATACGGCCGCGGTCGTCCTGCTTCTGGTCATCCAGACGATCTCGATCATCCTCGTCGCCGCGATTTCCGGCTATGCCGTGGATCCGCTGCAGGCCGTCATCGTGGCCGCGATCCGGCTGGTGCGCATGCTGCTGGTGATGTACATGGTGCTGATCATCGCCGAGGTCATCCTGTCGTGGGTGGGCGGCGCGATGCGTCATCCCATCATCCCGCTGATCTACCAGCTCACGCGCCCGGTGCTCGAACCCATCCGGCGCGTCGTTCCCAGCATCGGCGGCCTGGACCTGTCCCCGCTGATCGCCATCATCGGCATCCAGTTCCTGATGATTCTCATCGGCGTGGCATGACCGGATGCGCGCTACCGGCCGTCGGTTGCGGATTCGACTCGGCGGGGAGTACGATGATTCCGAACGTCGGTGAACAGTCCCCATACCGGCCTGTCCAATTCTCATGATGGAGAAGCAACCTATGCGTCTTGTGTACCCGACCCTCGCGACGATCGCCGCGGTGATGTTCGCGTCCGCCGTGTTCTCACCACTGCAGGCACAGCAGTCGCAGCAGTTCGGCCCGTACGAGGTTCACTACAACACGCTCAACACCAACATGCTCTCGCCGGAGATCGCCAGCGCCTACGGTATCCAGCGTGCCGGAACGCAGGCCATGCTCAACATCACCGTCCTGGACCGTGAATCCCGGGAAGCCGTCGAAGCCGACGTGGAAGTCGTCGCCAGGAACCTCACGGGACAATTCCGCGATATCCAGTTACGCCAGGTCAGCGACCAGGGCGCGATCTATTACATCGGCCAGTTCCGCATTCACGACGAGGAAACGCTGAACTTCGATGTCGAGGTGCAGCCCGATGGCCGCGAGGGCCCGCCGTTCGAGTTGAGCTTCCGACAGCAGTTCTTCACCGGCTGATCTCCGTCTCCGCGGCAACCCGCGACTGTGTCAGTTCATCGAGTCGGCGGCGCGGTGCTTGCGGCGCATGAATTCGCGGTGCGGCACGCCGAGGAGATCGGCCAGCCGCCGCACCAGGTGTTCTTCGTGTCGATCCAGGTGACCGTCGGCGAACCCCACGCGCCATAGCCATTCGACCAGATCCCCGCGTGTTTCCGGGTCGAGGCTGGTTCGCAGCGCGTGCGTGTACTCGTGCAGCGAATGCGTCTCGCGCTGCCGCCGTCCCGCCTCTTCCATCAGCTCGCGGAGCTCGGCATCGTCGAGCCCGAAGCGGTCGGTCACTGCCTGCTCGATGACGCGCCGCTCGCTAGCCTCGACGCCGGCGTCGGTGGCCGCCATCTCGAGCAAAAGCACCGCCGCGGCCCGCGGCAATGCCTGCTCGTCGGGATCCGGCTCGTGGCGGTTGACGATCTGCTTGAGATTCTCGAGGAAATTGGGCATGGCGGTCGGCGTTCGCTTCGAGGGGTTCGATCGATGCTTGGAGATGAATCGGTATTCGGATTCCAACGATTAGGATTTAAGTTCTCAGTTCTCAGTTTTCAGCAGGCGCAGACACCGGAACCCATGGACAGGGCCGGCAGACCCGTCATTCTTCGGGTTCGGAGGCCGTGCACGAACTCGAGCGGACGTGCAAACCTGATTGCTGAAAACTGAAAACTTCAATCCGAAAACTTTTCGACAGAAATCCGAGGAGCGACGGTCTCTCAGTTCGCACACCATATTCTTTGGTCGACAGTACCATAAGCCCATGACCCCCGAACGAAAGCAACGCATCGTCGACACCGCCCGGCGCCGCCAGCCGGACCTGACGGTGTTCATGGAGCGCGTCCACAAGCCGCACAACCTTGCCGCGGTACTGCGCACCTGCGATGCAGTCGGCGTGATGCATGCGCATGCCGTACCGGGCGAACACGGCCTGCCGGCCCTCAACAACACCGCCCAGGGTGCGCAGCGCTGGGTGGGGCTGACGCGCCACGCCGACTCCGGATCGGGCCTGGCCGAGCTTTCGGCCAACGGGTTCAGCTGCGTGGCCGCCCACTTTTCCGATCGCGCGATCGACTACCGCGAGATCGACTACACGCAACCCACCGCGGTCGTCCTGGGCACCGAGAAGTTCGGCATCAGCAACGAAGCGGCCCACCTGTGCGACGAGCACATCGTCATTCCCATGCACGGCATGACGCAGTCGCTCAACGTCTCGGTCGCGTGCGCACTGATCCTCTACGAAGCCGAACGGCAACGCAGCGCCGCTGGAATGTATGCCGGCCACGATCCCGATGAAGCGCCGTGGAAGGAGCTCATCGAACGGTGGATCGAGCGCGACCTCGCGCGTCGAAAGACGCCGCCGCCCTCGCCGAGCGACGCGTCCTGAACCGGCACGGGACTGTTGCGAAGGCCAGGAAGCGTCCAACGGCGTATCGCCACGCCCGCTGCGCGGGCTTGCAGGCGACCTGGACTTGAGAACAACCAGCCTGTGGCCCGACCCGTCGCGGCGAGGTCGCCGCTCCTACAGAAGTGAAACCTGACTCCGTGCCATTCCTGTGGGAGGCGCGACTTCGCGCCGACGGATCAGGATCACCGATCCCGAAAATTCCGAAGACAGGAACAATAGATCCAAAGCCCGAGGCTGGCGCAGCCAAGGGCCGCGGGCCTGCCCGGCTCGGGGTCGTCGTACGGTAAGAAACGACCGATGCAGCGCCTGGTGTCCGATCGGCGGGCACGTCGGCACGCGCCTGTCGAATCAGACCTCCACCCAGAACGTCACCGGCCCATCGTTGACCAGCGCCACCTGCATCTCGGCGCCGAACACGCCGAACGCCGCGTCGGGATGCTCGCGCTGCATGCATGCGCGGAACGCGTCGAACAGCGCCGCGCCACGCTCGGGCGGGGCGGCGGGCGTGAAGCTGGGGCGATTGCCGGAATCGGTGTCGGCGGCCAGCGTGAACTGCGGAACGCACAGCACGTCGCCGCCCACGTCCCGCACACTGCGATTCATCCGCCCGGCCTCGTCGGGGAACAGCCGGAAGTTCAGCAGACGCTCGACGAAGCGGTCGAGGCGGGACTCGTCGTCGTCGCGAACGAATCCGACCAGCACCAGCATGCCGCCGTCGATGGCCGCGACGGTCTCTCCGTCGATCGTTACGCTGGCCGAGCGCGTACGCTGGATGAGCCCGATCATGGGATTGCTGTACCGGTGTACGGGATACGGTCGGAGGGCGCCGATGGTAGCATCCGCGGCCATGAAGATCGCCGTCGGCCGCGTGCTGTTATTCGCTCTCGCCTGGATTCCGTTGCGCGTCCAGGGCGGCCTTGCCGCCATGGTCGCGGGCCTGGTTCGCGCGACCGGCTGGCGAAAACTGGAGGTCATCGACGGCAATCTCCGGCTGGCGTTTCCGGACCTGGATGACGACCGCCGGCGGCGCCTGGCCCGCGACAACGTGCGCGCGATGGTGTCCACGGCAATGGAATGCGGACCGCTGTGGCATCGAAGCCCACGGTGGATCGACCGGGCCTTGGCCGACGTGTCCGGGATCCACCACCTCCAGGCGGCATGGGAGCGCGGGCAAGGCGTACTGCTGTTGGGAGGGCACCTGGGCAACTGGGAGTTGAGCATCCTCTACGGCAGCCTGACCCGCCAGATCGATTTTCTCTACAAGCCGCCGCGTTCCCGGCGGGTCGATGAGTTGCTCACGCGTTACCGGTCGCGATTCGGCGCCACGATGGTGCCCACCGCCGGACCGGCAATGCGGCAGGTGCTCAGGCGGCTCAGGCAGGGCGGAATTGTGGGGCTGCTGTTCGATCAACTACCGCGCGGCGGCGATCACGTGGCTGCACCCTTCTTCGGGCACCCGGTGGCGACGATGACGTTGCCCCACCGGCTTGCGCGGGCGACGGGCTGTGCGGTGCTGATGGGCCACTGCCTGCGGCGACGAGACGGGCCAGGCTGGCAGGTCCGCTTCGATCCGGTGCCCGGGGCCGACGATCCCGATCCGGTTCGCGCCGCCGCAGCGATGAACGCGACGCTCGAGCGCGTGGTGCGGGCGGCGCCGGAGCAATACCTGTGGCACTACCGGCGCTTCGACGAAGTCCGGTCCGCCGACCGCCCGGGTGCGGCTACTGCTCGCCCCGCTTCTTCTTCAGGCGCCTGAGCCAGACGTTCATCGTCTTTTCGGCCTGCTTATCGCCGTTGGCGCGCGCCGCGGCGACGCCGCGCTCCCAGACTTCGTGCGCAGCCTTGGCTTCGGCGTTGGCCTCCAGCGCCTTGCCCAGCTCCTGCCATGCCGTCGTGTGCTCCGGTTTCATCGTCGTGGCCGCGCGGAAATGCGCGATCGCGCGCTCCAGGTCGCCGTGCTTCAGCCGAGCCTGTCCCGCCGCCAGCCGGGCCTCGTACGAGTCGCGTCCGTTTTCGATCAGCTTCTCGATGGCTTCTGGGTTCATCGCGTCCAGGTCCGGGTCATTCCATTTCGGTCGTTTGGCCTGCGAACAGGACCGGCGCAGGCCTTTTAGACTCCGCTTTCCGGATTCCGCTTTCCGTTTTCCGCGATCCGGTGTTTTCCGTTGCGGTGCCTGTCGAAGATCGGGTGATGGGGGCCATTATGGCTGCACGGGGCCCCCACATGGAAGCCGCACGGCCCCTTCGGCGCTCGGCCTGAAAGGGTTTGCCGAAAACGGAAAACCGAAAACGGAAAGCGTCGAGTCAGTGCCTCCAGTACGTCGGCGTCAGGAGCACCAGCACCGTGAAGATCTCCAGCCGGCCGAGCAGCATCGCGAAGCTCATCAGCCATTTCGTCGCCTGGTGCAGATCGCCCCAGTTCGCGCCCGCATCGCCCAGCGCCGGGCCGAGATTGTTCATCGCAGAGAACACCACCGACACCGAGGTGACCAGGTCCTCCTCGAAGCTCGAGACGATCAGGGTCAGGATCACGATGCAGACGATGTACAGCGACACGAAGCCCCAGATGGCGTTGGCCACCTCCGGGTTCAGCGTTCGGCCGCCGAGCTTCAGCGGCACGACCGAGCGCGGATGGATCAGGCGCTTGAGTTCGCGCAGCCCCTGCTTGGAAACGAGATACACGCGCACGATCTTGAAGCCGCCTGTCGTCGAGCCGGCGCAGCCGCCCAGTCCGGAGATCAGGATCATCAGCAGCGGCAGCGTCCCCGGCCAAAGGTAGACGTCGGCGGTCGCGAAGCCGGTGGTCGTGGTGTAGGACACGGCGTGGAAGATCGCGTAGCGCAGCGATTCCCAGAAGTCGCCGTAGACGTCCTGCTGCCAGAGCAGCAGCGTGATCAGCGCGGTGATCACGACCAGCAGCGTGGCGAACAGTTTCAGTTCGGGATTGTTGAGATAGACCTGCGCGCTGGCCCGGCGCAGGGCCAGGAAGTGCAGTGCGAAGTTCATCGATGCGACGAACATGAACAGGATGATCAGCGATTCGATCAGCGCACTGTCGTAGTGACCGATCGATGCGTCGTAGGTCGAAAACCCGGCCGTCGCGATGGTGCTGAAGCTGTGGCCCACCGCGTCGAACAGGCTCATGCCGGCGGCCCACAGGGCCAGCGCGCAGATCGCCGTCAGCCCGATGTAGATGGCCCACAGCATCTTGGCCGTCTCGGCGATGCGCGGTGTGAGCCGGTTCTCCTTGACCGGGCCCGTGACCTCGGCCTTGTAGATTTCCATGCCGCCGATCTTGAGCATGGGCAGGATCGCGACGGCCAGGACGATGATGCCGAGGCCACCCATCCACTGCAGCTGCTGGCGATACCACTGGATCGAGGTCGGCATGTGTTCGAGGCCGGACAGCACCGTCGCGCCGGTCGTGGTGATGCCGGAGGTCGATTCGAGCACCGCGTCGGCGATGCTGATGTCGAGCACCAGCATCAGCGGCAGCGAGCCGGCCAGCGCGACCGCGCCCCAGCAGGCGACGACGACGAGGAAGCCGTCGGCGACGCGCAGCTCGCGGCGGTTTCGGCGCACCGGCCAGTACAGCGCGAAGCCCGTCGCCGCGACCACGGCCAGGCTCACGATGAACGACACGGCGGTGCCGTCGCCGGAGGCCAGCGCGAATGCCAGCGGCGGCAGGAAGCCGATGCTCAGGAACATCAGCAGCGCGCCGACGACGCGAAGCACGGGCGCGTAGGCGCGCATCAGGCCGCTCCGGTCGCGCGGAGGGAAGGCTCGACAAAAGCGGCGAGAGCCTCCTCATCGAAGCGGTGGCGGGCGATGCCTGGCGATTCCGCGTGTGTCATCGATGGGCGTTTCCTCAGACGAACACGGCCTCGACCGCGAACAGCCGCTCGACCTCGGCGATGCGGCGCTTGTCGGCAACGAAGAGGATCACGTGGTCTTCGGGTTCGATCACGACGTGGTGATGCGCCATCAGCACCTGGTCGCCGCGCACGACCGCACCGATCGTCGTCGACTCCGGCAGCGAGATCGCCCCGATCTCTCGCCCGACGATCTTGGACCGGCCCGGATCGCCGTGGGCGACGACCTCGATGGCCTCGGCCGCTCCCTGGCGCAGCGAGTGCACGCGCACCATGTGGCCCTTGCGGATCAGCGCCAGCAGCGCGCCGATGGTGATCTGCTGCGGGCTGACCGCAACGTCGATGCGGTCGGATTCGACGAGGTCGACGTAGGCGGCCCGGTTGATCAGCGTGATGACCTTGGCCGCGCCCATGCGCTTGGCCAGCATCGACGAAAGAATATTGGCCTCGTCGTCGTTGGTCAGCGCGCAGTAGACGTCCATTTCGTCGATGCCTTCCTCGCGCAGCAGATCTTCGTTGGCGCAGTCGCCGACCAGCACGATGGAGGTGTCGACCACCTCCGCGATCCGTTCGGCGCGCTTGGGATCGTTTTCGATGATCTTGACGTGCAGGTTGCGCTCCAGTCGCCTGGCCAGCGCGGCGCCGATATTGCCGCCGCCCGCCAGCAGCACGCGGCGGGCGGGACCGGCGGCGCTGCCGAAGGTCGCCATGACCTCGCGGATTTCCTGAGTCGGGGCGAGGAAGAACACCATGTCGTCGACTTCGATGATGGTGTCGCCTTCGGGAATGATCGCCTCGTCGCGCCGGAAGATGGCCGCCACGCGCGCATCGACGCCGGCGGGCAGTTCGTCCGGCAGACTCTTGAGCGCGCGCCCGACAAGCTTGCCTTCGCGCACCGCGCGGGTCGCGACCAGCTGTGCCCTGCCGTCGGCGAAATCCAGTACCTGCAGTGCGCCCGGATATTCGATCAGGCGCTGTACGTGGTCGGTGACGAGCTTCTCGGGGCTGATCAGGAAATCGACCGGGGTGTTCTCGCGGGTGAACAGTTCCGGGTGGGCCAGGTAGTCGGCCGCACGGATGCGGGCGACCTTGGTCGGCGTGTTGAAAAGGGAGTACGCCACCTGGCAGGCAATCATGTTGGTTTCGTCGGAATTGGTCAGCGCGATCAGAAGTTCCGCGTCTTCGATGCCGGCGCGGATCAGCGTTTCCGGACGCGAGGCGTGTCCCAGCACCGTGCGGATGTCGAGTTTTTCCTGCAGTTCGCGCAGCCTTTCGGGATCGGTGTCGACGACCGAAATGTCGTTTTCCTCGCGCGACAGTGAATGCGCCATGCCGGAGCCGACCTGGCCCGCCCCGAGAATGATGATCCTCATTCGCTTTCTTCCTGAACCTGTTTGGGGTCGATGCCGAGCTGCCGGAGCTTCCGGTACAAGTGGGTGCGCTCCATTTCAACGGCTTCAGCAAGTTGTCCCACGCTGCCCTCGGCCCGGCGCAGGCGGGTGATAAGGTATTGCCGCTCGAAGGCTTCTCGGGCTTCGCGCAACGGCAGTTCGAAAAGCGGCGAATGGCCGGCGTCCATCGCCCCCGTCTTGGCCGGATCGGCTTTTTTCAGCAGCACGGTGACTTCATCCGGTTCCACGGGCGCCTCGGTACCCGCCTGCAGCAGGCGGCGCAGCAGATTGACCAGCTCACGCAGGTTGCCGGGCCAGTCGTGCTGGCGCAGCTGATTCTGCACCGGTACCGGCACGGGCCGGTACGGAAGATTTTCGCGCACCGGCAGTCGCTCGGCGAGGTAGCGCACAAGTTCCGGAATGTCTTCGCGTCTCTCGCGCAGCGCCGGAACCTCGAGCACCGTCTCGGCCACGCGTTGGTAAAGCGCGTTGTCGAATCGACCGGCCGCGGCACGCGGCTCCAGGCCCGGCGTGGAGATGGCGAACACGCGAATCTGCGATGAGCCTCTTGCCAGCAGCCGGTTCAGACGGTCCCGGTCCTCGTCTCCGAGCGCGTCGAAGTGATCGAGGATCAGCGTCGAGGGTTCGTCCGGGATGTTTTCCAGACGCGCCAACTGGCTGCTTCCAGGACCACAGGCCAGTTCGTACAGGCGCGCGCCCGGTGCTGCTGAGCGGCCGTGAATCCAGCGTGCCAGGGTCGAACGACCGGTCCCGGCCTCGCCGCTGAGCAGTACGTTGCCGAGTCCCGATTCGACGGCCGCAATGCGCTCGCGCAGCGCAGCGACCGCAGCCGACCGGCCCATGGGCTCCGGGAGGTCGCTGGCGTGCGCCTGGGCCGGCGAGTTACCGGCGGCATCCCGCCCGCCGCTCAGCGCCTTGCGCACGGTGTTGAGCAGGCGTGCCATGGAAACCGGTTTTTCGATGAAGTCGCTGGCCCCGAAGCGGGTCGCCTCCACCGCGGTTTCCACCGAGCCGTGACCGGAGATCATCACCACAGGGCACAAAGCCGCGTCCTGTTCGCGCCATTCGCGCAGCAGGCTGATGCCGTCGCTGTCGGGCATCCAGACGTCGAGCAGGATCAGGTCCGGATCGGACTCGATGCGGCGCTCGCGGGCCTCTGCGGCGCAGGACGCGAGAACCGGCACGTAGCCCTCGTCGGCGAGGATTTCCCCGATCAGTTCGCGGATATCCGGCTCGTCGTCAACGATCAAGATGGTCGAGGCCATCAGGCTGCAGCTCCTTTCACCCCGGCTTGTCCGGAATCTGATTGACCTGGAAACAGAGGATAGCGCATCGCTCAGCCCCGCAAAGGTAGATACAGTCGAATCACGGCACCGCCTTCCGGCGAGTTTTCGACCTCGATTCGGCCGCCCATCTGGTCGAGGATTCTGTGCACGATGGCCAGTCCCAGCCCGGTGCCGCGCGGCTTGGTGCTGGCATAGGGCTCGAACACACGGGGCAGGATTTCCGCGTCGAAGCCGGGTCCGTCGTCGGAGACTTCCAGCAGCAGCCAGTCGCCGCCGTTTTCGTCGGCGCTGGTTTTCGAGTGAATCCGCAGCAGCGGCGCGCCGTCGGGATGGGCTTCGCGGGCATTCTGCACCAGGTTGTTGAGCACCTGCTGGAACTGGCCTGGATCGCCGACAGCGCGTGCGCCGCCGTGGTCGAGGCCGATCTCGAACCGGACGCCGGTATCGCCGGCCGACCACAGGTCAACGATGCCGCTGATCAGCGGTTCCAGTTCCAGCGGCTCGCGCTGACTGGTTCCCGGCCGGGCGTAGTCGCCGAAAGCGTCGACCAGGCGTCTGAGACTGTCGACCTGGTTGATGATGGTGCTGGTGGCCCGCTGCACCAGGCGCGCACGGTCCGGGTCGCTGTCATCGCCCAGCCTGAGCTGCAGCCGCTCGGCAGCCAGCCGGATCGGCGTCAGCGGATTCTTGACTTCGTGCGCAAGGCGGCGCGCCAGTTCGGCCCAGGCGGCCTGGCGCTGGGCCTGGTCGAGCATGGTCACGTCGTCGAACACCACAACGTGGCCGGTCAGCCCAGGTTCGGCCGAGTCGGGCAGCGTCGATCCGCGGCACACCAGCGCCAGCGCCCTGTCGGCGCGTTCGAGCTTGATTTCCTGGCGCCACAGGTCGCCGGATTCGTCGATGCGCCTGGCAATGACGTCGAACAGTTCCCCGAGTTCCGGCAGGCGCTCCCGCAGCTCGCCTATCTCAAGGCCCTGCAGTTCGCCGAGATGCACGCCGAGGATGTCGGATGCGCTGTTGTTGGCGGCGCTCAGCCGCCGTCGGCTGTCGAAGGCGATGACGCCGGCCGAAAGCCGGCCGAGCAGCGTTTCCAGATAGTGTCGCTGCGATTCCAGCTGTTTCTGGGTTTGATTGAGCTGGCTGGCCATGCTGTTGAAGGAATCGACCAGAAACCCGAGTTCGTCGCGGCTGGTCACGTCCAGGGTCTCGGGAAATTCCCCGGCGCGCATCAATTCGGTCGCCCGGGCAAGGTCCCGAATCGGTCGTACAAGGCGGCGGGCCGCGTTGAATGCCAGCAGAATGGCCAGCAGCGCGGTCACGCCGAGGACCAGCGACAATATCAGCACGAAGCTCTGTTGCAGACGCTGGCGCAAAAACGAGATGTTTTCGTAGCGGAAATAGGCCTGTTCGATTCGGGTGGCCAATTGGGAAAAGTCTACCGGCAGTGGAAATATGCCCTGTAGCACGCGATCGGCGGTACCGCCCGGCGTGCTCGGTACCGGAACCAGCACGCGGATGTGCAGGCCTTCGCCGCCTGCTTCTGCGGCGCTGTATTCGTCGCCGCGCGTTGCCTGATTGAGCGCGAATGCCGACGGCAGGTCCGACACCATGCGCTGGGGGTCGATATGCACCAGGGTCTCGACCCGGCCGGACGGCGTGAGCATCGTCAGTTCGACCGGGCCGGTCGACGAAACCCGCGCAAACAGGTAGTCGAGCAGCTCGTCCTCGGTCGCGGCCGGCGGCAGGCCGGCCGCGATCCGGGCCAACTGGTCGCGCGCCTGGCGCGTGCGCAGATCGAGAAACAGCTGGCCCATTTCGATCGAGTCGGCCAGCGCCGGTTCGGCGCCGGTGTCGAACCAGCCGTCGATGGTGTTGTTGAGAAACTCCACGGAAAACATGTACACCACCACCACCGGCGGCAGCGCAAGGGCGATGAACACTCCCACGAGTCTGGCGCGGAGCCGGGCGCCGGGCGCCGCGGTGCGGATGTCGCGAATCAGGCGCACCAGGCGCTGCGCGATCGCGGCCAGCAGCACCAGCAGCGCCACGCCGGTCAGCAGCAGGATCGCCAGGCTCATGCTGCCCAGCCGGCTGGACTCCTGTTCGACGTTGGCCACCAGGAAAAGCGCGACCAGCAGCAGCCCGGCGACGGCCGCCAGTGGCAGGATCCGGAAGAAACGGCTCAGGAGGCGTCGAGTTGCCATGTATGCCAGGCGCCGGCAAGGCGCCAGTCGGGGGATACGAGCGAAGGCAGGTGCATCGGCGATGGAAGCGCCTCGCGATTGAACCGGGCGCGCGCCTGAACCTGCCAGTCGTCGCCGCCGACCCGCTCGCGCGTCAGACCGGTGGCGTAGGTACGCGTTTGCTGCAGCGCGTCCAGCAGCAGCCAGAGGCGTGGGAAATTGGTCTGTACGGCGTCGATTTCCAGCTGCCACTGTTCGGTCAGCGGCAGGAAACGCATGGTGATCGGGTGGCGACGCTCTTCCTCGATCAACGCGACCGGTCCGATTCTTTTGCTTACCCTGGTAACGATTTCGATTTGCAGGTCGACGCCACTTTCGAGCGCTTCACGCATTATTGCGGTGGGGTCGAACGACACGCCGGCGTCGATGTCCAGCGATTCCCCGCGCCAGATCATGTTCGGGTCGATTTCGAGCCGGCCAGCGGTCGACTGGCCGCCTGCACCCTGGTCAGTGCATCCGGCGCAGACGAAGATAGTAAAAACCGTCCCGATCGAGACTGCCCGGAAGAATCTGCCGGCCGGGATCGGTGGCAACGGCATCTTCCAGCTCGGCTTCGTGTAATTGCGCATCGACATGGCGGGCAATGAAATCTCTTGCTTGATCACGGTTTTCCGCATGCAGTATCGAACAGCTGGCGTATACAAGCAATCCGCCGGGCGCCAACAGCGGCCACAGCGCATCCAGGATCCGCGCCTGCAAGCGGGCGTTTTCCTCGATATCGCCCGGCTGCCGCTGCCAGCGGATATCCGGATGCCGGCGAAGCACCCCGGTGGCCGAGCATGGTGCGTCGACCAGGATCCGGTCGAAGCGGTCGGTACCCGCCCATGTCTCGGGCGTTGCCGCATCGCCGGTCACGACCCGGCCTTCAAGTCCCAGCCGGTCGAATGTCTGGCCTATGCGTTCGGCGCGCAGCGGATCGACTTCCAGCGCGGTCAGCGCGACGTTCGCGCATTCGAGTATATGTGCGGCCTTGCCGCCGGGCGCGGCGCAGGCGTCGAGCACCTTCAATCCGTCGTCGAGTTCGAGAAGGGTTGCCGCGGCCTGTGCGCCGGCGTCCTGGACCGAAAATTCGCCCTCGGCGTATCCGGGCAGGCTGCTCACCCGAGCCGGGTGGTCCAGCCGAACCGCGTCCGGAAAATGCGGGCTGGTGACGGCCTGGATGCCGTTTTCGGCCAGTTTCGTGCAAAGGGCGTCGGGGGTGCTTCGGCGGCGGTTGACGCGCAACCAGATCGGCGGTTTGCCGTTGCCCGATTCGGCGATCGCCCGCCACTGCTCCGGCCAGTCCCGGCGAATCGCATTCAGCAGCCACGCCGGATAGCCGAGACGCAGCGCAGGGTCGCGGGGCATTTGCGCGTCGAGTTCCTGCGCGCGCCGCTGCTGGTTTCGCAACACCGCGTTGACCAGGCCGCTGAGGTGGTGCTGGCCGGCGCTTCGCGCGGCCGCGACGCTTGCATGCACCACCGCATGGGCCGGTTCCCGGCCCTCGATCAGCTGGTCGAGGGCCAGCAGCAACAGAAAATGTATCTCGCGCGCCTTGCGCCCCAGCGGCTTGCGCAGCAGCTGGCCGAGTCGCCATTCCAGCGCGGGAAAGTCCCGAAGCACCCGATTGCACAGCCGCCGGACCAGCGCCCGATCGCGGCTGTCGCCAAGCTGGCGGTCGAGATCGGCCAGCGCGTCACCCAGGTTGCGTCGCTGGTCGAGCACCGCCGCGAGCGCGCGCGCCGCCACCAGCCGCGCTTCCGCGCCTGCAGCAACATTCATCGACAAGCTCCGGCGATTGTGCCAGTCGAACGGGAAAAGGCGCTGCAAATCGTCGTGGGCGGGCGCCAGGCGGCGGCCGTCGGAGCGCAGAAACCGGAATGTACACGCCAGGTACCTGAGGATTTCGAGCACCGCCGGCCGCCGCCTGGCGCCCGCGCAGCAGATTTGCAGCGCTTTTTCATGTTCGCCAGTCCGGGTGGGCGTTCAGCCACTGCGCGGCCGAAACGCGTTTGCGGCCGGGTGCCTGGAGTTCGAGGATTTCCAGCACGCCGCGTCCGCAGGCGATTCGAATGGCGTCCGGACCGCCGGCGCCGGTCACCGGGGCGCCGGGCGCGACGTTTCCGGCGTCGTCGTCGATTGCCCGCGCTCGAAAGATGCGAACCGGCGCGCCGTCGATTTGTCCGTGAGCCACCGGCCATGGATTGTAGGCGCGCACCCGTCTTTCGATCGTGCCGGCATCCAGGCGCCAGTCGATCAGCGCGTCCGATTTGCGGATCAGGGGCGCGGCCGTGGCCAGGGCGTCGTTTTGCGGCGTCGGCTCCGGCAGCGTGCCGTCGTCCATGCGGTCCAGTGCTTCGATAAGAAGCGTCGCCGACATCTCGGCCAGACGGTCGTGAAGTTCACCGGCCGACTCTCCGGTGCCGATGGGCGTATCGGCGCGCATCAGCATGTCGCCGGTATCGAGCCCGACGTCCATCTCCATAAGCGTGATGCCGGTATCCGAGTCGCCGGCGAGGATCGCCTGCTGGATCGGGCTTGCGCCACGCCAGCGAGGCAGCAGCGAGGCGTGCAGGTTCCAGCAGCCCAGCGAAGGCAGGTCCAGCACTTCTCTAGGCAACAGCAGCCCGTAGGCCGCGGTCACCAGCAGATCGGGTTCAAGAGCAGCCAGCGCTTGACGGGCATCGGCTGTCTTGAGTGATTCCGGCTGGAGTACCTCGATACCGGCCTCGACCGCCAGTCGCTTGACCGGGCCGGCGACCAGCTTGCGGCCGCGTCCGGCCGGCCGGTCCGGCTGGGTCAGCACCGCCACGGGCCGGTTGCGCCGGATGAGGGCGGCAAGAGCCGGGCAGGCAAATTCGGGCGTACCGGCAAAAACGATTCTGGGGTTTGTCAACTAAGTTCCAATTGGTCGCGGCGGGCGGTGGCGCCGTCTCCGCAGCCGGGGTCAGACTGGCTGGTGGGCGGGCTCGCGTTGCTGCTGACGCGCCTTCTTCAGGCGCTTTTCGATCATCCGGCGTTTCAGGGGCGACAGGTAATCGACGAATACCTTGCCGTCGAGATGGTCGATTTCGTGCTGGATACAGACCGCCAGCAATCCCTCGGCGTCGAATTCCACCGGCTCGCCGTCGCGGTCCAGGCATTTGACGCGGATGTTCTCGGCTCGCTCGACCTCGGCGTATTCGCCGGGCACCGAAAGGCAGCCTTCCTCGCACGTCTGGCTGCCCTCGCGGCCGACGATTTCCGGGTTGATGATGACGCGCGGCTGGTCGCGCTCCTCGCTGAGATCGAGCACCAGCATGCGCAGGCTGCGGTTGACCTGCGTGGCAGCAAGGCCGATGCCGCGGGCAGCGTACATCGTCTCGAGCATGTCGTCGGCGAGTTGCCGAACCGAATCGGTGACTTCGTCGACCGGCCTGGCGATGTTGCGCAGCCGGGAATCTGGGAATTGGAGTATGGTCAGCTGGGTCATGGCATGAACTTTGTGCACTAAGTCTCGGATTTCAATTGCCGAATTTGGTTCCCAAGGGTGGAAAAAACGTTCAATATGGGTATGATAGCGCAGGTAGCGCAAATCGGCAGTCGAGCCCGGCTGCCTGCAATTGCGGCTAGTGCAGTCAATCCCGAGCTCGGGCTTCAAATCGGGCTTCAGCGTGGCGGCGGACCTGGGAGGTAGAAAATGAGAAAGTTTTGGGTATTGTTGATCGCACTGCTGGTGGCATTGCCGCTGGCGGCGCAGGAGGTCGAACTTCGTGACGATCATCCCGACGAATACGTCGTGCGTGAGGGGGACACGCTCTGGGACATCGCCGGTCGGTTTCTGACCCGGCCCTGGCAGTGGCCCGCCATCTGGCAGGCCAACCCGCAGGTGGAAAATCCGCACCTGATCTTTCCGGGCGACCGGCTTTCGCTGATATACGTCGACGGGCAGCCGAGGCTGGTGCTCGACGGCACCCGTCGGCTGTCGCCCGAGGTTCGCCGCAGCGATACCACCGGACCGGTGACCACGGTGCCGCTGAGCGCGATCGAGCCGTTTCTGCTCAAGCCGCGGGTGGTCGGAGACGAAGAACTCGCCGGGCTGCCGTATATCGTGGCCAACGAGGACACGCGCTATGTTTCCGCCGAGCCCTACCGGGCATTCGTGCGCGGTCTGGACGATCAGCGACCGGGTGATCAGGTGGTCGTCGCTAGACTCAGCTACCAGTTCGAGGAAGTCGAGGCCGGCGACCGCAGTGCCGTTCGCCAGAATCTGATGCGCGGCAACCTCGGTGCGGTACCGTCGGACGAGCGTCCGATCAATGTCGGACGGCAGCTGGACTTCTTTTCGAACAAGGGCAACGTCATCGGTTACCAGCTCTGGGAGGTCGCGCGCGCAGAAGTGCTGGCCACCGGCGACCCGGCCCAGGTCCAGGTGCTCGAAGCCGAAATGGAAGTACGCGCCGGTGATTACATTCTGCCGGTCGATCCCTATCTCTACGACCTGACGTTCTACCCGCGGGCGCCGGAGTTCGACATTCCCGAAGGCGCCAGCATCATCGGCATACGGGGCGGCGACTACGCGGTTGGCCATTACCAGATCGTGGCCATGGATATCGGCATTCGCGACGGCGTGGAGCCCGGGCACACGTTCTCGGTGTTTCATCCGAACCGGGAAGTCGAAGACGATTTCGTCAACGGACTTCGCGGTCGGCCTGCGCCTACCGGCGTCAGCGGCAGGACCGTCCAGCTGCCGCCGCAGTTCATCGGCCAGGTCATGGTTTTTAGAGCGTTCGATCGCGTCAGCTACGGTCTGGTCATGACCGGCAGGCGCGGCGTTCGCACCGGCGACCTGATCGACCACCCGGACCGCCGCCTGTAACGGCGCGCGGTCGGAGTGACAGCGCCTGACGCGTCAGCGCCGGATTGATGGGCTCGGACCCCGATCAACTCGGGTGGCTGAAACTGGTACTCGCCCCGGATCTCGGTCCGGGGACGCTCGACGGGCTGGACATCCAGCCCGATGATTATCCTGCCTTGCCCGACTGGAGCGATCTCGATCTCGAGCGCGCTGGCCTGACGCGTGACTTCGTCCGGGCAATCAAGCATCCCGATCCGGCGCGCCTGGATGCTGCGCTGCGCTGGCTCGACCATCCCTCGCACCACCTGGTTGCGCGCAGTGACGAGTACTATCCGCCGTTGCTTCGGCGGATCCCCGACGCGCCGCTGGCGCTGTTCGTCAACGGAAGTCCCGAGTGGTTTCTCCGGCCCCAGATTGCGATTGTGGGCAGTCGCAACGCCACGCCGGGCGGCCTGTCGATCGCCCGTGAATTCGCAGAGGATCTGAGCAGGGCCGGGCTGGTGATCACCAGCGGGCTTGCGCTTGGCGTGGACGGCGTGGCGCACCGGGCGACCATGGATGCCGGCGGCATCACGCTGGCCGTGGGCGGCACCGGCCCCGACCAGGTTTATCCGGCACGCCACCGTGATCTGGCTCGCAGAATCGTGGATAATGGCGCGGTGATCAGCAGCTTCGCCCCCGGTGTCGGCCCCAGGGCCGGCCACTTCCCGGCCCGCAATCGGATCATCAGCGGCATGAGTACCGGCGTGCTGGTTATCGAAGCCGGGATTCGTTCCGGCTCCCTGATCACCGCTCGCCTTGCCGGTGAACAGGGGCGCGAAGTGTTTGCCGTGCCGGGTTCAATCCGCAATCCGATGGCGCGCGGCTGTCATCGCCTGATCCGCCAGGGCGCGCGGCTGGTCGAATCACCGGACGAAATCGTCGACGATCTCAGACCCCTGATCGCGGAACTTGCCGGCGAACTGCGCGGCCTGCTCGCGCCACGCGCGTCGTCGTCGCAGTCTGCCGATATCAGCGCAGACCCGGCGGCCATTGATTCGGGCGCCGTGGACCCCCAAGTCGAAACATTGCTCGGCGCGGTCGGTTACGATCCAACTTCGGTCGACGAAATCATGGCGCGCACGGAATTGACGACGCAGGCGGTATCTTCGATGTTGCTGGAACTGGAACTTCAAGGCCGGGTCACGGCGCTCGGCGGCGGGCGTTACAGTAGGACCGGGAACGATCGCGAATCGAACGGCCGTGCGTCGAACCGCCGCGAATCCAACTGCCGAGAAACCAACCGCGGGAATCGAACCGAATGAAAGAAAACGTGCTGGACCTGCTGATGTATCTGTTCGAGAACTACATCTACGACGAACCGGAATCCGAGCCGGACCGCGATTCGTTGAGCGACAGTCTCGAGCAGGCGGGCTTCTCGCAGGGTGAAATCGACCGGGCCTTCGCCTGGCTGGACGGTCTGGCCGAGCAGCGTCAGCTGCCCGACGTCAGCAGTCACTCGGAAAACCCCGTGCGGCTGTTCAATGCCGAGGAAATGCGCCGGATCGACGTGGAAGCCCGTGGTTTCCTGATGTATCTTGAAAACGCCGGGGTGCTCGACTCGCCGCGGCGCGAACTCATACTCGATCGTCTGCTTGCGCTAGACGCCTCGGAAATCGGCCTGGAAGATTTGAAGTGGGTCGTGCTGATGGTGTTGTTCAACCAGCCGGGTCAGGAAGCGAACTACGCCTGGATGGAAGACCTGATGTTCGACGAAGAGGGCGAATACCGGCATTGACCGGGCCGGGCGTTTCCCGGGTTGTGCTTTCGGGAAATCTTGCGCAGTAAGGAATTTATGGCCAAAAATCTACTCGTCGTCGAATCGCCGGCCAAGGCCACGACGATCAACAAATATCTTGGTCCCGATTTCGAGGTACTCGCCTCTTACGGGCACGTGCGCGACCTCGTTCCGCGCGAAGGCGCCGTCGATACCGAGGGCGACTTCACGATGCACTACGACATCATCGACCGCAACAGAAAGCACGTCGACCGCATCGTCAAGGCCGCCAAGTCTGCCGACGCCGTGTATCTTGCGACTGACCTTGACCGCGAGGGTGAGGCCATTTCATGGCATATCGCCGAAATTCTGAAAAGTCGCGGCGTCAACGGCAAGACACCGATCCACCGCGTGGTATTCAGCGAGATCACTCCGCGCGCCATCAAGAGCGCCATCGAGCATCCGCGCGGCCTGGCCGATTCGCTGGTCGACGCCCAGCAGGCCAGACGCGCGCTGGATTACCTGGTCGGCTTCAATCTCTCGCCGCTGCTTTGGAAGAAGGTTCGCCGAGGGCTTTCAGCCGGCCGCGTGCAATCGCCGGCGCTGCGGATGATCGTAGAGCGCGAGGAGGAAATCGAGAAGTTCGATCCCCGGGAATACTGGACCATCGAAGCCGACCTCGGCCCGGACGCCGACAACGCGTTCCAGGCCAACCTGGTCAAGCTCGATGACGCGAAGTTCGAGCAGTTCGACATCACCGACGAGACACGGGCGCGCGAGGTCACGTCTGTAATCGAGCAGGCCGCGCAGGGCAACTTCACCGTAGCGCGGATCAACAAGAAGCAGCGCCGTCGTCGTCCGCAGCCGCCGTTCATCACCTCCACGCTGCAGCAGGAGGCGGCCCGCCGCCTGAGATTCACCACCCAGCGCACCATGCGTATCGCGCAGCAGCTGTATGAGGGCGTGGATATCGGCAGCGGCAATCAGGGCCTGATCACCTACATGCGTACCGACTCGGTCTCGCTGGCCCAGGACGCCATATCGGAAATTCGCCAGGTGATCGGCAAGGAGTACGGCGATAAAAGCCTGCCGGAGAAGCCGAATTACTACAAATCCAAAAGCCGCAATGCACAGGAAGCGCACGAGGCGGTTCGGCCCACCGAGGCAAAACTGACGCCGATCCGGCTCAGATCGCACCTCAGCGACGACCAGTACAAGCTCTACCAGCTGATCTGGAACCGCACCGTGGCCAGTCAGATGAC
>JBPRGD010000256.1:0-2136 GCA_051428125.1 Candidatus Wenzhouxiangella sp. M2_3B_020
GCCGTGGGCGTCGACCAGACCGGGAATCACGAACCGGCCGCCGGCATCGATCGCATCGATATCCGGCCAATTAGCCGCGAGTTCATCGGCGTCGCCAACGGCGAGAATCCGTCCGTCGGCACCCCAGGCCAGGGCCTCGGCATTCGGCCGATCCGGATCCATGGTCCGGATCTGGGCATTGACGAGCATGCCGGCCGGTTCGGCGGCCGCGGCCTG
Organism: Candidatus Wenzhouxiangella sp. M2_3B_020; assembly: GCA_051428125.1. Taxonomy (GTDB): domain Bacteria; phylum Pseudomonadota; class Gammaproteobacteria; order Xanthomonadales; family Wenzhouxiangellaceae. The sequence goes on from JBPRGD010000256.1 coordinate 217, forward strand.
CACCGCGGCACAAGCCAGCAGCAAGAGGGTGAACAATGATCGCATCGAATCGAATCTCCCGGTTCGGTTCAGGTTTTCGGTCGAAGCGAGCCGACTGTCATGGATCTTTCGCGCGAGCGTCATCCAGGCTTCAACCCACTGTCATCGCGATGCAAGCCTCCGCGCCGAACATGATCCAAACCAGCCGCGGAGCAGCCGCATGCAGAACGCCGACCGGATTCGCATCAAGCGCAATGTTCGCACAATCTGGATTTCCGATGTCCACCTGGGATTCCCGGGCTGCAGCGCCGACTATCTGCTCGATTTCATTCGCGACATGCGCTGCGAGAACCTCTATCTCGTCGGAGACATCATCGACTTCTGGGCGCTGAAGAAGAAGCGCTATTGGCCGCAGGCCCACAACAACGTCGTGCGCTCCGTTCTCGGCAAGGCCAAGCACGACACGCGGGTCGTCTACGTGCCGGGAAACCACGACGAAGCCATGCGGGCCTACGACGGCCTGTCGCTGGGCAACGTCGAGATCCACGACTCGATCGTGCACGAAACCGCGGACGGGCGGCGGCTGCTGATCCTGCACGGCGACCAGTTCGACACCGCCGTGATCAATTCGAAATTCATCGGGCTGATCGGCTCGGCCGCCTACGGCTTCCTGCTGCGGCTCAATCGATACGTCGACTGGTGTCGCGGAAGGCTGGGCCTCGACCACTGGTCGCTGGCCGCGGCGGTCAAGCACAAGGTCAAGAAGGCGGTCAAGTACATCTCGAACTTCGAATGCGCCGTCACGCACGAGGCGCGCAGGCGAAACGTCGACGGCCTCGTCTGCGGTCATATCCATCGTGCCGAGCTGACCGACATCGACGGCGTGACCTACATGAACTGCGGGGACTGGGTCGAAAGCTGCACGGCACTCGTGGAGCATCACGACGGCACGCTGGAGCTGCTCCAGCTCGCCGATTCGCCCCGGGTCCTGAAGCGGCTGGATCCGCTCCGACGGGAGGCCGCGGCGTGAAACTGCTGCTGGTCACCGACGCATGGCATCCCCAGGTCAACGGCGTGGTCCGATCGCTGTCCATGACGCGCGACGAACTGAGCCGTGCCGGCCATGAAGTGCGGGTCGTCTCACCGGAAAACCGGCGCACGCTGCCCTGCCCCAGCTATCCGGAAATCCGGCTCACGCTGCGGCCGCGACGCGCGATCCGCGAGGCGATGGGATCGGCGGATTTCGATGCGATCCATATCGCCACCGAGGGCCCGCTGGGGATCGCCGCGCGCGGCTGGTGCCGGCGCCACGGCCTTCGATTCACGACGTCGTACCACACGCGCTTTCCCGAGTACCTGCGGATGCGGGCGCCGATCCCGCTGCACGTCGGGTACCGGCTGATGCGCTGGTTCCACTCCGCCGCGGAGCGAACGATGGTCCGCACGGAGACGCAGCGGCGACTGCTGGCCGGCAAGGGACTGCGCAACCTGGTCGTATGGCCTGGAGCCGTGGACACGCGGCTTTTCCGGCCGAGGGGCAAGGACGCCCTGGACCTGCCGCGGCCGATCTCGATGTACATGGGCCGGGTCGCGCCCGAAAAGAACCTCGATGCGTTCCTGGATCTCACGCTTCCGGGCTCGCGCGTCGTCATCGGCGGCGGTCCGCTGCTGGAAATGTACCGACGCCGGTATCCGGAAGTGCATTTCCTCGGATACCGGCACGGCGGGGACCTCGCGGCGACGCTGTCGGCCGCCGACGTGTTCGTCTTCCCCAGCCTCACCGACACGCTGGGGCTGGTCATGCTGGAGGCCATGGCCTGCGGCGTCCCGGTCGCGGCCTTCCCGGTGCCGGGTCCGAGCGACTTGATCGTCGACGGCGGCAACGGTGCGCTGGACGAAGATCTCCGCGAGGCGGTGTTCCGTGCACTCGCAGTCCCCGGC
>JBPRGD010000257.1:0-2514 GCA_051428125.1 Candidatus Wenzhouxiangella sp. M2_3B_020
ATTTCGTCTCCGACGGCTGGCTGCCCTCGGCGTTCGAACTGGAGTCGGTGCAACAGTTCCGCGCCATGGTGGCGCTGTTCGGCGTCGGCTTCTTCGTGCTCAGCGCGCTGATCGCGGCGCTCTACTTCCTGGCCTGGACGCGCCGGCAGCGGCTGGCCATGAACCCGGCCGAGCGCCTGGACACCGCGCTAGAGAGCGCGGCGTGGTTCATCGTCGCGGCCTTCGGCCTCGTATCGCTGACGCTGGGCTGGACGCTCCCGGAGGACCTCGTCTTCCTGGCGCCGTGGGTCTACATGCTTTTGATCGTCGTCGGTCCGGCCATGGGCTTCGTTCAGCGCCGGCTCGCCGACCGGCGAAGCGCGCCCACGGGGTAATCGGCCGGGTCGTGCCCGAGCGGTGGGTTGGGGTCTGGACACCGCCCGCTGGGCGGTTTCTCGCCTGCGAGCCGGCTTCGGGTGCGACCTTCCCGACCCGCGTGCTTCGTGACGGGGCATACTGCCGCAAGGAGGGACGATGGACGACATCGAAGAACCGTGCACGACGCCCCCGGCCCGGGAACTGCGGTTGCTGGACCGTTACCTGACCTTGTGGATCCTGGCGGCGATGGCCCTCGGCGTCGTGCTGGGCCGCCTGTTTCCGGCCTTGCCGGGCTGGATCGACGGCCTTTCGGTCGGCGATACGAATATTCCGATCGCGGTCGGCCTGGTGCTGATGATGTACCCGCCGCTGGCCAGGGTGCGCTACGAGGAGCTTCCGCTGGTCTTCCGCGACGTCCGCGTGCTGGCGCTGTCTCTTGTCCAGAACTGGGTGATCGGGCCGGTGCTGATGTTCGTGCTGGCCGTGCTGTTCCTGCGCGACGAGCCGGCGTACATGACCGGCGTGATCCTGATCGGACTGGCCCGTTGCATCGCGATGGTGCTGGTCTGGAACCAGCTCGCGCGCGGCAGCAACCAGTACGTGGCCGCGCTGGTCGCGTTCAACTCCGTGTTCCAGATCCTGTTCTTCAGCGTCTACGCATGGTTTTTCCTGACGGTGCTGCCGCCGATCTTCGGACTATCCGGAAGCGTGATCGACGTCGGCTTCGGCACCATCGCCCAGGCCGTGTTGATCTACCTCGGCATCCCGTTCGCGGCCGGCTTCGTGACGCGCATGATCCTGATCCGGCGGCGGGGCGAGGCATGGTACGAACAACGCTTCGTGCCGGCGATCTCGCCGCTGACGCTGGCGGCGCTGTTGTTCACGATCGTCGCGATGTTTTCGCTCAAGGGCGGCATGGTGCTGGAACTTCCGCTGGACGCGCTGCGAATCGCGATTCCGCTGGCGCTGTATTTCCTGATCATGTTCGGGGTCAGTTTCTGGATGGGCCGCTGGATCGGCGCCGACTACCCGCGCACCACGGCCATCGCGTTCACGGCGGCGAGCAACAACTTCGAACTGGCGATCGCGGTCGCGATCGCCGCCTTCGGGCTCGCATCGCCGGTCGCCTTCGCGACCGTCATAGGTCCGCTGGTGGAGGTGCCCGTTCTGATCGCGCTGGTCGGGGTCGCACTGCGGCTGAAGGCGCGGTGGTTCGATCCGCCGCCGGACCCGCGCCCCCCGCGGTCGTGAACTCTCTGGTCAGTGCATGCGGCGCAGGTAACGGCCGTCGACGAAGCGATCGAAGAACCGGCCCAGGGCGGGATGGTCGATCTGACCGCCATGGGTATCGGGCTCGAGATGCTGCTCTGCGACGTAGGTCATGTGCTCGGCTCCGTGGACCAGCACGTGGTACCAGGGGTGATTCTTCGGCGGCCGGCTGACCGCGACCTGGTCGTACCATGCCTCGGTGCCGGCGAACTCGGGATCGACATCGACGACGACGCCGCGGTAGTCGTACTTGAGGTGGTGTATCAACTGCCCGGGACTGAATTTCGGCTGGCTCATGACGATTCGTTCTAGCGTTTCCACCCTTATCCTGAAGCAACCGCAGTGAACGTGTCACGAGCGTCGCCGTCCGGGGGTGCGATCGCGGCTCAGCGAATCAGTTGTCGGTACAGCAGCGGCAGCGCATTCGCCAGTCCCGAGGGTCGGGTGACGATGGCGTAGCCCGAACGCCCGAATATCGCCGGGAAGTACTGGCGCGCCTCGGCATCGATGGTCACGCCGAACACGGTCAGTCCCTGTCGGCGCGCCTCGCGCACCGCCATGCGGGTGTCCTCGACCGCGAAACGGCCTTCGTAGTGGTCGGTGTCGTTGGGTTTGCCGTCGGTGAGCACCAGCAGCAGCCGGCGCCGGTTCGGGCGCCTGGCGAGCCCGGCGGCCACGTGGCGGATTGCAGCACCCATGCGCGTGTAGAGCCCGGGCTCCAGTGCCGCGATGCGGCGCTCGGTCGCGGCGCCGACGGGCTCCTCGAAATCCTTGATCTGCCGAATTTCCACGCGATGCCTCCGGCGCGACGTGAACGCGTGGATGGCCTGGTCGTCGCCGCAGGCCTCCACGCCCCGGGCCAGTGCGAGAAGCGCCTCCTTTTCCACG
>JBPRGD010000258.1:0-1792 GCA_051428125.1 Candidatus Wenzhouxiangella sp. M2_3B_020
GATCCTGGAAACGCCGGTGTCACCCGAACTCCTGCCGGCCGAGGAAGGCCGCATCGCGCAGCACACCGAGCAGATCATCGGTCCTTACGAGCTGCACGACTTCTTCCTGTTCCACTTCATGCGCAACGGTGCCCGCGCGACCAAGATCCATCACCTGGCCTGCATGGCATTCGAAGGCCGATACCCGCCGAAGGAAATCCACCGTTGGCTGCTGACCTTCGTGCGGCGCTTCTATTCTCAGCAGTTCAAACGCACCACGCTGCCGGCCGGTCCCAAGGTGGGCACGCTCACGCTCTCGCCGCGCGGCGACTGGCGCATGCCGGACGAAGCCGTGTCGAAGGGAATACTCACCGAGCTGGAAGCGCTCGAGCCGGATTGAGCTTCGGGCGAATGCCCGCGGCGGATCGCCCCCTTCTAGACGTAGTACGCGATCACCGCACCCAGCGCAACGATCAGTAGCAGCCAGAAGAACACGCCGAACTGCGCCGAACCGGCGGCCGCACCTGGCTTCGTCCCTCGCGCACGTCCGGTCCGCCAGCGCGGTGCAAGCGCCAGCACGAGCAGCAGCAGGAACAGCGATACGGCGAGGAAACTGAGCCAGTGCACACCTGCGGCGGGCGGCCCGATCGGCGTCAGCCAGGTGCCGCCGGCCCAGATCAGCACGAACAGCAGCACGAACAGCAACAACCACGAGGCATTTCCATCGTAGCGCCGGGACGGCGCGATCAGCATCGTGAGCAACGAGGCCAGCGCGAAGGCGAGCACCAGGTCCGCGATGATCATTTTTGGCGCCTTTCGTCGGGGTCGACGGGATCCGGTACGACGAAGTCTTCCAGAATCGCCGAGGCCCGGCATTAACAAATATCTATCCCGGGTCTCCCGGCTCCCGCTCGGGCATCGTCAGAAGCTCGGCGTAGAGGTCGATGCCGTACCAGAGATTGGCCAGCCGGATGTTCTCGTCCGGTGCGTGCTGGTTGTTGTCATGGTTTGCGATGGGCACGATGATCGCCGGCGTCTGCAGCACCTGGTTGAACAGGAACACCGGCAACGTTCCGCCCAGCGTGGGCACGCGCAGCACGGCTTCGCCGGCCGCACGCTCGGCCGCGGCGATGACCTGGCCGGCGAGCGGGTGATCCACCGCGGTCCGCGATGCCGGATAGCCGGAATCACGGCTAACGAGGGCGACCTTCTCGTGCTGGAGCAACGTCTCCCTGGACGGCGCCTCGCGCACGATATGGAAACCCTGTTCGCGGATGTGTCGCTCGACGAGGTCCAGCATGTGCTCCGGGTCGTTTCCCTTGACCAGCCTGATGCCCAGCGCGGCGGTGGCCGTCGAGGGAATGGCGTTGCGCGCCTTGTCGCCCACGTTGCCGCTGGCAAGCCCCCGGATCGTCAGCGACGGCAGCAGCAGACGCCGTTCGAGCCGCTCCCCTTCGCCTTCGGTCCAGGCCAGTCCCAGCTCCTGCTTCAAGTGCTGGTCGATCTCCGGTAGTGCATCGATCGCCGCGTCCTCGGCCGGGCTCAGCGGCTCGATGGTCTCGTAGAAACCTTCGACCAGCACGCGCCCGTCCACGGTCTTCATGCTGTCGAGAAGGTCGGCCAGCAATTGGCCGGGAACCGGAGCCCAGTTGCCGTAGTGGCCGCTGTGCAAGGGGCGCTCCGCGCCGTGCACGGTGATCTCCATTCCCGTGACGCCGCGCACGCCGAACACGATCTGTGGCTGGCGGCTCTGGTGAACGGGTCCGTCGCAGAACAACCACAGGTCGACGTCGTCGAACCGGTCACGATGGCG
>JBPRGD010000259.1:0-1286 GCA_051428125.1 Candidatus Wenzhouxiangella sp. M2_3B_020
AATGGCAAAACTTCGCCTCTGGCAGGAGTTTGTCAAGAAGAAATCATAAAACCTTGGGATGAACTAACAGCCCGTGCTTTTATTGATACACGTTTGGCGATGACTTCGATACGGTTTACTGAAGCTGACATTAATCAGTTAGTTGAGGATAGTGGGGGTCATCCCCGGCGATTGATGCAGTTGTGTTATCGAATGTATTCCCGGTATTTGGAGGATGGGTAATGAGCCAACATCGCCCGGTTCCCCGATTAGATTTAGCGCCGAAACTGAAGCGCCCTTTATCTTTATGGAATCCTTTGGATTATCTGCGTTTATTATATTGGGTTTTTTATTTTCCTCAAGCATTGCGCTGGTATGTAGATACCTTTGGTGGTGGGTATATTCCTCCAAAAGAAATGAATTGGCGCAAGGGATTGCAACTGTTACGTCAGAATCTTATCCATCGCCAGTTGTTTGTTCAAGGATTGGTATTGACAGTTGTTATTCCTGTTGCTTATTGTGGATTGCTTCAGCAGATGGGTTTTGAGATTGATTGGAGAAGCGTGGCGCAAGTTGTGGGGTTGGGCGTGGCGCTTGGTCTAGTGTTTGGCGGGTCGGGAGCTGTGGGGGTTGGCGTGGCGCTGGGTGTAGGGCTTGGCGTGGCGGGAGGTGTAGCCTTAGGCGTGGAGTTTGGTGTGGGACTTGGTGTGAGGTTTGCCGTGCAGGTTGGTGTGGGGGCTAGTGTAGTGGGAGGCTTGTCGGTAGGTGTGGCGCTTGGCGTGGCGTTTGGCGTGGCGCTTGGCGTAGCGGGAGGCATGGCGTTTGGCGTGGCGCTTGGCATGGCGGTTGGCGTGGCGGGAGGCTTGATGGGAGGTGTAGCCTTAGGCGTGGAGTTTGGCGTGGTGGTTGGCGTGGCGTTTGGCGTGGCGGTTGGTGTGGCGGGAGGCGTGGCAATCCTGCGTCCAGAAAACTGGCTGATTGGTTTACCGTTAAACCTACAACATATCCAGAATGGAAGTTGGTTATTTCCCCGCATAACGTCAATTCCCCTACCCTATCTACAGTTGCGTTTACAGAATTGGTTGCAACAGGATTGGGAAACAGGTTTGCACAATATAAATCAACTGTTGGCATATACCCTGCAATTCATTCCCATTGTGCAAAGCGTGAATCAGATACTAGAAAAAACCCCATCAGACAAACTGATTTGGCGTGTATCTCGGTTAGCTGAAGCCCCTTTTGATTGGAATTTAGTTGGTTTTGCTTCTGCTTCCTTACAAAAAGAATTTCAGTCAAAATTTATTAGA
>JBPRGD010000260.1:0-2648 GCA_051428125.1 Candidatus Wenzhouxiangella sp. M2_3B_020
CAGCTTTTCTGGTAAGGCAGTACCGAACCATTGCCTCCATCCGGCCCGCGCCGGGTCGCCGTGTTTGTGAACCGGCATGGAAAATTGACCCCTTCAGCGGGGTGATCGGCGTCGAAAAATGACCCCCTGATCTTGATGACCATGATGCTCCTGAAGCTATCGGGAGCAGGTTGGGGATGTTGGTTGTGGAAACGATCGCGAAGATCCGCCGGGCGTATTTTCAGGACAAGAAGCCGATCAAGCAGATCTGCCGGGAGCTTGGGGTCTCGCGCAACACGGTGCGCAAGGTCATCCGATCTGGTGCGACCGAGTTCAGCTACGAACGCGGTGTGCAGCCGCAGCCGAAGATCGGTCCATGGCGGGACGAGCTCGACCAGATTCTGACGGAGAACGCGCGCCGCCCGAAGCGGGAGCGGCTGACCCGCATCCGGATTTACGAAGAACTTCGGGCGCGGGGCTATGATGGCGGCTACGACGCGGTACGCCGCTATGCTGCGAGCTGGTCGAAGGCTCAGGCCGGAGCGTCGGCGGCGGCTTATGTTCCGCTGAGCTTCGAGCCGGGTGAGGCCTACCAGTTCGACTGGAGCCATGAGATCGTCCTGATCGATGGCGTGACCACAACGGTGAAGGTCGCCCATATCCGGCTGTGTCATAGCCGGATGTTGTTCGTGCGGGCCTATCCTCGAGAGACCCAGGAGATGGTCTTCGACGCGCACGACAAGGCGTTCGCCTTCTTCGGCGGCGCCTGCGCGCGCGGCATCTACGACAACATGAAGACGGCGGTGGACACGATCTTCGTGGGCCGCGAGCGCGCCTATAATCGCCGCTTCCAGCAGATGTGCGGGCATTACCTTGTCGATCCGGTCGCCTGCACGCCGGCTTCGGGCTGGGAGAAGGGCCAGGTGGAAAACCAGGTCGGCGTGATCCGGCGTCGCTTCTTCGTGCCGCGGCCCCGGTTCAAGAGCTATGGCGAGCTCAACGCCTGGCTTCTGGATCGCTGTGTCGCGTGGGCCAAGGCTCATCCCCATCCCGAGCTGCGTGACCGCACCACCTGGGACGTCTTCGAGGATGAGCGATCAAGCCTGGTGCCCTATACCGGTCCGTTCGACGGGTTCCACGCCGTGCCCGCTTCGGTCTCGAAGACCTGCCTGGTCCGGTTCGACAAGAACCGGTACTCGGTCGATGCCCGCGCCGTGGGCCGGCCGGTGGAGATCCGCGCCTATGCCGAGCGTGTCGAGTTCTGGCAGGACGGTAGGATCGTCGCCCAGCACCCGCGATCCTTCGGCCGCGATCATGCGATCTACGACCCGATGCACTACATCCCGGTGCTGGCTCGCAAGCCCGGCGCGCTCAGGAACGGCGCCCCCTTCAAGGACTGGACCCTGCCGCCGGCGATGCGTCGCATACAGGCCAAGCTCGCGCGCGTGCCGAACGGTGACCGCCAGATGGTGGAGATCCTGGGGGCTGTCCTGACCGATGGGCTTGATGCTGTAGAGGCCGCCTGCGCCGAGGCTGTCGCGCAGGGCATGCATGGGACCGACATCGTTCTGAACATCCTGGCCCGGCGCCGCGAACCGGCGCCGCCGCTGACCATCGCGACACCGCAGGCGCTGCGTCTGAGCCGCGAGCCGGTCGCCGACTGCACCCGCTATGACAGCTTGAGGAGACCGGACCATGGAAAGATCACACGTGCTGGACGCGATGAGCCAGCTCAAGCTCTACGGAATGAAAACGGCCTATGACGAGATCATCACCACGGCCGTCAAACGCCAGCACGCGCCCCAGAAAATCGTCGGCGATCTTCTCAACGCCGAGATCAGCGAGAAACAGGCGCGTTCGATCAAGTACCAGATGACGATCGCCAAGCTGCCGCTGGCCAAGGAGATCGACGAGTTCCACTTCGAGGACACGCCGGTCAACGAGACGCTCGTGCGCGACCTGGCAGGCGGAGCGTTCCTCGATCAGCAGCGCAACGTCGTACTGATCGGGGGCACTGGAACCGGCAAATCCCATCTCGCCGTCGCCATCGCACGCGCCGGCCTGCGCAGTGGCAGACGCGGCCGGTTCTTCAACGTCGTCGACCTGGTCAACAAGCTCGACGCCGAGGCGCGGGCCGATCGCCAGGGACGCATGGCCGATCTTCTCTGCCGGCTGGACTTCGTGATCCTTGATGAGCTTGGCTATCTGCCGTTCGCGCAGACGGGCGGACAGCTGCTGTTCCACCTGGTCAGCCGGCTCTACGAGCGGACCTCGATCATCGTGACGACAAACCTGGCGTTCGGCGAATGGCCCAGCGTGTTCGGCGACGCCAAGATGACGACGGCACTACTCGACCGGCTCACTCATCACTGCGACATCGTCGAGACCGGCAATGAGAGCTGGCGGTTCAAAACACGGGCCTGAGGCCGAGGAACCGCTGGCCCGAGCCGTCTGCGCAATCTGAAAGCTACGCCGACTCGGGCCAGCTACCTTCCGCGCATGGGGGGTCAATGTTGCGTGCCGATAGGGGGTCAATCTTGGATGCCGATTGACACGCCAACAAGCCCCTTGAGCTGGCCAAGCGCGTCGCCTCGAACGGTCGAATGCCACTCGTAGTCCTCTGCACCGATCGGGTCGATCGAGCTGTCGATCCTCATGCGTTCCTCCCC
>JBPRGD010000261.1:0-9451 GCA_051428125.1 Candidatus Wenzhouxiangella sp. M2_3B_020
CCGATCAGCAGGTAGAGCAGCAGTTCCGGCGCCCACTCGTCCGAATGGGCCGCGCGCTGCAGCGGCGACGGGACCTGCTCGATCAGCGCCGCGGCGATGAGCGCCTGGCCGATGCCGGGCTCGCCGATCTTGCGGATCATCTCGGCCGGCTCCAGCGAAATACCGCCGGGCAATTCCAGCCCCGCGGCCTTTTCCTTCGCACCTTCCTCTTCGGCCGCTTTCTGCTCGCGCTCGGCCCGGATGGCCTGCTGGTGCCGCTCCATCTCCTTGGCCAGGTCCGAGAATTCGGACGGGTCGAACGACGGGTCGATCTTGCGGATGCGGTCCTCCAGCGGCGGGTGCGTCGAGAAGAATCGGCCGCGAAGCCCGGTCGCGAACAGCATGTGGCCGACCTCGTCGGTGTTGGTCTTCAGCCGCGAGCCCGAGGCCCGCGCGCCGATCTTCTTCAGCGCCCCGCCGATGCCCTCGGCCGAGCGCGTGAACTGCACCGCCGAGGCGTCGGCGAGGTACTCGCGCTGGCGCGACACCGCGGCCTGGATCCAGCGGCCGAAGAACAGCCCGATATAGCCGACGATCACGACGGCCACTGCCACCAGCGCGATGGCGCCGGCGTTGCGGTTGCGACCGCCGCCGCGCGAGAAGTGCATCGAAACCAGCATCCTCCGGCCGATGACGGCCAGCACCAGGATGCCGAACAGCACGCCGATCAGGCGGATGTTGATGCGCATGTCGCCGTTGAACACGTGCGCGAACTCGTGGGCGATCACGCCCTGCAGCTCCTCGCGGTTCAGCGACTCCAGCGTGCCGCGCGTGACCGCGACGGCCGCGTCGGCCGGCGTCCATCCGGCGGCGAACGCATTGATGCCCGGCTCGTGCTCGAGCACGAACACCTGCGGCACAGGCACGCCCGAGGCGATGGCCATTTCCTCGACGACGTTGCGCAGCCGTCGCCGGAGGGGGTCGTCGGACTGGCCGGTGACCTCGACGCCGCCGAGTTCGCGCGCGACCTGCGCCCCGCCGCCGCGCAGCTGGGCCGAGCGGTAGCCGCTGGCCAGCAGGATGACGAGCACCGTGATCGCCGAGGTCCAGATCACGATCTCGCCATTGCCCAACCAGAACGACGGCGAGAACCAGCCCTGCTCGCGTGACGAGAAATGACCGAACGCCGTCATCATCACGAGGTTCATCGCGATGACGATCGCGAGCACGGCCAGGACGAACGCGCCGATCAGCAGCGACGTCCTCCGGCGGGCTCGGTCCTGGTGTTGGAAGAAATTCATCTCTGGGGGATGTCCCTCACGCCGGTGACTTCGTCGAGTTTGCCGTCAAGATTCGGCAACGAGGCTTCGGCGCACAGGTAAATAGTAAAAAAAGTAAATAGTAAATAGCAAAACCCCTCTCGTTCTGATGGCGGCCCGGGAGTCGGCATCCATCCCGGACCGCCATCTGCTTTTCCATTCACTATTTACTATTCACTGCTTCATCAAAACTCCACCTTCGGTGCTTCGCGCTTGGCCGGGTCGTCGATCTCGAGGAGCTGGGCCGGGCCGAAGCCCGCGGGGCCGGCGATGAGGCTGTTCGGGAACGACTCGCGCAGGATGTTGTAGTTCATCACCGCGTCGTTGTAGGCCTGGCGGGCGAACGCGACCTTGTTCTCGGTGGTCGTGATCTCCTCGGACAGCTGCTGCATGTTCTCGTTGGCCTTGAGATCGGGGTAGTTCTCCGACAGCGCGAACAGCCGGCCCAGCGCGCCGGACAGGCCCTGCTCGGCCTGGTTGAGCTGGTTGACCGCGTCGGGATCGCCGGGGTTCTTCGAGGCTTCCTTCAAGCCGGTCACGGCCTGGTTGCGCGCCTGTATGACCGCTTCCAGCGTGTCCTTCTCGTGGGACATGTAGCGCTTGGCGACCTCGACGAGATTGGGGATGAGATCGTGGCGGCGGGTGAGCTGTACGTCGATCTGCGCGAACGCGTTCTTGTACCGGTTGCGCGCGGTGACGAGGCGGTTGTAGATCGAAACCGCGTAGATGACCAGCACCACGAGGATGCCGAGGAGAATCCATTCCATCGAGACGGGCTCCCTGGTTACGGAGGCCCTAGTGTACCCACAGCGACCGGCGCCGTCAGCCGCCGCCGGCGCGCAGCTGCTTCTCGAGCTTGGCCCAGGTGTCTCTGAGCGTGACGGCGCGGTTGAAGACCGGCTTGTCGGGCGCGGAGTCGGGGTCGGCGACGAAATAGCCGGTGCGCTCGAACTGGTAGTGCTCGCCGGGGCGGGCGTTCTCCAGGCCGGGCTCCAGCATCGCGGTTTCGACGATCTGCAGCGATTCGGGGTTGATGTGCTCGACGAAGTCGCGCTCCTTGTCGCCGCCCGGGTGCGGGACCGAGAACAGCCGGTCGTAGAGCCGGACCCCGGCCGGAACCGCGTGGTCGGCCGAGACCCAGTGGATGGTGCCCTTGACCTTGCGGTCGGCCCCGGGCTGTCCGGAGCGGGTCTCGGGATCGAACGAGCAATGCAGCTCGACGACGTCGCCGGAATCGTTCTTGACCACGTCGTCGCACCGGACGATGAACGCGTTGCGCAGCCGGACCTCGCCGCCGGGCTTGAGGCGGAAGAACTTCTTCGGCGCGTCCTCCATGAAGTCGCCGCGCTCGATGAAGAGCTCGCGCGTCATCGGTACCTCGCGCGTGCCCATTTCCGGGTCCTGCGGATGGTTGGCCGACTCGAACCACTCGGTCTCGTTCTCGGGGAAATTCGTCAGCACGACCTTCAGCGGGTCCAGCACGGCCATCCGGCGCGGGGCGCGCTCGTTGAGGTCGTCGCGCAGGTTCCGCTCCAGCGCCCCGAACGGAATGATGCTCTCGGACTTGGTCACGCCGATCTCGTTGCAGAAATTGCGGATCGATCGCGGCGTGAACCCCCGGCGACGGATGCCGGCGAACGTGGGCATGCGCGGGTCGTCCCAGCCGGCAACGTAGCCTTCGTCGACCAGCCGCATCAGGCGGCGCTTCGACAGCACCGTGAAATCGAGGTTGAGGCGCGAGAACTCGATCTGCTTCGGCGTGGCCGGCACCGGCAGGTGCTCGATCAGCCAGTCGTACAGCGGCCGGTGATCCTCGAACTCCAGCGTGCACAGCGAGTGCGTGATGCCCTCGATGGCATCGGACTGCCCATGCGCGAAGTCGTAGCTGGGATAGATGCACCAGACATCGCCGGTGCGCGGGTGCGTCTGGTGGCGTATGCGGTAGAGCACCGGATCGCGCATGTTGATGTTCGGTGCGGCCATGTCGATCTTCGCGCGCAGCACGTGCTCGCCGTCGGCGAATTCGCCGGCGCGCATGCGCTCGAACAGGTCCCGGCTCTCTGCGACCGGCCGGTCCCGATACGGGCTCTCGACCCCCGGCTCGGTGAGCGTGCCGCGCTGCTCGCGGATCGTATCAGGGTCCTGGCTGTCGACGTAGGCCAGGCCCTGTTTGATCAGCGACAGCGCGTACTCGTAGAGCGTCGGAAAGTAGTCCGATGCATAGCATTCCCGAGCCCACTCGTAGCCCAGCCATGCGACGTCCTCGCGGATGGCATCGACGTAGCGCTGCTCTTCCTTGATGGGATTGGTGTCGTCGAAGCGCAGGTTGCATTCGCCGCCGAACTCGTCGGCCATCGCGAAGTTCAGCACGATGGACTTGGCGTGCCCGATGTGCAGGTAGCCGTTCGGCTCGGGCGGGAAGCGCGTGACCACCCGGTCGTGAAGACCGGACTCGATCTCCTTGCGGATGCGGTTTCGGATGAAGTGGGCCGGCTTGTTGTCGGCCGCGTTCGAGTCGGTCATGGCGCGCCGTCGCGGGGGAAGCGAAAGGTTGTCGATTGTAGCCGATCGGCCCGAGACCCTGCCCTTCCGCCGGCGCCCGCTCCGCGGGGGCCGCGTTTCATTGTCGCGCCGGATTTGCGATACTGCCTGCTTCGTCAAGCCCGCGAGCTCCCATGACCGAACACCATTTCGACCATCGGAAGATCTCCAACCAGATCCTGGCCGGCCTGGTCCTCGGCCTGGCGTTCGGGATCCTTCTCAACTTCACCGTCGCCGACCAGGCCTGGGCGCAGAATTTCCTGATCGACGGTGTGCTCAACGTCGTCGGCGAGGTCTTCGTGCGGTTCCTGAGCATGCTGGTCGTGCCGCTGGTGTTCGTCTCGCTGGTCACCGGCGTCAGTTCGCTGTCGGACCCGAAGAAGCTGGGGCGCGTGGGCGGCAAGGCCGTCGGGCTGTACATGATCACCACCGGCGTGGCGGTGACGCTGGCGCTGATCGCCGGCCTGGTGTTCAAGCCCGGGGTCGGCGCGGCGCCGGCCGAGGTCGTGGAGCGCGAGATCGAGGCCCAGCCGTCGTTCAGCCAGGTGATCGTCGACATGGTGCCGCGCAACCCGGTCGAGGCCATGGCCAACGGCGACATGCTGCCCATCATCGTGTTCGCGGTGCTGATCGGGCTTTCGATCGCGCTGTCGGGCGAGTCCGGCAAGCGCGTCGGGAAGTTCTTCGAGGACTTCAACGAGGTGATCATGCGCCTCGTGGGCTTCGTGATGCTGCTGGCGCCCTACGGGGTGTTCGCGCTGATCTCGGTGCTGGGCGCGACCACGGGCTGGTCGACGTTCCTGGGCGTTCTGAAGTACGTGATCCTCGTGCTGGTGATGCTGGTCGTCCACGCGCTGCTGACCTACTCGACGCTGCTGCGCGTGCTCGGCGGGCTGAGTCCGGTCCAGTTCTTCGGCAAGATGCGCGCGGTGCTGGCGTTCGCGTTCTCGACGGCCTCCAGCGGCGCGACGATCCCGGTGACGCTGCGCACCGTCGAACGCCGGCTGGGCGCCGACAACCGGATCGCCTCGTTCACGGTCCCGCTGGGCGCGACGATCAACATGGACGGCACGGCCATCATGCAGGGCATCGCCACGGCGTTCATCGCGCAATATTACGGCGTCGATCTCGGTCTCGGTCAGTACCTGATGGTGATCCTGATGGTCATCATGGCCTCGGTCGGGGCCGCGGGCGTGCCCGGCGTCGGGCTGATCCTGCTGGCCGGCGTGCTGAAGTCGGTCGGGCTGCCGGCCGAGGGCATCGCGCTGATCCTGGGCGTGGACCGGATCCTGGACATGACCCGGACCGCGGTCAACGTCTGCGGCGACGCGACGGTGACGTGCATCGTCGCGAACTCCGAGGGCGACCTCGACGAGGATGTCTTCAATGCCGACGATTCGAGCGAGGAGGTTCCGAAGCCGGCTCCCGATGCGTCGACCTGACAACCGGAGGACTTCCATGCGCAAACCGATTCTTCTGTCCGCCGCGCTGATCCTGCTGGGCGGAAATCCTGCAGCCGCCGATGATGAACGGCCGCGCAACCGCTTCGATCACGACATCCTGAGCGAGACGTTCGGCTACGACGAATCGACGCCGGCCAGCGTTTCGATCGACGAGCTCTACCAGGGCTGCCCGGCGCGCGACTGCATTCCTTCGATCGACGACCCCGAGTACGCGCCGGTCGCCGAAGTCGACGATTCCGTGCCCGACGATGCGCTGGTGATGGGCATTGAGGTCAACGGCGATGCCCGGGCGTACCCGCTTTACATCCTCGACAACCACGAGATCGTCAACGACATCATCGGCGGCGAGCCGATCGCCGTGACCTGGTGCCCGTTGTGCGGGTCGGGACTGGCGTTCGAGCGGGTTGTCGACGGTGAGGTCGTCGAGTTCGGCGTCTCGGGCCTGCTGCACGATTCGGACCTGGTGATGTACGACCGGTCCACCGGGTCGCTCTGGCAGCAGATCACGGGCGAGGCGATCCTGGGGCCGAAGCTCGGGGACACGCTGGAGACGGTTCCGGCGTCGTTTTCAGAGTGGGACGAGTGGGTGTCCGCGCATCCCGACGGCAAGGTATTGCTGGAGCCGACCGATTCCGGCCGCACCTATGGTCGGGACCGGCCCTACGCCGAATACGAGCGGTCCGACCGCCTGATGTTCCCGGCATCCAACCGCGACCTGACGATTCACCCGAAAACCGTCGTCTACGGCTTTGACATCGGCGGCCGCAAGCTGGCGGTCATGAAGGAGACGCTCGACGGGAACGGCACGGCGGAAACCGAGATCGACGGCACCGAGATCACGATCGAACGGCACGAGGACGGCTCGGTGACCGCGAACACCCCCGACGGCAAGACCTACGACGGAACCCGCCTGTTCTGGTTCGCCTGGTACAACTTCCACCCGGGAACCGAGCGGATCTGACGGGCCGCCGCCTGCCGGCTCAGTCGGACTCGGCCAGCACCTCGTCCAGCGAGGCCCGGATCCGGGCCGCCCAGAACGGCGCCCGGCGGGCTGCGCGCTGGGTATGGCCCAGGTCGGCATAGCCGGGCGGATCCTCTGTTAGCACCTCGTAGAGATCGAACCGGACCGTGCCTTCTTGGTCGACGATGTAGAGCGCAGGCGTCACGTGCGCGCCCCACTGCCCGGCCACCTCCCCGGCGTCGGGCAGTAGCACGAAATCGAACCCGTGCTCGTCGATATATCCCCGCGGGTCGGCCTTGTCCCGGAAGTTCAGTGCGTAAACGGTCACGCGGTCGCCGAACTCGTCCTCGATGCTCTGCAGGTGCGGCATCAGGGCCTTGCAATAGGGGCACCAGGTCGCCCAGAACAGGTAGAGGCCCACGCCCTGCTGCTCGTCCGGGAGCGTGATCGCCTCGCCCCCGGCATCTTCCAGCGTGAAGGATTCGGCCTGGCGGGCTTCTTCTTCCGCGGCGAGAGCCGCGGTGCCGGCCGACATGGTGGCGATGGCCAGGGAAATGACGATGATGCGGATGAATGACGGTGCGTTCATGATCCGGGCTCCCGGGAAGATCTGGGCAATTCAATCACGAGACCGGCGAGGGGAGGAAATCTTTCGTCGGGGAATGACGGCGTCCCGGGGACGATCGCCACCATGTCGTGCGAGACCAGCTTCGGATCGGACCGAGCTGGTTATGGCGGATCGATTGCCGCACCCCCTCCCATACCCTCATAAGCGCTAACTTAAGGAATAAAGCGTGCTAGACTTCGCCCATGCGATGCGAAGACACGTTTGCTTTCGAGTGGGGCTTTGTTCTGCAGGCAATGCCGGAGCTGGAAGAGTCGGCAGCAGCGCTGAATGCGCTGCGGCGTCGGCGGGGCGTTCGGTCGGCCGCGGATCTACTTAGGTTAGCGTTGGTGTACGGTTATTGCGATTTCTCGTTGCGCGAGACGGCCGCATGGGCTGCCTCCGTGGGGCTGGCCGACATTTCCGATGTGGCTCTGCTCAAGCGCTTCCGCCAGTGCCCGGATTGGTTGGGCCATTTGTTGAGCACCAAGATTGCCGAGCGGGCCCAGTGGCAACCTCCCGCGTGCCGTGGCTGGCGCGTCAAGCTGCTGGATGGCTCGGGCGTCAAGCCGCCGGGAGCGGGCAGTCCGTATTGGCGCATCCACCTCGGGTTCGATCTGCAGCGCATGACCATCGATCAAGTCGAGATCAGCGACGCCAAGGTCGGCGAGTCATTGCAACGCTTCGACCTGAGCGAGGGTGATCTGGCGGTGGCGGATCGGGGCTTTGCACACCGCTCCGGTCTGCTTGCGGTCGCCCAGGCCGGTGCGGGCTTTTTGGTTCGACTGCCCTGGAACAACGTTCCGCTGGAGCGACGCAACGGGCAGCCGTGGGAGTTGTTCACATTTCTGCGCGCGCTGCCTGACGCTGAATACGGGGACGCCGAGGTGCGGTTCCGGCACGGCGGGCGCACGCTGGATTGTCGGGTGCTGGCGCTGCGCAAGAGCGAGGCGGCGGCTTCGCAAAGCCGCGAGCAGGCGCTGCGTGCGTATCGCAAGAAAAGCAAGCAGATCGATCCCCGCACCCTGGAAGCGGCCGGCTACACGATCTTGCTGACCAATGTCGAGCCCGCCGAACTGAGTGCCGAGGCGGCCCTGGAACTGTATCGCTACCGGTGGCAAGTCGAACTGGCCTTCAAACGGCTCAAAAGCCTGATCGACCTCGATCAGCTCCGCGCCAAGGAACCGGCAATGGTCAAAACTTACCTCCTGGCCAAACTACTCGGGGTGCTGGTGCTGGAAGACCTGCAGCAACGCTACCTTGCTTTTTTTCCCTGGGGATTCCCTGTCCGGCGAACGACAGCGCCTGTCCATGTGGCGGGTGCAGCGCGCACTTCATGACTTCCTGCGCCATCTCATTCTCGAAACCGGCGCGCTCGGCAAGGCCTTGCTGTGCCAGCATCGCAGTGCTTCCCAAAGACTGCTTTCAAGCAAACGACGACGGACACTCCAGTCGGCCAGTTTCCAGCAGTTCGCCAGCCGATTTGATTAAGTTAGCGCCTATGCCCATACCCTCCCCCGCGAGCGGGGGAGGGCCAGGGTGGGGGCGGATGTTGCTGATTGCCAAGCGTACCGGGAAGGGGCCCGGCCGATTCATAGAAAGCACTGCTTTGCACGGGCGTGTCCGCGCAAAGCGGATTTTGCGACAGACAGGCTGCTCGAAACGGCCCGGAAGGGCCTTCGTGCGCAGCGGAGGCGAAGCGCGAATGACGATGCACCGCCAGCAGCTATAAAAAAACCCCGTGCCATATTGGCGCGGGGCTTTGAATAAATGCCTGGCGGTGACCCGCCTGCGGTTGCGTGTATCCGCAAATCGATCGTCGGCCGCAGGCCGAACCAAAGGGCCCGAAGGGCCTTCAAGCGCAGCGGACGCGAAGCTTGAATGACAAGACACCGGCAGGCATAAAAAAATCCCGAGTCAAGCGGACTCGGGATTTGGAATAAATGCCTGGCGGTGACCTACTCTCACACGGCGAATGCCGCACTACCATCGGCGCTGCTGCGTTTCACTTCCGAGTTCGGCATGGGATCGGGTGGTTCCACAGTGCTATTGCCACCAGGCAAGCTTGATCGCACGCATCCGCGTTGTCGCGAATGCGCTGGAATTCTGTTCAAAAGCGTTGTCGTGCAGCCGGATCGAACCGGCGGAAATTGGCTTTGGTGTTATATGACCAAGCCTCACGGGCAATTAGTACTGGTTAGCTTCATGCGTTGCCGCACTTCCACACCCAGCCTATCAACCTGGTCGTCTTCCAGGGCCCTACAGGGACCTCGAGGGTCCAGTGAAACCTAATCTTGGGAGGGGCTTCCCGCTTAGATGCTTTCAGCGGTTATCCCTGCCGATCGTAGCTACCCGGCAATGCATCTGGCGATACAACCGGAACACCAGCGGATCGTCCACTCCGGTCCTCTCGTACTAGGAGCAGATTCCCTCAAGTTTCAAGCGCCCACGGCAGATAGGGACCGAACTGTCTCACGACGTTCTAAACCCAGCTCGCGTACCACTTTAAATGGCGAACAGCCATACCCTTGGGACCGGCTACAGCCCCAGGATGTGATGAGCCGACATCGAGGTGCCAAACACC
>JBPRGD010000262.1:0-1017 GCA_051428125.1 Candidatus Wenzhouxiangella sp. M2_3B_020
TTATTCATCCAAATCGATGGGGGAAGGTTGCGTGCGCCTGAAAGCGCCGTAGAATCAAGCTGCTAAGAAAAACCCGCCAGCAGCTTCGGACGCACGCATGGGTGAAACGCTACGGCCGGTCACGGCCGGATTCAACCGCTCTCTTTCGATCGAAACCCGCGCCGAGCGCCTGACGGGCGATCCCGGGGCAGTGCTGCTGCGAGAAGCTCTCGACGCGACCGGGATAATCGGCTGGATGGCGGTGCGGATGAAGGACAGCCGCCGGCAAGCCGACGTCGTGCATGATCTGCCGTCGCTCTTGCGGACCATGGTGCTCCTGGTCGCTCAGGGCTGGCAGGACCACGACGATGCGGATGCCCTGCGGCATGATCCGGCGATGCGTCTGGCGAGCAGTTCCTCGGCTGGGCTGACGCCGCTGACCGGGAATCCGGGGTTGGCCTCCCAGCCCACGCTGTCGCGTTGTACCGCGATGCTGGCGGAGCCAGGCAACCTGAAGGTTCTGCGGGAGGCTGCCCTCGAACTCGCCGGTCGGAACCTGCGTGCCGAGAACGGTGGCAATCGGCGGAGCCGCATCACGCTGGACGTCGACAGCGCGCCCATCGAGGTGCATGGCCATCAACCGAAGGCCGAGTGGAACGGGCACTACCGGACCCGGTTCTACCACCCGCTGATCACCTCCATCGCCGAGACGGGCGACATGCTCGACGCGCGGTTGCGCCCCGGCAATGTCGGTACTGCCGACGGCGCCTTGGACGTCATCCTCGACGTCGTCGATCGGGCCGAGGCCAGCCTGTGCAAGATCACCACGGTACGCATTGATGCGGGCTTTCCCTCCGGTGCACTCCTGTCGGGCCTGGAGGAGCGCGGCATCCACCACGCCGCCCGCCGGCGGGCGAACGCCGCCCTCGACAGGCTCGCGGCGCCGCACATGAAGCGACCGCCGGGACGACGGCCGACGGAACCGCGGCTTTGGACGCATGAGCTGGAATACCAGGCGCAGGGCTGGGACGAGCCCCG
>JBPRGD010000263.1:0-1764 GCA_051428125.1 Candidatus Wenzhouxiangella sp. M2_3B_020
GGAGCGCAGGACCGGATGCGCCTTGCGCAGCGCGATCAGCCGCCGAACGAACTGCACGAGCTCGCCATTCCGCTCCGCCAGCGACCAGTCGTACCAGGAGATCGCATTGTCCTGGCAATAGGCGTTGTTGTTGCCCGCCTGCGTGCGGCGGAACTCGTCGCCGCCGAGCAGCATCGGCACGCCGCGCGAGAGCAGGAGCGTGGCGAGCAGGTTCCTGATCCGGCGCAGCCGCATCGCTTCGATGTGCGGATCGTCGGTCGGTCCTTCGGCGCCGTTGTTGTCGCTGTAGTTCTCGTCGAGGCCGTCACGGTTGTCCTCGCCGTTCGCCTCGTTGTGCTTGCGCGCGTAGCTGACGAGGTCGTTGAGCGTGAAGCCGTCGTGGCTGGTGATGAAGTTGATGCTGTTGAGCGGGCTTTCGCCGCCCAGCTGATAGAGATCGCTGCTGCCGGCGAGGCGGGTCGCCAACCCCCCGGTCATGCCCGGGTCGCCGCGCCAGAAGCGGCGGACATCGTCGCGGAAATGGCAGTTCCATTCGGCCCAGCGGCGGCCGGGGAAGCGGCCGACCTGGAAGGCGCCCCCGACATCCCAGGCTTCGGCGATCAGCTTGACATCGCGTAGGATCGGGTCTTCGGCGATCTGTTCGAGCAGAGGCGGGTTCGCCAGCAGGTTGCCTTGCTCATCCCGCCCGAGCACCGAGGCGAGGTCGAAGCGGAAGCCGTCGACGTGGCAGTGGATCACCCAGTGCCGCAGGCAGTCGACGACCATGCTGCGCACCACCGGATGGTTGCAGTTCAGCGTGTTGCCGCAGCCGGTATAGTCCACGTATTCCCCATTGGGCGTCAGGATGTAGTAGATCGCGTCGTCGAGCCCCCGGAAGCTGTAGGTCGGACCGTTCCTTCCCCCTTCCGCCGTGTGGTTGAAGACGACGTCGAGGATGATCTCGATGCCTGCCCGGTGAAGCTCGCGGACCATGGTCTTGAAGGCGATGAGATCGCCACCCGGCGCGACATCGCCGGCATAGCCCGGCATCGGCGCGAACAGGGCGACTGGATTGTAGCCCCAGTAGTCGCGCAGCCGCTCGCCGCTCAGCGGGTTGAGCCCTTCGGCCGCCTCCGGGTCGAAGGCCTGGACCGGCATCAGTTCGAGGGCGGTGATGCCGAGTTCCCGGAAATAGGGATCTTCTCGACGACGCCGAGATATTCCCCCCTCCGGCGAACGCCGGAGGAAGCGTCGATCGTGAGCCCGCGCACATGGGCCTCGTAGAGGATGGTCTCGCTCCAGGGATGGCGGAGCGGTGCGTCGTCGGCCCAGTCGAAGCCCTGGTCGGCGACCACGCAGCGGCCATGCGAGTTGGAAGACAGCTCGGTGACGGAGGCGGCATAGGGATCGAGCAGCGTTCGATGCGGATCTAAGTCGTGTCCGCCAGCCGGGGAATGCGGCCCATCGACCTGAAGAGCATAGAGCTTCCCACGAAGGTCTCCGGTCATGCGAGCATGCCAGATGTCGCCGGTCCGGTGACGCCACGCATCGAGAGGAAGTCGAGCGCTCGGCTCCGTCCCGCCGGCCGGCCCGTACAGAAGCAGGGTCATGCTCGTGGCGTGCCGGCTGAACACCGCGATGTTTAAGCCGTCGCGGCAATCGTGCAGCCCGAGCGGCAGCGGCTCACCGCGGTCGATCCGGACGGGGCCGCTGTCCGGCTCCGCCGGTGTGGAAGCTGCCTGTGCCGGTTCGTGTGATGGAGGCGGCGCCTGACGCCTCCCATGG
>JBPRGD010000264.1:0-11335 GCA_051428125.1 Candidatus Wenzhouxiangella sp. M2_3B_020
GATGACGTGGGGCGCATGGCCTCGACAAGGAGAATACTTCATGGCAGCAGCCGGCCTATTCCGATCGCATTTCCTGGCGTGCAGCGCGCTCGTTTTCCTGTTGTCGTCCGCGGCCCGCGCCCAGATCGGCACATCGATCGAGATCGAGCAGGACCTGCCCGATCCGTCGCTGGTCGGCCAGGGGATCGTCGTCTCCGCTTTGCTCGTCACCGACGACGACGGTGCGCCGACGGGAACCATCACCTTTGACGACGGCGCCGACGGTTGCGTCGCAACGCTGCCCGAGACCTGGTGCCTCTACCAGCCCCAGAGTGGGGGCACGAAGTCGATCACGGCCACGTATTCCGGCGATGTGGCCTACGGTGCGTCCGACTCGTCGCCGGTGACCCACGAGGTCGCCGAGCCCGGGCCGAACCGGCGCGTGTCGCTGCCGAATTTCTGGACGCTGTACGGTCCTGTGCTGACGCCGTCGTCCGCGAGCGCTCCTTCGCTTGGACAGGACGGCCAAGTCGTGGCCTATATCGATAGCAGCGTCGTTGCTTCCTTGCTCGATCGCCGGTCGGGCACCGTGCGGACGATCAGCCAGTTCGCCGACGGCGACTTCGCGCGCGGATTGACCCCGGTGGTCACGCCCGACGGTCGATTCGTGGCGTTCTCTTCGAGGGAAACGAACCTGGTCAGCGGCGTCAGCGGCACCCAGGTCTATCTTCGGGACACGACGACAGGGACGATCACGCTGATCAGCAAGTCCGACGCCGGCGTGCCGGGTGATGCCAGCCGTGCCAGCTCCGACCCGAGCATTTCCGACGACGGGCGTTTCGTGGCCTTCCAGTCGAGTGCCGATAACCTGGTGGGCGGCGACACCAACAATGCGCTCGACTGCTTCGTGCACGACGTGCAGTCCAGCACCACGACCCGGGTCAGTCTTGCCACCGACGGCACCGAGGGCGACAACGGCAGCGTCTTCTGCGCCATCTCCGGCGACGGTCTTTTCGTGGCGTTCCAGTCGCAGGCAACCAATTTCGTGACGATCGATGCGAACGGTTTTGACTCCGACGTTTTCGTCCACGACACGCAGACCGGCACCACCAAGCTCGTCAGCATCGCAAGCGACGGCACGCAGGGCAACGACGACAGCTCCGACCCGAAGCTGTCGGTCGACGGGCGTTATGTCGTCTTTCAATCCCGCGCCTCGAACCTGGTGCCGAACGACACCAACAGCTCCGGCGCCGTCAGTGCCGATGACATCTTCATGCACGACACCCAGGACGGCACTACCATGCGCGTCAGCGTCGCGAGCAATGGCGAAGAGGGCAACGGCAACAGTCGGTCACCGGCGATCTCGGCCGACGGCCGCTATGTCGCATTCAACTCCGCCGCGACCAATTTCGTGGCCACCGATGCGAACGGCACCAACTTCGATGTGTTCGTCCGCGACACGCAAGAAGGCGAGACAGTACTCGTCAACCAGTCGACGGGCGGGGCCCAGGGCACCGAGGGCATCGCGACGTTGAACGACAGCCTCGCGCTATCACCGGACGGTCGCCATGTCGCGTTCGTCTCCCGCTCCGGGAACCTGGTCGCGGACGATCCGGGTTTCTTCAACAAGATCTTCCTTCGCGATCTCGACGCGACGACGACGAGTCTGGTCGGCGTTCGGGCCCTCGGCACGCAGGCAGACGGGTTTAGCTTCGCATCGGCTTCCTCCGGCGACGGCCGCTACGTGGCGTTCGAGTCGCAGGCGACCAACCTGGTCGCCGACGACGATGTCAACGGGTCCGGTCGGGACATCTTTCGGCGAGACCTGGAGACCGGCGCGGTTGAATTGATCTCCGAAGCCTCCGGGGGAGGGACCGGCAACTCCGGGAGCGAACAGCTGTCGATCTCGAACGACGGCCGGATCGTGGCATTTCGTTCATTTGCCTCGGACCTGGTGACGGGCGATTTCAATAACCGCCAGGATGTGTTTGTCTGGGACGGCAGCACGGAAAGCGTCTTGCGGGCCAGCGTCAACCGCTTCGGCGGCAGCGCCGACGGCTCGAGCTTCGAGCCGGACCTGTCGGGGGACGGGCGCTACGTCGTGTTCTCCAGCTTTGCAACGAACCTGGTCTCCAACGACACCAACGGGAGAGAGGACGTATTCCGCCACGAGATCGGAACCGGAACGACCATTCGCGTGAACCTGGCGGCCGACGGCAGCGAAGTCTCCGGAAATGCGGAAACGCCCTCGATCTCCAACGACGGCCGCCTCGTGGCTTTTACGGACAGCGCGAACGGCCTGACCGGAGACGACATCGGTTTCCAGACCCATGTGTTCATCAAGGACCTCGATAGCGGGGTGGTCAGCATTGCCAGCCGAGCGACGGACGGTACGCTGTCCGATCGACTCAGCAAGACCCCCGAACTCGCCGGCGAAGGCCGGTTCGTCGCTTTCGTTTCCAGGTCGACCAACCTGGTGCCGACTTCGAGCTCTGCGGACAAGGTCTTCGTTCGCGACCTGGAGACCGGAACGACGACGCTCGAAAGCCGCGCCTCGGACGGGACGGTCGGCAACAACACCGTGGAGCAGCCGATGCTTTCGGACGACGGGCGCTACCTGGTGTTCCAGTCGCGAGCGACGAATCTCGCGCCCGGCAAGTCGACGTTCTTCTTCGACGTGTTCCTCCGCTATCGGACCACCGGTGAAACGGTCATGGTCAGCGCCGGCGACGACGGCGATGCCGAGGATCCGTCGATCTCCGCCGACGGACGCTTCATCACGTTCCGGACGCCGGCTAGCGATCTCGTAGTCGGCGATTCCAACAACCAGGACGACGTCTTCCGCGTGCCGAACCCGCTGTTCAATGCGCTGCCGGAGGCGACGGCCGACGCCTACGCGACGAGCGAGGAATCGCCGCTGTCGGTTCCTGCCGGCAGCGGGGTCCTGGCCAACGACAGCGACCCGGAAGCCTCGACGCTTTCGGTCGTCTCGGTCAACGGCGAAGCCGCCGACGTCGGCCAGGCGGTCGTGTTGCCGTCGGGCGCGACCGTGACGCTGCGCGCGGACGGGAGCTTCGACTACGAGCCGGCCGGGGCCTTCGATGCGCTGGGCGCGGGCGGCGAAGCCGTCGATGCCTTCGAATACGGCGTCTCCGACGGCACCGAGACAGCCCAGGGCACGGCGTCCATCACCGTCGCGGGCGAGAACGACGCGCCGGTCGCCGCCAACGATGCCTACGTCGCCGACGAGAACGGTAGCCTGGACATCTCGGCCGCAAGCGGCCTGCTCGCCAACGATTCGGACGTCGACCAGGGCGATACGCTGTCGGTGGCCGACACCGCGGTCGCGGTGAGCGGTATCGGGGGCAGCCTGTCGCTGAACGCGGACGGCTCTTTCCAATATGTCCCGCCGGCGGACACGGTCGGCCAGGCGAGCTTCGGCTACGAGGTCACCGACGGAACCGGCGTTTCGGCGGCGACGGTCGTCATCGACGTCGTCAACGTCGATTCCCCGCCACAGCTGCAGGACGACGTTCTCGGCGACATCGCCGAGGACAGTCCTTCACAAACCATCGGCGCCTCCGAGGTGCTGGCCAACGATTCGCCCGGCGCCAACGATACTGCCGACACGTTGACCATCGTCGGCGTGGACCAGGCACAGGGCGGCACCGCCGCCTTGAACGGCGGGGACATCGTGTTCACGCCGGCCGCGGACTACTTCGGCAGTGCTGGATTCCGTTACCGGGCGCAGGATTCTGGCGGAACCGAAGCGATGGCGCTGGCGAGCTTCGAGATCACGCCGGTCAACGATCCGCCGACCTTCACGCTGGCCGCGGACCTCTTCTACCCCGACGGCGGACTCGGAACCCAGGTCGTTCCGAGCTACGCGACCGGCATCGGCCCGGGCCCCGGCGAATCGGGCCAGACGCTGACCGGGTTCACCGTCACCGAGATGTCCGACCCAAACGACGCGGTGCGTAATGCCGCGCTCGGCCTGGACGGAACGCTGTCGTTCGACCTGGGCGGCGCGGCAGGCACCGCGATGTTCGAAGTCACGCTGACCGACGAGCTCGGGCTTTCGAGCGCACCGTCGACGTTCGAGATCGAGGCCAACGCGGCCGAAACCGACCTCGCGATCTCGATCACCGACGACCGCGAATCGATGGTTCCCGGTGACACGGCGTCCTACGCGATCCTGGTGCTCAACAACGGCCAGCTGGCCGCTTCCGGTGCCCGCGTCCAGGTCCCGCTGCCGCCGGAAATCCTCGGCGCCGACTGGACCTGCGTCCCGACGCCGGGCGCGTCATGCGCTTCGACCGGAGTCGACGCCATCGACGAGCGTGTCGACCTGCCGGCCGGCGGAGATGTCGTGTTCTTCCTCGATGCCCGGACCGATCCGGCCGCCGACGTCGACGTCGAGGTCGGCGCCGAAATTCTGGAGCCGGCCGAGCTGACGGATCCGGACCCCGTCAACAACACCGATTCGGACACCACGCTGTTCGATACGGTGTTCGCCGACGACTTCGAAGGCGCCGGCCAGGGGAACCTCTGAACAACCCTGCGCGACGCCGTCGCTGCAGAAATCGCTGCCGGTCGCGACGTCGACCGCTTCGGTGCCGTCCGCGCCGGTGATCGGCAACATTCCTCCTACCAGGGCGTAGCGGAAACGGCGATCGTGATCATGGTGTTCGCGCCCGATCACCGGCGGGAACGTGCATCGAAGCACGCGCTGTTCGGCGCCGCCATTCAGTCACTCCCGCCGTTTTCGCTGGCCGGGTCGTATCGCTCGAACCAGCCCATGATGTTGTCGGTCTTGGCGATCAGGTGGCTGGGCCGCGCGGCGATGGAGTGCGACGCGCCGGGAATGCGGATCAGCGCGGTCGGCACCTGGCGCTGCTTCAGCGCGCCGTAGAACTGCTCGGCTTCCCAGGTCGGCGTTCGCCAGTCCTCCTCGCCGACCATGACCATCGTCGGTGTCGTGACGTTGCCGACCAGCGACAGCGGCGAGAGCCGGAAATACAGCTCGGGATCTTCCCACGGCTGCGCGCGGAACCAGTGGCGGGTGACGAACCGGCCGATGTCGGCCGCGGTGGCCATTGTTGCCCAGTTGATCACCGGCTTGATGCTGGCCGCGGCGGCGAACCGGTCGGTCTTGCCGACCGCCCATGCTGTCAGCACGCCGCCGCCGGAGCCGCCGGTGATGAACAGTCGATCGGGGTCGACGTAGTCGCGTTCGACCAGTTCGTCGACGACGCTCATCAGGTCGTCGTGGTCGTTGCCCGGGTAGGCTCTGTCGATCTGCTGCGCGAAGTCGTTGCCGTAGCCGGTCGAACCGCGCGGGTTGGCGTAGACGGTCACGTAGCCTTCGGCCGCGAAGCGCTGGATCTCGGCGGCGAAGCTCGGGCCGTACATCGCGAACGGGCCGCCGTGGATCTCGAGGATCATCGGATAGCTGCCGTCGGCCTTGAAGCCGGGCGGCTTGGCGACCCAGGCCTCGATCGTGCGACCGTCGAAGCTGGACTCGACCTGGATTTCCTCGATCTCGGCCAGCGCGATATGGGCGAGCGCGTCGTCGTTGAGGTCGGTCAGCACCTCGGGTTCATCGCGACCGGTGATGACGGCGACTTCGGCGGGCCGGTCCCAGCTCTGATGCGAATAGGCGATCACCGAGCCGCGGTTGCCGCCGACGCTGAACGATCCCGAAGCGTACGGCCGGCCCAGGCTGGTGCCGCCGACGTCGTCGGTTCGCTCGCGGACTTCGCCGTCCATGTCGACCTCGACGAGCATGGTATGACCCTCGACTTCGGCCAGCGCGAAGACCGTGCGGCCGTTGGCGGCGAACACCGGACTGGCGATCGGGTGGTCGTAGTCCGCGGTCAGGTTCCGCGGCTCGGAGCCGTCGGCGTTCATGACGTAGAGGTTGGCCTGCTGGTAGGCGAGGACCTGGTCGTCGAAACCGGTGTAGGCGATGCGCTCGCCGTTCGGCGACACCGCCGGGCTGGCGTCCGGGCCGTCCCGGTCGGTCAGCGCCGTGCGCGATCCGTCGGCCAGTTCGACGGCGTAGATCTCGCTTTCGACCGGGTCGAGCTCGGCGTCGGGGACGTCGTTGCCGACCACCAGAACGGTGTCGGCGTCCAGCCAGGTCGGGTTCGAGAAATCGTTGTCGCCGTCGGTGATCTGGCGCGGCTCGCCGCCTTCCGAGCCGACGACGAACACGTGCGTCGCGCCGTCGCGCAGCCAGCCGCGGCCGTCGAACCGGAACGTAAGGTCGTCGAACACGCGCACCGGCTCGGCCCAGTCGGCGCCTTCCGGCGGCTTCGGCGCGGTGGCGAACGATGGCTTCTCGTCGGGCACGAACATCGCGAACGCCAGGTGCTCGCCGTCGGGCGACCAGGTGAACTGGGACGGGCTCTCTACGAACTGCGAGACGGCAAAGTCGGCGCCGTCGTCGAGATAGCGGATCCGGATTTCCGAATCGTCTTCCCGGCTGGCCCGATAGGCGATCCGGCTCCCGTCGGGCGACCAGCGCGGCGACGACAGGCTGCCCTCGGTGATCAGCGGCCGGTGCCGATCGTTTTCGAGGTCCAGCATCCACAGCGAGCCGCTCGGCCGATCGGCGAGCTTGTCGTAGGCGGTACGAACGTAGACCACGCGCTCGCCGTCGGGCGAGACCTGCGGATCGGCCGCCCACTCCAGGGCGAATACGTCCATGGCCTCGAAGCGGCGGTGATCGTCGGCATCCACGGCGCCGGCGAAAAGCACGGCGGCGAAGAGAATCGTGAGGGTCGATTTCATCAATAGCGTCCTGTCCTTTGGGGGATCCGGCCGAGAATCCGGATAGAGCAGTTGCGATGGTAGCGGAAAGCCGACGTCGAGCGCCGGCCGATCCGGTGGGCCGTATGACGGGTCGCGCTACTTCGGCTCGACGATCAGGAAGACGGCCGTCGAATCACCGACGTTGAGTACCTCGTGCCATTCGACGCCGTCGCTGTAGAAATCGCTGCCGGTCGCGACGACGACGTCTCGGGTCCCGCTAGCATCGGTGATCCGCATCGTCCCTCCGGCGAGTGTGTACCCGAAATGGCGATCGTGATAATGGCGTTCGTGCCCAATGCCCGGCGGGAACGTGCATCGGAGCACGCGCTGTTCGGCGTCGTCGTGCAAGGCCTCGCAGACGGATTCGCCGTTCCAGCCGGCCTCCAGCGGATCGGGTAGGTCTCGTGCGACGGCGCCCGTCGTCAACAACGCGAAAATGGCCGGCAGCAGACCGTGGGCCATCGGGGTCGGGCCAAGCCACGCTTTCTCGAGTAGCGTCCGCCGACGCTCATCCATAGCTGAACACGTCGAGCTTGTTGCCGTCCAGGTCTCGGAAGTAGGCCGCGTAGAATCCGTCCCCGCCTGCGGCCCGCAGACCCGGAGTCCCTTCGTCGGTGCCGCCGAGTTCGAGTGCCCTGGCGTGGATCCGGTCGACCTGGTCCCGCGAAGATGCCGCGATCGCCGTCATCACGCCGTTGCCCGGAGCGGCCGGCTGACCGTCGTACGGGGTCATGACGCAGAGCATCGGCTGGTCCATCGCCTTGCCCCAGGCAAAGCCCCGTTCGCCGAATTCCATCATGCGCTCGGCGCCCAGTTCGGCGAGCAGCGCGTCATAGAAGGACGCGGCGCGTGCGAGGTCGTTGGTACCAAGAACGACGTATCCGATCATCGACTATTACTCCCATGCATTCTCATTGTTCCGACGGCACGAGCTCGACCAGCGAATCGCCGAGCCCGGTCAGGTAGATCGTCTCGTTGTCCGGCGCCAGGATCAGCCCCGTGATCAGGCCGGGCAGCGGTTCCCACATATCGGGCGTGAACAGTTCCAGACGCGGTTCGCCGGTTCCGGCCCGGCGCTGCCATTCGGTCATCATCCGAGCGTGCGCTTCGGTTCGTGGATGGAAAGCCGACGCCCATTCGCCGGATTCCGTATCGACGACGAGCAGCGCGTTGGCAATCGGCGAGGCGACCCAGAGGTTGCCGGCCGAGTCGAGCTCGATGTTGTCCGGCGTCGGCAGCTCGGCCAGGATGCGACCCTCGGTGAGGGAGCCGGCCTCGACGTCCAGACGGTAGGAGACGATCCGGTCCGCCATGGTCTCGGCCACGTAGAGACGGTCCCCCACCTCGTCGAGAGCGACGCCGTTGCCGAAGGCCAGTCCCGCGACCTTGCGTTCGGCGACCGGTTCGTCCGAACCGTCGGCCGGCGGCGGAAGCCGGAACAGCGCGCCGTCCAGCGATCGCGAGTCGACCGCGGCAAACATCCGGGCTTCGGAATCGGGGCCGGCGCGGTTGCGGGTCGACTGGGTAAACCAGACCGCACCGCTGCTGTCGCGCCGGGCCGAGTTGGCGCCGAATTCATGCTGATGGATTCGAACCACCTGCTCGGTTTCGGTGTTGATGCGGTAAATGGCCCCGGTCAGGATATCGGCCACCAGCACGTGGATGCCGTCCGGTTCCATGGCCACGCCGTTTGGGCCGGCGCTGCGCTCGGGCGGTTCGTGCACATAGCCGGCCGAGGCGAAATCGCCGAACGGCCGCATCGAGCCGTCCGTCGCCAGCGCCACCAGGCCGTGTCGCTGGTCGGCGATCAGCAGCGTGCCGTCGGCCAGCATGACGCCGTCTTCGGGACGCACCAGGGAGCGATCGGCCGGGAAAACGGCGATCTGCTCGTAGGCTTGTGTCCGTTCCTCCGTGTCCGCGGGGCCGGGGCGTTCGCCCATCGTCTCGACCAACGCCGCGGTGTTCGTAAACTGCTGGAACTCGATGAGCCGACCATCGCTTACCGTCCAGGAGTGCACGAACGGGATGTCGATCGTCTTGCCGGTGGCCTTCCAGGTTTCCTTGTAGCGGCCGAAGACCACGACACGATCGCCGTCGACGACGAACTCGCCGGGTGTCGCGCTGAAGTCGTCCCAGTCGGCGGCAAGACGCGCGAACAAACCGGCCATCACGGCATCGGGTCCGATATATGGATTGCGGTCGGCGTACGGGTTTCCCTCGGCCTCGTTCCAGACGATGTCCGGCGACATCAGGCCGGCGAAGGTGTTCATGTTGCCCTCGGCGAAGGCGGTGTAGACGCTTTCCACGATCGCTCGCGGATCCGCTGGCTTGGAAGCGTCGGCAACGATCGGGCCGGTACCGACCAGTAGCAAGATACCGATAACGATTCGTTTCATGGCGGAACTCCTGGAGTGACTGCGGGTTGAATGGAATCGCGGCTAGACGGTAGCGCTCAGAGCGTCAGCATGAAGCCGCCGTCCGGTGTCAGCGTCCAGCCGGTGATGTAGCTGGCCGCGTTGGAGCACAGGAAGCCGATGGCCTGAGCGATCTTTTCCGACCGTCCCGCGCGCTGGAGATGTACGCCGCAGTTCCGGTCGTGCAGGTGCGTGATGACGCTGCGCGGGATCATGGCGCGTCGCTCGGCAGAGCGGGTAACCGCGTCTCGACTTCCCGCCGGATCCGGAATTCACCGTCGTGACGCTGCAGGACGTTTGCATAGGTGTAGCGCTCCGGACCGTCGGGCGTACCCCAGTCGAACGTGCCGGTCACGACGATCGAGTCCGGTCCCAGCACGTCGAAGAAAAGGTCATTCCATCCGAAATCGGTCGGGCCGGACCACTGGTCCCGGTAGCGCTCAGCGATTTCGTCGAAGCTGCCGGGGAACGGTACGCCGTTGAACAGTATCGTCGCGCCGGATGGGGCGTATCGCGCGGCCAGCGACGCTCGATCGTGATTGCGCAGGTCCGCTCCATAGTCCTCCATGAAGCGCCGCGCTTCGCGTTCGATTTCCTCGGTGCTGGCCGGCTTGCCGATGGTTCTGCCGATCCGCGTTCCTTCGAGATAGCGCAGCATGAAGTCGTCTTCGACATTGTCCACGATCGGGCCGACAGCCTCCATCATCGGCGTGCCCGCCCACCCGGTCTCCTGCCAGTGCCACCAGTTCTTGGCGTGACGGCTGCCGAAGTAGTACGGAACGACGTTCTGCGCGTGCATTCGAGCGGCGTCGCGCGATACCAGGCCGATCTGCTCCATGCGGAACATGTGATCGAGCTGCAGCATCACGCTGACCAGGTGCGATTCGACCTGGCGCACTTCGACGTCGGTCATCGTCTCCGGATCACGAATGGACTTGACCCACGCAGAAGCGATGTCCGGCTGCGCTAGGCTCAACTCGATCTGGGCGAGGAGATCGTTCCTGCCGGTCTCCATCTGCGCCCGCGTCAAGGCGGCGTTCTGCCGAACCTCGACGATCAGGATGATCAGGCCAAGGACAACGCCCAGGTTGGCGCCCAAGGTCAACCAGCGGTTCAGGCGGTCGGCCTTGCCGCGGGCCGACGTGCCGGCGTCGTGCGAGCCACTGGCTGCCTCGGCCGATTTCTCTTCGGGACCGGTCATGGAACTAAGGCTGTTCCGGATGCAGGTAGAACACCTTGCTCATGATCTGCCACTGTCCGTCGAAGCGGACCAGGGTGAAGAAGTCGGTGAAGCGGTGGCCGGTCCAGTCGTCGAGTTCGATACGGACGCTGGCCGCCATGCCCTCGACGTCGATCCGCGTATCCAGCACCTTCAGGCTGGAAGCCGCGCCGTTTTCCTCGTGCCAGTCGTAGAACATCTCGATCGGGCCGGCGAACAGGTTCGGGCCGACGTAGCCGCAGATGGTCGCCAGTTCGTGAAAGATCGGGCGCAGCGTTTTGACCCTGCCGGTGCGTCCCCCCTCTACATAGGCCTTCATCACGGCTTCGATCCGGGCGGTTTCGCCGCCGTCGGGGGAAGTCGCCATTTTCAAGTCTCCTCTATTCGTAGGACATCCGGTCGATCAACGGCGGGGCCCGACCACCGGGCCATCGTTTTCATACGAGCCGATCCACGGGCGATTCGAGGCCGAACTCAGCGACCATGCCGTTATAGCCTTTTTCCGTAATCATCTTTCCTTCGAGGTCGAACTGTTCCGGAATCGGCGTCAATCCCAGGCCTTCGACGAAGCGATTCATGAAGTTGTACAGGCAGCAGATGTTGACGGCATCGTAAAGCGCCTGCTCGCTCCAGCCGGCGGCGAACACGGCATCGGCATCGGCCTGCACGACGTTGGTCGGCGTCAGCGTGAGCTTGCGGATATACTTGAATACCGGCCACAGTCGTTCGTCGACGTCGTCGTGTTCGGCGTCACTCAGCAGATCGGCGATCAATTGCTCGGAAATCCCATAGAGTTTTGCAACCGCAGCGTGCGCGCCGTAGCAGTAGCGGCAGCTGTTGATGCCCGAAACGTAGGCGGCCATCAGTTCCCGTTCGGCGACGCTGAATTCGGACTCGCCGCGGAGCA
>JBPRGD010000265.1:0-11569 GCA_051428125.1 Candidatus Wenzhouxiangella sp. M2_3B_020
CTTCAGGTGCTAGTGTCCGATAGGACGTGGGAGTTCGAGTCTCCCCCTGGGCACCATTCCCCGGCGCGCGGACCAGCGCTGCCTCTCCCGGACCTTCGCGATGCCCGGCCACGGATGGCTCGGATGAACCCGGGATCCGCGGATTTCCAGCCCGAGGTCGGTACGGCACCAACGCTCTGCCCGCAGCCGGCCGGCGATCGAAATCCCGCCGGTCGGGACCACGCGCGGTAGAATCCACGTCGTGCCGAGGTGGCGGAATTGGTAGACGCGCCAGGTTTAGGTCCTGGTGGGGTATCCCGTGGAGGTTCGAGTCCTCTCCTCGGCACCAGAATTCTCGGGGGGCCGTTTGGTTCCGGCGCCCTCTAAGGGGTTCGTGCCGAGTCGGCGATCCGGGCTACGCTCGGCCAGTGAATCGTAAATCGTCCGCTCGCTGGCGCTCGCTCAATAGTGAATAGAAAAACCACCTTGGCCCGGCCTTGTGCCGGAAGCTCGGTTTCCGGTTTTTCTATTCACTATTCACTATTCACTTGTCCCTACAGGCACAGAACCCGAGCATCCCCGCAGACGCCGGAAGCGGGCACCAACCTCGACACCCCCCCTCAGAACGCACTCAACCCCGTCAGTTCGCGGCCGACGACGAGCTGGTGGATGGTCTCGGTGCCCTCGTAGGTGATCACCGATTCGAGGTTGAGCATGTGGCGGATGGGCGCGTATTCCAGCGTGATGCCCGAGCCGCCGAGCAGATCGCGGCATTCGCGCGCGATGTCAAGCGCCATGCGCACGTTGTTCCACTTGGCCAGGCTGACTTGCGTGGGGTGCATGTCGCCCGCGTCCTTGAGCCGACCCAGCCGCAGCGCCATCAGCTGCGCCTGCGTGATTCTCCTGGCCATGTCGGCAAGCTTGATCTGCACCGCCTGGTTGGCCGCCAGCGGCCGCTCGAACAACTCGCGATCACCGGTGTAGTTCAGCGCTTCGTCGAAGCACGCGATCGCGGCGCCGATGGGCCCCCAGGTAATGCCGTAGCGAGCCTGCGTCAGGCAGGACAGCGGACCCTTCAGGCCGCTGACGTTGGGCAGGCGGTTGGCGTCGGGCACCCGGACATTGTCGAAGTACAGCTCCGAGGTGACCGAAGCGCGCAGCGACATCTTGGCCTTCACGTCCCGAGCTTCGAATCCCTCGGAATCGGTCTCGACGACGAATCCCTGCACGCCGTCGTCGGTGCGGGCCCAGACGATCGCGATCTGCGCGATGCTCCCGTTGGTGATCCACATCTTCGCGCCGTTGAGAATCCAGTCATCGCCGTCGCGCCTGGCATGCGTCTTCATGTTGGCGGGATCGGATCCGCCTTGCGGCTCGGTCAGCCCGAAGCAACCGATGATTTCGCCGCGGGCCATCGCCGGCAGCCAGCGCTCACGCTGCTCTTCCGAGCCGAATGCGTGAATCGGGTACATGCACAGCGAGGACTGGACGGAAACGAAGCTCCTCAGCCCCGAATCGGCGCGTTCCAGCTCCTGGCAGATCAAGCCATAGCTCACCGAGTTCAGGCCGGCGCAACCGTAGCCCTCGAGGCTGGAGCCCAGAAGCCCCATCTCCGCGATCTCGCCGATCAGCTCGCTGGGAAAACGGCCCTCGTCGAAGCACTCGGGGATCAGCGGCAGCGCGCGCTCGTCGACGAAGCGCGCGACCGAATCGCGAATCATGCGTTCCTCTTCGGTGAGTTCGTCGGCGATCTGGTAAAGGTCGAGCGGGTCGAGTCGTTTCATTCGGCTGCAATCTTGTCGTTGAGGTCGATTCGTTGCGCGAGTACCCGGCGACCGGCATGACCGCCGTTCGATGCGGCACGCCCCCGGTGTCGCTCGTCCGGCGATCTTCGCCATCGGGTTCGGAACGAGTGCGGATTGTACCAGCCGAGCCTCATCTGAACCCGCATCGCCGCTATAATACCGTGCTCGATTTCCAGGAACGATTCGATATGCGTCTGATCCGGACTGCCGTCCTGATGGTCATGCTCGCCCCGTTCGTCAATCCGGCAACGGCCGCGGCCCAGGACCAGGGCGACCCCGAACGCGGCGAAAAGATCGCGTACACGTGCACGGGCTGCCACGGCATCCCGTTCTACAAGAACGTCTACCCGACCTACACGGTGCCCAAGCTGGGCGGGCAGAACCAGGAATACCTGATCAGCGCGCTCGAGGCCTATCGGGCCGGTACGCGCAAGCACGCCACGATGCAGGCGCAGGCGTCGACGTTATCGGACCAGGACATCCTGGATGTGACCGCCTACTTCGTCAGCTTCACGGAGAACGAATCATGAGCCGGGTCATCGCAATCTTCGCCGCAGCGACCCTTGTCACCGGCCTTGCCGCACCCGCCGACGCCGCACAGGGCGACTACCGCCGCGGGCTGGAGAAATCCCAGGTCTGCCAGTCCTGCCACGGGCGAACGGGCAATGAAAGTCTCCAGCCGAGCTATCCGAAACTGGCCGGCCAGCACGCCGACTACCTCGTCCACGCGCTGAAGAGCTATCGCAACGGCGATCGCCAGAACGCCGTCATGGCGGGTTTCGCCGGCAATCTCAGCGATCAGGACATCGCCGACCTGGCTGCATGGTACTCGCGGCAGGAAGGACTGACCGACCTGTCCATCGACTGACGGTCCGCGTCGGGCCACCCTGCCCGGCGATCAGGCGTAATACGGATTCTCGCCGGTACTGTGATCCGTCGCGTCGCGCACGCTACGGATTTCCGGCACGAGTTCCTTGAGCTGGGTTTCGACCCCCTGCTTCAGCGTCACGTCGACCATCCCGCAGCCGTGGCATCCGCCCCCGAACCGCAACAGGACGTCATTGTCGTCGGTGACCTCCACCAGCGAGACCATGCCCCCGTGCGAGGCCACCATGGGATTGATTCTAGATTCCAGCACCCAGCTGACGCGCTCGTGCAACGGCGCATCGTCGTCCGGTTTCTGGCCCCGGAGACCCGGAGCCCGGATGCTGAGTTCGCCGCCGGTCTCGGTCCGCTCGAAATCGATCATGGCACCGTCCAGCGCCTCGCGGCCTTCCTCGGAAACGAACAGCGTGAACACGCCGCAGTCGACCGGCTCGTCACGCTCCTGCTGGCCGCCCGGCGGACAGAAATTCAGCTGGACGTCCGCCGTCGGCGTTCCCGGGTTCCGGACTGACAGCCGCAACTGGGTGTCCTCGGGCTGATCGGAGAGCAGCTTGGCGAAGTAGTCCCGCGCATCGGGAGTGACGGTCAACATCTCGGAATCACCTTGGCTGAGTGGAACACGATCCAGTATATCGCACCGGATCGGTCCTGATTCAACCGCCGGTTTCGAGCCGCTCGACCAGCCAGGGCAGCGATTCGTCCAGGCGCCAGTCCAGTCCGCTGTGCGTGCCGTCGAACTCGGCGTGGTGGTGGTCGATGCCGGCGGCTGCAAGCCGGTCGGCGAGCTCGCGCGTGCCGTAATGGATGAAGTACTGGTCGCGGCTTCCGGCATCCAGCCAGAGTCCGCGCAGCTTCGCGAGAGCGCCGAACTCGTTCTCACCGTAGCGCGCCGGGTCGAACTCCAGCCACTCGCTCCAGATCGCCTCGTCCACCCGCGCCGTGCGGGGATCGAACGGCAGCGCGAGATTCAGAGGTCGTCCGGGCCGAGGCGAATAGCTGGCCGCCAGGCATAGCGTCATCAGCGTGTGGAACCCCCGTCCGGACGGACGGCGCGCTCGCCAGAATCCGCGCACGAACGCCTCGAGATCCAGGTCCCAGCAAGCGAGTTCGTCGCAGGCCGAAACGAAGTCGCGCTGGTAGACGCGGTCGAACCCGCAATCGCCGGCATGGCTGACGACACCGCCGAACCGGCCGGGGAACCGCGTGGCGATATGCAATCCTCCGAAGCCGCCGGACGACTTCCCGAACAGCCCGCGCGCCTCGGGCTCGGCGATCGTACGGTAGCGCCGGTCGACTTCCTGCACCAGTTCCTCGGCGACGTAGGTGGCGTACTGCCCCATCGCCGGCGTATCGACGAACTGGTTGCCGCCCAGCGATGTAAACGTATCCGGCATCACGACCAGGGCCGGAGGCATTCCCCGTTCCGAGACAAGACGATCCAGACGCCGGGGCAGGTTCTCGCCGTGGTTGCGCCATGCGACCTGGGCCTGGCCGGAACTCGTGTAGGCCGCCAGCGACCAGAGCACCGGATATCGGCGATCTTCATCGGCGTCGTAGCCGGGAGGCAGATAGACCAGCACGTCGCGTTCTGCGGGGTCGCCCAGCGGATTGCCCGCCAGGGCCTTGGACCTGAAGCCGAACGCTTCCACGCGGCCGCGCTCGGCCGGCTGCGGGGGGCGCAGATCTTCTACGGGCCGGGCCCGGGTCATGCCCGGTTCATCGGAACGACGTTGCGTTCCTTGCGGGGAAGCCGGCCCATTTCCGGAACCAGCTGCGTCACGATCTCGCGAATCCTCTCGGAATCGTAGCGCTGAACGGCACCCTCGGCAGTTCGTACGGATTCCTCGAGATTCGCGACCCTGGCTTCACCGTTGCGCGCCAGGAGGATCTTCTCGTGGCCGGTGCTGGCATAGGATTCGTGTTCGTGGAACAGCTCCTCGAACAGTTTCTCCCCGGGACGCAGCCCCGTATAGAGAATCTCGATGTCCTCGCCCGGCACCTTGCCCGCCAGCCGGATGAGTTGCTCGGCCAGATAGCTGATCCGGACGGGCTGACCCATGTCGAGCACGAAGACCTCGCCCCCCTCGCCCAGCACCGCGGCCTGCAGAATCAGCTGCCCGGCCTCGGCGATGGTCATGAAGTAGCGGGAAATCTCGGGGTGCGTGACCGTGACCGGGCCGCCCTTCCGGATCTGTTCGTTGAACAGCGGTACGACCGAACCGGTCGAGTTCAGCACGTTGCCGAAGCGCACCGTGATGAAACGGGTGTCGGTCCGGGAGTTGACCTGCTGGCAATACAACTCCGCGATCCGTTTGGTCGCACCCATGACGTTGCAGGGATTGACCGCCTTGTCGGTCGAGATCAACACGAAGGTCTGCACGTCGTGCCGCGCCGCGGCGTCCGCCAAGCGGACGGTGCCGATGACGTTGTTCCGGAAGGCCTCCCGCACCTGGTTCTGCAGCATCGGCAGATGCTTGTAGGCCGCGGCATGGAAGATGACCTCGGGCCGATGTCGGGATACCAGCGTTTCGACCACGGCCGAATCGCAGACATCGCCGAGTACCGTATCGAGCACGAGATCGTGGAACTCGTTGCGCAACCCGTAATCGATACGGTAGAGGTTGTACTCCGAGCTGTCGACGACGACGAGCCCGGCAGGGTCCAGCCGCGCAATCTGCCGGCACAGTTCGGCACCGATGGACCCGCCGCCGCCGGTGACGAGCACCCGCTTGCCGGCCAGGCCGGCCCGGATCGCGTCCCAGTCCAGCGAAACCGGATCACGACCGAGCAGGTCGTCGATGGCCACCGGCTTGAGGTCTTCGAACCGGGTGATGCTGGCGCCCAGCTCCTTGAGCGTGGGCAGGGTCTTGAACTCCACCGCGGATTGCTCGCAGAGCGAAACCAGGCGCTGCATCTGCTGGTTGGTCGCCGACGGGACGGCCAGCACGACGAGGTCGATCGCGGCCTCGCGCACGATGCGCGGCAGGCGCGCCGTATCGCCGAGCACCGGCACGCCGTCGATTTCCGCGCCCTTGAGCCGCTCGTTGTCGTCGAGAAAACCGACGATCTCGAAACCACCCCGCTGCCGAAGCTCGGGCAGCAGCAAGCGACCGGAACGGCCGGCGCCGATGATCAGAGTGCGCTGGCTCGTGCGTCGCCAGCGAACCTCGGTGCGCATGTCCTTGAAGGTCCGGAACGCCAGCCGGGGCAGACCGAGCGCGGCCAGCAGGATCAGCGGATAGATCCACAGCATCGGCGCGACGGTCTCGATGCCGTACTCCATGACGAGCAGCACGGTGCCGATCACGATCGAGCCCAGCAGCGAGACACGCACCAGGTTGCCCAGATCGGGGAGGCTCGCGAAACGCCAGAGGCCTCGATACAGGCCCACCCGCCAGTATACGAAGCCCTGGATGGACATCAGGAGCGAGCCTTCGACGGCCAATCCCAGCGGCGCGGGCCAGGTCGCGCCGAACAGCGCGCCGGCAAGCCAGCGGGCGGCCAGCCAGGCGAACAGGCCGACCACGAGGTCGTGGATCACGACCAGGATGCGAACGTTCTGGTACCTGGGGGGCCGTCGGAGAACGCGGAAGTTCATATCGTCAAGCGTTCCTTTGCCATAACGAAATGAACCAAGGCCCAGACTCCCACAAGAACCACGACAAGAACCGCAGCGATCCCCAATCCGAGCTGCGGCCTCCACAACACCAGCATGCACGACGGCACGACCAGCAGGGCATTCAGCGCGATCCACGCCAGCAGGACACGCCGGTGGCTCCAGCCCATGCGAATCAGGTACTGGTACGCATGCTCGGTGTGCGGAGTATACCATCGCGCCCCGCGCATCAATCTCCATGCCAGCGTGGTCGTGGCGTCGACGACGAACGGCGAGACGATGATGAACGACAGCCACACCGGGACCGACTCGGTCACCGCCCCGCCCAGCGCAAGAAACGCCATGCACCAGCCGAGCAGCAACGAGCCGGAATCGCCCAGAAAGATCGAGGCGCGCGGCCAGTTCCAGAACAGGAAGCCCAGCGCGGCGGCGGCGGAAACCCAGGCGATCGCGGCCAGTGCCGACTCGGCCAGCCATGCGAACGACACGCCGAACAGCGCCGCGGACACGAATGCCTGGGATGCTGCAAGTCCGTCCGATCCGTCCATGAAATTGAAGAGGTTGACCAGCCAGACGATGGCGACGACGGCCAGCGGCGTCCACAACCATGGTTCCTCCAGCGCGCCGCGGCCGATGCCGATGGACTCGACCGGCCCCCACCACAGCGCGACCGCGGCCGCCACCCCGGCCTGCAGAAGCAGCCGCCAGCGAACGGCCACGGGGCGATGGTCCTCCCACCAGCCGAGCAGGCCGATGGCCAGGCCGCCGGCGACGAAGGCCAGCGATCGGGAATCCGGAATCCACAGGGCACCGACGATCAACGCGACGAGCAGGGCCGGGCCGCCGCCGCGAGGTATCGTGCCGACGTGGCTTCGACGCGGTCCCGGCCGGTCCAGCAGATCCCGGCGAAGCGAATAGCGCCTTGCCACGGGCGTGAGCGAGAAACTGGCCGCGCCGGCCAGCACCATTGGCCACGCGAATTCCATCATTCGCCCAGCACGCCCACGACGGGACGCGTGGTTTCCCACTCCCGGCAGCTGGGACACTGCCAGTGCCATGTCTGACCGCTGAAGCCGCACTGGCAACAGCGGAACCGCGGCTGGTCCTCGAGCAGGCGTCGCATCAGGTCCCGCAGCAGATCGCGATCGATGGGATCGACCGGATGATCGTGACCGTGCATCAGCTCGAGCAGCTGGTGGAGTCCCCGCGCCGTGGGGCGCTGCTGGAGCTGCTTGAGTAGAAACGTCGTCGCGCGCTCCGGGTCGCGGCGTGCCTGTATCGATGCGAATGCCAGAACCGGCGCAATCGTGCTTCCGCGGCTGGCCAGTTGCTGGAGCCAGCCCAGAAGCTCGTCCTCCCGTCCCAGTTCGGAAAAACACCGCGCAAGCGCGTCATCGACGAGCACGACGATATCCGGATCGAGTTCGCAGGCGGCGCGATAATGCGTCGCGGCGTCCTCCCAGCGGCCCCGTGCGGCATCGAACTCGGCCCGCAGGAGGTGCGCCCGCGTGCATTCGCGGTGGGTCGCAAGAGCGATATCGAGGTGACCGTAGGCATTTTCGGGCTCGTCGGCGTCCCAGGCCTCGGAGGCGAGTTCACAGTGGAACTGCGCGATCAGCGGAGACGCATCGCGGTCGGCGACCTGCTCGAGCTTGCGCGCCTGCACGATCGCGTGCTTCCAGTCCTTTTCCTGCTGGTAGATCGACAACAGGCTGCGCACGGCGTGCTCGGAATAGCGTCCGTCCCTGGTCAGGTCGGAAAACAGCTTTTCGGCACGGTCGAGAAGTCCGGCGCGCATGTAATCCTCGCCGAGTTCGAGCAGCGCCTGCGTGCGGTGCTCCTCGCTGAGATTCGATCGACCGATGATGTGGCGGTGGAAACGGATCGCCCTGTCCATCTCGCCGCGCCGGCGGAACAGGTTGCCTAGCGCCAGATGGGTCTCGACCGTGTCCGCGTTGATTTCGGCGAGCTTGAGGAACACCTCGATGGCCTTGTCGGGCTGCTCATTGAGCAGGTAGTTCAGGCCGCGAAAGTAGTTCGTCGAGATCGCCTGGCGGTGACGGCGCTCGCCGTGCCGCGAGCGGCTTGCCGCCAGTCTCCATCCGGACCAGCCCGCCAGCGGCACCAGGGCCGCGACGAACCAGATGGGATCAGGCATCCGGGAGGCTCGCGCTTCCCCCTGCACTCCTGCTGCGCGGCCGCCGCAGCAGCAACGCAAGCGCGGCGACGATCACTCCCAGCGCGAAGCCGGCCGCGCAGGCGACGACGATGACGATTCCTGCCGGGGCAGCCCACTGGAACAGCGCGAGGTCCACCGCGACCGGCTCGGGATTCAGCGCGCCGATCACGATTCCGCCAGCCACGGAAACGACGATCACGATTCCGAGCAGCCAGCGCCACATCGGCTCAGTTCTCCGCCGCCTGATTCACGCGCTCACGGAGTTCCTTGCCCGGTTTGAAGTGCGGAACATGCTTGCCCGGCAGGGCGACGGAGTCGCCGGTCTTGGGATTCCTGCCGATCCGGGGCGGCCGGAAGTGCAGGCAGAAACTGCCGAAGCCGCGGATCTCGATCCGGTCGCCTTCGGCCAGTGCCGCGCTCATCTGCTCGATGATGGAACGAACCGCCAGATCCACGTCGGTCTGGCTCAAATGCTGCTGTTGCTGCGCCAGC
Source organism: Candidatus Wenzhouxiangella sp. M2_3B_020 (assembly GCA_051428125.1). GTDB lineage: Bacteria > Pseudomonadota > Gammaproteobacteria > Xanthomonadales > Wenzhouxiangellaceae. The sequence goes on from JBPRGD010000265.1 coordinate 8,957, forward strand.
TTTTCGATCAACTCCGACTTCGTCATGCCGAGACTCACTTGCCTGGGAAAGCCGGGCGGACCGGTGAACGACCCGCCCGAAGAACGCTGCTGCCCGATTATCAATCCTTGCCGAGCTGTTCCCGGAGCAGCTCGCCGAGCTTGGTGCCGCCGGACTTCGGCTGCTGGTACTGATCGACTGCATCGGCGAGCTCGTCCTCGTCCTTGGCGCGGATCGACAGCGTCAGGTTGCGCGACTTGCGGTCGAGGGCGACGAACTTGGCTTCGACCTCGTCGCCGACGCTGTACATCTTGGTCGCGTCGTCGACCCGTTCCTTCGCCATGTCGTTGGCCTTGAGGTAGCCGTCTACGCCGTCGGCCAGTTCGACGACCGCACCCTTGGCATCGATTTCTCGGACCCGGCCCGTGACGATGGAACCGCGCGGGTGTTCGGCCATGTAGGTGGCGAACGGATCCTGGTCGAGCTGCTTGATGCCCAGCGAGATGCGCTCCCGCTCGGGATCGACGGCGAGCACCACCGCCTCGACTTCCTCGCCCTTGCGGAAGTTGCGGATCGCCTCTTCTCCGGGGGTCATCCACGAAATGTCGGACAGGTGAACCAGCCCGTCGATGTCGCCCTCGAGGCCGATGAAGATGCCGAAGTCGGTGATGGACTTGATCGTGCCCGAGACCTTGTCTCCCTTGTTGTGCATGGCGGCGAACGCCTCCCACGGGTTGGGCCGTACCTGCTTCATGCCCATGGAGATGCGCCGGCGCTCGGCGTCGACGTCCAGGACCATGACCTCGACCTCTTCGCCGATGTGGACGACCTTGTTCGGGTTGACGTTCTTGTTGGTCCAGTCCATTTCCGAGACGTGGACCAGGCCTTCGACGCCGTCCTCGATCTCGACGAAGCAGCCGTAGTCGGTAATGTTCGTGACGCGTCCGAACAGGCGCGAGCCCGGCGGATAGCGCCGGTCGATGTTGTCCCAGGGATCCTCGCCCAGCTGCTTGAGACCCAGCGAAACGCGCATGCGTTCGCGGTCGAAGCGCAGCACGCGGACTTCCAGCTCGTCGCCGACCTCGACGACTTCGGACGGGTGCCGGACGCGCTTCCAGGCCATGTCGGTGATGTGGAGCAGACCGTCGATGCCGCCCAGGTCCAGGAACGCGCCGTAGTCGGTGAGGTTCTTGACCACGCCCTTGACGACCGCGCCCTCTTCGAGGCGCTCGATGAGATCCTCGCGCTCGGCAGCGAACTCGTGCTCGACGACGGCACGCCGCGAAACGACGAGGTTGTTGCGACGGCGATCCAGCTTGATGATCTTGAACTCCAGGTCCTTGCCCTCGAGGTAGCTCGGATCGCGCACCGGCCGGACATCGACCAGCGAGCCCGGGAGAAACGCCCGGATTCCGTCGATGCTGACGGTAAAGCCGCCCTTGACCTTGCCCGTGATCTGGCCGATCACGTTCTCTTCGGCCTCGTGGGCCGTCTCCAGCTTGTCCCAGATCCGCGAGCGCTTGGCCTTCTCGCGCGAAAGCCGCGTCTCGCCGAAACCGTCCTCGACGGCGTCCAGCGAGACCTCAACCTCGTCGCCGGTCTCGACTTCGAGTTCACCGTCGGGGCTCATGAACTGGTGGATGGGCACGATGCCCTCCGACTTCAGCCCGGCGTTGACGACGACGACGTCTTCGCGGATTTCTACGACCCGTCCGTTGACGATCGCGCCCGGACGGAGTTTGGATTCATCGATGGTCTGTTCGAAAAGTTCGGCAAATGATTCGGTCATTGAATTGCTGGATTCCTGCAAGACTCGGGCAGCTGATGTACTCAAAAGTGGTCCCGTTGGATCTTGTCTTCTGCATCCGCAAGGGCGGACGCTCGTTGAAAGAACGCACCGTCAGGCCCTGGAAACGGCCTTCCGATGCACGACTGCATTGATTACGGCTGTTACTTCTGCAGGTCGCGACGACCGATGTGCTCATCGGCCAGCCGGATCACCCGTGCGATGACTTCTTCCAGCGACAAGTGGGTCGAATCGACAACCACCGCGTCGGGGGCCGGCACCGTCGGGGCGATGGCACGCTCGCGGTCCCTTCGGTCCCGAGCCTGCATGTCCTGCAAAAGACGCGGAAGAATAACACTTTCCCCTTTTTGCTTCAACTGCTTATACCGTCTTTTCGCGCGTTCCTCGACGCTGGCTTCGAGAAAGATCTTCAGATCGGCGTCCGGGAACACGATCGTGCCCATGTCGCGGCCGTCGGCGACAAGGCCCGGCGGACGCCGGCACTCGCGCTGCAGTTGCAGCAGCGCGTCCCGGACCTCGCGGATCGCGGCCACGCGCGAGGCCATGATGCTGACGGCCTCGGTGCGCAGGCTGGCGCCGACGTCGCGCCCCTCGAGCAGCACGTCGATGCCGTCGGCACCGGCCCGGAATGCCAGCGGCAGCTCCGAGGCCAGTTCGACCAGCGCATCGGCATCGTCGGCATCGACACCGCCCTCCACCGCCGCCAGCGCGACGGAACGGTATACGGCACCGGAATCGAGGACGTTCCAGCCCAGTCGACGCGCCACCGATGCCGAGACCGCTCCCTTGCCGGCGCCCGAAGGCCCGTCGATGGCCAGAACCGGAAC
>JBPRGD010000266.1:0-1144 GCA_051428125.1 Candidatus Wenzhouxiangella sp. M2_3B_020
CTCACCCCGAGTTGCTGCGCCGCCTGTTCGCGGAACGCGCCACGCGCTTCCGCGTTCCGAAACTGCTGGTTAATGTCCTGTTGCTGTTCTTGCGTCACCCCGCCACCGCTACCACCACCGTCAGCGTCCGACGTTCCACTCGTGTCGCCGTTCGCCGTCCGCCGCGACCGATTGATTGTCTGCCCCGGCTGGAACACGTCAGAACCCGTCTGTGCGCCTTCGAACGGGTCGCGGTCCTGTTGCCGCGTGTCGCGGTCGCTACTCCCACCACTCCCGCCCGAGTCGTCAAGCCCTAAATCCTCCCGCGATAGCTGGATATTCGAACCCCCACCGCCACCACCACTTCCCGTGCCGGTGTTGATGTTAACCATTGGTATAGCGTATATCCCGCGGCAAACGCCTTAGTGGTTTGGCACACACCACTTTCACTTCCACCCCGCACGGTCACACCGAACGCTTTACACGCTAACCCGAGGTAAACACACGGACGGATGGACGAAATCACGCGCAACCATCACCATAAACACAACCACTGGCAAGAGCAAACCCCGCGGTGCAAGCACTGCGGTAACTTCGTGAGTAAACCCGACGCGAACAGTGACGGGCGTAGGATGTACGTCTGCAACTCGTGTGGAAAAGCCGTGTTAGAATACGAGCGCGCTACTCCGCGTTCCCGTTCCGCCGCGCCGCGATAAACCCACCGAGACGATACGCAGCCTTCGGCACACCGATCCACAGTCCTTGCACGATAACCACGACGAACAGCGCGCCGATTGTGGGTTGCACGCCGCCGAGGGCCGCCAACACGAGGATGCTTCCGAGGGCGACCGTGGGCAACCACTTGACGAGTGCCGCGCGGTATGAATCACTCATAACACTATATCACCGCGTTCATGCCCATAACCATCCCACCGAACACCACGGCGATAACCGCGCCCGCAGCGAGGAAAATCAAGTCACGCTGCAACGACCGCGGTTCGTGTTCCTCCATCCGCGCCTTATCGAGTGCCGTATTCAGTTCCGTGGTTGACGTGGTGGTCGGCATCAAGTCCGATCCCTTGCTCATATCCACCGCGATATGCGTGGCTTCGTCAAGCTGCAAATTGCCGTCTTCATCCATCGACACGTCCGCTGGCGGGGCGAT
>JBPRGD010000267.1:0-8839 GCA_051428125.1 Candidatus Wenzhouxiangella sp. M2_3B_020
GGCCTTCGAGGCTCCGGGCACGTTCAGTTCCGGGGACTTCGTGATGCATGGCTCGGGGCGCGTCTTTCGCCCGCTGTGCGCGCTTCGTCGGCGGGAAAATTCCTGTGGGAGCGGCGAATTCGCCGCGACGATCGTCATGACGGTCGTGATGCATCGGCCGGGCCGCGTCCCGGCCAGGATTCTGTAGGAGCGGTCTCCGGACCGCGACTCCCAGGCTCGTCGGCGCGAATTCGCGCCTCCCACAGAAATGGAACCGGGCCCGATCAAACCTCTGTGGGAGCGGCGAATTCGCCGCGACGATCGTCATGACAGTCGTGATGCATCGGCCGGGCCGCGTCCCGGCCAGGATTCTGTAGGAGCGGTCTCCGGACCGCGATTGCCAGGCTCGTCGGCGCGAATTCGCGCCTCCCACAGAAATGGAACCGGGCCCGATCAAACCTCTTTAGGAGCGGCGAATTCGCCGCGACGATTGTCATGACAGTCGTTTCGTCGGGGACGTGGCCCGGACCGACAAGACCAGGCTGCGGAATCCTCCGGAAGCGATCTTCAGGGCGCGATCGCCGAGGCACGGAACCGGGATGACTCACCGGCAACCGGCGCTGCCGCCCACGATGAACGCAAACCCGTTGGATTCGCCGAAACCCAAGGGACAATCCCGAACGAGAATCAACCCAATTCTCATTCGCCAAATGCATGAATTTGCGCGACAAACGATGGGTTATCCTAGGCCCGTTTTCAGGCCATCGACATTGGAGCAAGACCATGAAAGGCGACAGCAAGGTCATCGAGTTTCTCAACACCGTGCTCAAGAACGAGCTCACGGCCATCAACCAGTACTTCCTGCACGCACGCATGCTCGAGGACTGGGGGCTGGAGACGCTGGGCAAGAAGGAGTACCAGGAATCCATCGAGGAGATGGAACATGCCGATGATCTCATCAAGCGCATCCTGTTCCTGGAGGGGCTTCCCAATCTTCAGGACCTGGGCAAGCTGCGCATCGGCGAAAACGTCCGCGAGCTGCTCGAATGCGACCTGAAGCTGGAACACCAGGCCTGCCCCGACCTGCGCGACGCGATCAAGTACTGCGAGGAAGTCCGCGACTACGTCTCGCGCGAGCTGTTCGAGAAGATCCTGTGCGACGAGGAAGACCACATCGACTGGCTGGAAACCCAGCTCGAGCTCATGGACAAGGTCGGCGAGGAGAACTACCTGCAGTCGCAGATGAAGCCCGGCGAATAATCGCCGCTTGGTAGAGTATCGGCGCCGGGGCCCGTCGGGCTCCGGCGCCTTTCGTTTCGGACACGGAAACCGCATGAACAGACCGCTTTTCGCTCTTGCCGCAGCGATGCTCGCCGCAGCGCTGGCCGGCTGCCAGCCGGCCGAGCCGCCCGTCGAACACGAAATCGTCGCCGGCCCCGACCCGCACAGCTATTCCAACCACGACGAGGTCCGCGTCGAGCACCTGTCGCTGGACCTGGTCACCGACTTCTCCAGCCGCATCCTGTCGGGAAGCGTGACACTGGACATGGATCGCACCGACTCGGCCGAACGCCTCGTCCTCGACACCTGGCGCCTGGAGATCGAGGACGTCAATCGCGTCCACGAAGACGACACCCTGGAACCCCTGTCGTGGCGGCTGACGACGCCCGACGAGGAGCGCGGCTACCTCGGCTCGGCCCTGGTCGTCGCGCTGGAGCCCGGCGTCGATCGCGTGCGCATCGATTACGCGACCTCGCCCGAGGCCTACGGCCTGCAGTGGCTGAACGGCGAACAGACGACCAGCGGCGAGCCGTTCCTGTTCTCGCAGTCGCAGCCGATCTTCGCGCGCACCTGGGTGCCGCTGCAAGACACGCCGGCGGTGCGCTACACCTTCGACGCGCAGGTCCGCGTGCCCGACGACCTGATGGCGGTCATGGGCGCGGCCGGCAATCCCGCCGAAACGCACGACGACGGCCTCTACACGTTCGAGATGCCGCAGCCCATCCCGTCGTACCTGATGGCGATCGCCGTGGGCAGGCTGGAATTCGAAGCCGTCGGCCCGCGCTCGGGCGTCTACGCCGAGCCGTCGCTGGTCGACGCCGCGGCCGAGGAGTTCTCCGAGCTCGAGGAAATGATCGACGCCGGCGAGGCGCTGTACGGACCGTACCGCTGGGAGCGCTACGACCTGCTCATCCTGCCGCCCAGCTTCCCGTTCGGCGGCATGGAAAATCCGCGGCTGTCGTTCATCACGCCGACGGTCATCGCCGGCGACAAGTCGCTGACGGCGCTGATCGCCCATGAGCTGGCGCACTCGTGGTCCGGCAACCTCGTCACCAACGCGAGCTGGCGCGACCTCTGGCTGAACGAGGGCTTCACGACCTATTTCGAAACCCGCATCGTCGAGCGCATCTACGGCGCCGAGCGCGCCGAGATGGAAGCGACGCTGGAGGCAATGGAGCTTCGCGAAGAGCTGAAGGAACTGGCCGGGGACGAGCAGATTCTGGCACGCGACCTGGCCGAGGACGATCCCGAGGCGGCGTTCACCGGCGTGCCGTATACGAAGGGCCGGCTGTTCCTGGTCTGGCTCGAGGAACGTTTCGGCCGAGAGACGTTCGACGCGTTCCTGCGCGACTACTTCGACCGCTTCGCGTTCGAATCCATCGACACGGAGCGTTTCGTCCGCTATCTCGAGAACGACCTGCTGCCGCGCCGGCCCGGCGCCGTGACGATGGAAGAGGTGCGCGAATGGATCTACGCACCCGGCCTGCCCGAGTTCGCCGTCCTTCCCGCCTCCAGCGCATTCGACAACGTCGACGAATGGCGCCGCCAGTGGCTGGACGGCGAGATCGAACTGTCCGAGCTGCCGGCCGACGAGTGGACCGTCAGCGAATGGCGCCACTTCCTGCTGGGTCTCGGCGACAAGCTCGACGGCAAGCAGATGGCGGCACTGGACGCCGAATTCGGGCTGACCGGGACCGGCAACGTCGAGATCCTCTACCTGTGGCTGGTCCGCTCCATCGAGACGCGCTACGAGCCGGGCATCGAGCGGCTGGAGACGTTCCTGCTCGAAGTCGGGCGCAACAAGTTCACCCGGCCGCTCTACGAGGAACTGGCCGCCACCGACTGGGGCCGCGACTGGGCGATCGAAGTCTACGAGCGCGCCAGGCCCGGCTACCACCCGATGACGCGCCAGGCGGCCGAACGGGCGCTGGGGATCGATGACGAAAAGGAATAATGAGCCACCGGACCGCGTCTGGTCCGGGAGGTTCCGAAAGCGTACAATATTGGTCCTGAATCAGGTCGTTACCGAATCACGATGTTCAGCCAGTCCTACGCACCGGTAAAGTTCGAGCGCGACGCCGAGGTCGCGCTGATTCCCGAAGGCCAGATGGTCGAGCTGCCGGCCGGCACCACCGGCTACCTGACCCAGTCGCTGGGCGGCAGCTTCACGATCTACGTCGACGGCCGGCTCTTCCGGTTGGCCGGCGACGACGCCGACGCCATCGGCCGCGAGCCGCCGCCGAAGCCCGCAGTTTCCGAGAACGCCTCCGACAAGGACATCGAGGACGTCGTGTGGAAGCAGCTCAAGACCTGCTACGACCCCGAGATCCCGATCAACATCGTCGACCTGGGGCTGATCTACGACTGCGAGATCCACAAGAACGCTCACGGCGGACGCGAGATCGAGGTCCGGATGACGCTGACGGCACCCGGCTGCGGGATGGGCGATTTCCTCGTCGACGACGTACAGTCGCGGCTGAAGATCATCCCGACCGTCGAGCGCGTCGACGTGGAACTGACGTTCGACCCGCCCTGGAACCAGGAAATGATGAGCGAAGCGGCCCGGCTGGAAACCGGGATGTTCTAGGGGATCCGGACGATCCATGAACCCGACTGCCGCGACGGGCCCGGCCCGCACGTCCTCGACGCAGCGACAAGTACGCCTGCTGTGCGTTCGGTCGCAAGACGGACGTGGCTGCACGACCTGGAAACGTCTCGCGACGGTCGGGTCATGAAGCACCTCGGCTGAACCGATGACCGACGATTCGGCGCTCGGCCTCGGCGATGCAATACGCTTCCCGCTGCGCGCCGACGTACGGAATTGGCTGTTTGCGGTGATCGGCGCGGGCGCGCTGATCGAATTGCTGGTGCTTCTTCCGATCCCGTTCACCGGTCTGGTCGCGTTCGTCCTTCGCATATTGCTGTGGGTGATGGTCTACCGCGTGGCCAGCGAGATCCTGCTGGGCAGCGCCGAGGGCGACACCGGCGCGCCCGGCACGCGCTCGGTGGAATCGGCCGACGGCCTGGCCGTGCGCCATATCGGGCTCTGGCTCATCGCCACGCTCCTGCTGGCGGTGCTGGTCATTCATACCGGCCCGATCGGGGTCGTCGCCGGAAGCGCCGCGATCGCGCTCGTCCTGCCGGCCGCGACCGTCATCCTGACGCTCAGCCGGAGTCTCGTCGAGGCCTTGATTCCAACGCAGTGGCTGCGGCTGGCCGCCCGGATCGGCTATCGGGATTACGCACGGTTGTTCGCGGTACTGATGGCCGCGGCGCTGGTCTACCTTGGACTGAATGCCGCGCTGTCCGTCGTCGATGCCGGTCGCGGCGCGCGCAACGTGATCCGGCTCGGATACTGGAGCTTCGCGGTCTTCGGCTGGTTTCATCTCGCCGGGCGTGCCGTCTTCTTCCATCGCGCGGAACTCAACCCGATCGAGCCGGACACGGAGGCGCCGAGCCGCCCAGAGCGGTTCACCCGCGATCCGGAGCAGCTCTGGCGACAGATCCGGCAGCGCGGCGGAACACGACAGATGCACGCCGAACTCGCTCGTCTGCTGGAGCGCAGCGGTGCCCGCGAGACGCGACTGCTGCACGCGCAGATGCACCTCGAAGCGCTGTTGTATTCGTTCGAGAAACCGGGAGAGGCCGTGGACCGGGCCGATCGGATGCTGTCGCTGGACCCCGATTTCTGCCTCGAACGGCCGCAGTCCATGCGCGCCCTGATCGCGGCCGCGCGCAGCCAGGAAGCGGATCGGCTGGCAGGGCGCCTCTGCGGCAACTACCTCGAGCGCTTTCCGGACTCGGGCAAGGCCGACGAGATCCGGCTCACCGGATGCGAGGCGCTGGCCGACGACGCCTCCTCGTTGGGCGAGCGTGCCCAGCGGTGGTTCCGGGAACTGATGACCGCCGACCTGGACGAGACGCAGCGCGCCCGGCTGAACGCGCTCGCGCCGGTCTACCTTTCTTCCGAACCGACCTGATCACGGGGCGATACGCTCCGGCATTCGACAGCCACCGCCGTGCCGCGGAAGTGGTGGATCGCGTAATCGGCCCCGCCGGTCAGCGCCTCGAACAGTTCCTTTTCGACGTGGAGCACCTGCTCGGCGCCGGAGATCGGCAGCCCCGAAGCGGTTTCACCGTATTGCATGCCGGCCCAGAGCCGGTATTCGTAGCCGTCGTTGTTGCGGTCCAGCGTTCGGTGCAGCTCGATCGGCCCGGTGATGGTCTCCACGGACGCGCCGGGCACGATCCCGCCGCGCCGCGCGCGGTTGACGCCCCGGATGCCGAGCGCGGCGGCGCCGATCGCCAGCACCGTCAGCCCGAGCATCGCGTCGACGAACAGCAATCCCAGGCCGGCGATGCTGGCACCGACGGCAACCCGGGTGAGAAGGCGTTCGCGGTCGTCCTCTTCACCCTGCAGCCGGTCGGCCTGCGCGCGCGAGAGTTCGCCCCGTCGGTTGGCCTCCAGGTCCTCGTCGTCGAAATCCAGCACCTCGCGTGCACGCGCGTCGAGTTCCTTGCAATCCATGGTCGTGCATTCCCTTCTTTTTCGAATTCCAGGCGGACTACGGCATCGGCCCCGCGTTCGAGACAGGCGGATGGCCCACAACCAAGGGCGACGGGGCCCATCGCTGCCGGCCCGCGGCGAGCCGGCAGCGAAGAAACGAGCCTCGGTCGCGGCCGCTCAGCCGCGCCAGCCCAGCTCGACGAACACCCGTCGATCGGGGGCATTGAAGCCGACCAGCGGCTCGTAGTCGCGGCCGGCGAGGTTGTCGACCCGGCCCTCGAGGTGCCAGTGGTCTCCCAGGCGCAGCCGACCGCGCAGGTTGATCAGCGTGTACGAATCGAGTTCGACACCGCCGACGTCCAGCCGCTCGCCGACGTGGACGAGTTCGCCGCCGACGTTCCAGCGACCGGTGGGCGCGTAATCCAGCGCCCAGCTGCCCTTGACCTCGGCCCGCCGCAGCAGATCGCGGTCGGCGTCGCGGTCCTCGGGATCCTGAAGGGTCAGGTCGAGGTTGCTGCGCCATGCACCGGCGGTCAGGCCGTGCGTGAACTCCAGGCCGCGGATCCGCGCCTCGTTGACGTTGACGGCCTGAAAGTCGGTCCCGGAGAACGCGATCAGGTCCTCGATCCAGTTCGTGTAGGCGCTGAGCGTGAAGCGCTGGGCTGCAGACGGACGGAAGTCCAGGCCCAGCTCGGTCGACCACGAGCGCTCCGGGTCCAGGTCGGGGTTGCCGGCGAACAGGCCGCCGAAGAACCCCGGGGAGTAGAGCTGGCTGAAGTTCGGCGCCCGAAAGCCGCGGCCCGCATTGGCGAAAAATCGCCAGCGCTCGTCGAATCGCCAGTGCGCCCCTGCGTTGCCGGTCAGCTCGGTACCGAACTCCTCGTCCTCGTCGACGCGGACACTCAGCTCGTAGCCGCCGCTGGCGGAGCCGCCCTCCAGTCCGGTGAACACGCCGATGTTGGAACGGGTCTCGTCCCACGAACCACGGCTGACGCCGGATTCCCGCCACGCGTCAACGCCGACCAGCCAGGTGCCCGAAGCACCGATTCCGCGCTCGGCGAGGAAATCGCTCTGCAGGCGCCGCGTGACGACCTCCGAGACGTCGAAGGCGGTCGCGGTCTCCAAACGGTCGCGCAGCGTCGCCAGCCCCACCTGCCAGCGCCATGGGCCGGCGGCGTCACGGTGGTAGTCGAAGCGCCACGACCAGTTGGCGTATTCGCTCTCGCCCTGGTCGAACTCGGTCTCGCCGGTCGCGGCGCGACCGCGCCACTGCAGTTCGCCGCGATCCATGCGCAGGGCGCCACCCGTGGCCGCCGACAGGTTCTCGAAGCCGTCGTCGTCGGGATCGAAGGCGAAGCCGTTCGGGTTCTGGGCCGAGAAGCCGTCGACGCGTCGGCCGGTCAGCGTGAGGTCCATCGGCACGCGCCCGGACTGGTCGCCGAACGCCAGCACGGCCCTGCGATCGTCGTCGCTGCCGTAACGGGCGCTGGCGGCGATGCCGTCCGGGCGGCGGGTGAAGATCTGGATGACCCCGCCGATCGCGTCGGAGCCCCAGCGCGCCGCACGCGGGCCGCGGACGATCTCGATGCGCTCGATGACGGCCGGGTCCAGCGTCTCCCACTGGAACGCGCCGGTGCTGCTGGCGGCCACGCGCACGCCGTCGATCAACACGAGCACGTGATTGGAATTGGAGCCACGCAGGAACACGCTGGTCTGGCCGCCGGGGCCGCCGTTGCGCGTGAGGTCGACGCCGGCCTCTAGCCGCAGCAGCTCGAGCAGGTCCGGCGGCTGGACGCGCTCGATGTCGGCGCGCGTGATCACCGAAACCCGCGCGGCGACGTCGTCGGCGCGCTGCTCGGTGCGGTTGGCGGTGACGACCAACGGCTCGTCGCTCCAGGTCGACTCCTGGGCCGTGGCGGCGCTGCAGGCGGACAAGAGGAACAGGCCGGCCGCGGCGGCCCGCCGATAAATGAGATGTTGCATGGTTTTCGACTCCCGGCGCTCTCCCGCGCCATGGGCCGCGGAACGGGAGCGGACGAACCGGCGTCGGGGGCTTCCGAAGCGCTCGCTCGCCCTGCACGCCCACCGCGGCAGACAAACAACGCTCGGGCCGGTCTCCTGGCTTTCAGCGGGCGTCGTCGCCGGACCCGATCCCTTCCCGCGCGGCTGTCGATGCGCAGTGGTTGTCGATCGATGTCCTGCACCCGGTCTCAACCGGGCACGCGCTGATTACAGTTGCGGGGGCAGCGCCGGAATTCGCCATGAAGGCAGCACCGGCTTCCCGTTTCACCCCGGCCGCGGCGGACAGACGCACGGTCGCGGAGCACCTCGAGCACGAAAAACACCCCGGCGTTCAGGGCGCAAGCAAGTATACAGAATGTGAACGGCCCGGGTTTCCAGCGTCTGCAGGATGCAGACCGTCATTCCGTGGGAGCGGCGAATTCGCCGCGACGATTGTTACTACAATTGTCGCGACCGTTATTGCGACAATCGTCGCGACAGTCGAAGCCGACGAAAAGCCGGTCACCACGAAGAACACGAAGCGCACGAAGGAAAGGAATTCCCGCTTGCTTGTCGCCCGGGCATCGACACCGACACCGAGACCGCTCCTTGTGCTTGCGACCGTCGGCGCGAATTCGCGCCTCCCACAGACCGATTTCGGCGCAGCCCCCCCGTAGGAGCGACCTCCGGGTCGCGATCGCCAGGGCCGCGACGGGTCCGCTCATCGGCAGCTGGAGCTGCCTCCCACGGCAATCGAAACGGTTCAAGACCGAATCCTGTAGGAGCGGACTCCGATCCGCGATCGGCCGGGGCCGGAGGCCAAATCATCGGCGCTCGGAGGCGCCTCCCACAGACCGATTCCGGCGCAGCCCCCCCCGTAGGAGCGACCTCCGGGTCGCGATCGCCAGGGCCGCGACGGGTCCGCTCATCGGCAGCTGGAGCTGCCTCCCACAGGAATTCGAGCACCGGTGGCCGCGCTTTCGATTTCTCCGAAAGCGAAAATCGCTTTAGAGCGTAGCGAGCAGCGCGCTGACGGTGGGCGACGGAACGCAGGAACCGCAGTGTACAAAC
>JBPRGD010000268.1:0-1750 GCA_051428125.1 Candidatus Wenzhouxiangella sp. M2_3B_020
TTCATCGGGCCGACCTCGGGCACGACCTTCGGCCGCACGCCGATGGTTCGCTACACCAGCGGCGGCTTTGCGATCGCACTGGAAAACCCGGAATCGTCGGTCACGCCGCTGGGCGGCGGACGCATCGAAACCGACGAGAACGAGCTGCCTGAACTGGCAGCGCGCTATACCTGGAAGGGCGACTGGGGCCATTTCCAGGTCGGCGGCCTGCTGCGCCAGCTCGGTATCGACAACAACGCCGCCGGACTCGACGACGAGGAAATCGGCTGGGGCCTGAGCGCTTCCGGCAAGTTCATGCTCGGCCGCGACGACATCCGCTACATGCTGTTCGGGGGCGAGGGCCTCGGCCGGCACGTTGCGCTGAATTTCGCCAACGGCGCGGCACTGACCGATACCGGCTCGTTGACGGCCATCGAGAGCTACGGCGGATTCGTCGCCTACCGCCACTGGTGGAACCAGAAATGGCGCTCGAACGTCACGTTCGCGTTCATCGATGCCGACAACCCGACGCAATTCACCGGGTTCGACGTGAATCAATCGAGCTGGAACGCCCAGGTCAACCTGTTCTACAGCCCGGTGCCGCCGCTGAGCTTCGGCGTCGAATGGCTGACCGCCGAGCGCGAACTCGAAAGCGGCGCGGAAGGCCAGCTGAACCGGTTCCAGTTCACGACCAAGTACTCGTTCTGACAAGCCTTTTCCTGGCTTTCGTTGCATGCAACGTTCGGCGCTCCACCGGGGCGCCGTTTTTTTTGGCCGCCGCGGGGTTCAGGGTGCCGTTTTTCCGGTTTCCGGTTTCCGGTTTCCGGTTTCCGGTTTTCGCACGCGCGCGGGGGCGGCTGGAGCGGGGGGGGGGGTTGCGCCGCTGCCACTGTACTGGAGTGGGGCCGAAATCTACTTTTGTGGGGGGCGCGATTCCGCGCCGACGGCCGGGCCCGAACCCCATGAAGACATCGCGGCGTGGACGCCGCTCCTACGGAAAAACCAGTTTTCAGGTTGAAGTTTTCGGTTTTCAGCCGGCGGTGGGCCGATCTCCGGTGGTTCCGGCATGTTGCTGCGGGAGGTCGGTTCCCGTGCGAAGGCTTCGATCGTCGCGGCGAGATCGCCGCTCCCACGGAAGAAAAAAGCTCCGGCTTTGAACGATGCCGTAGGTCGGGGCGACGTCCCCGACGGAAAGGGGTCAACCCGTCGCGGCGAATTCGCCGCTCCCACAGAAGTAAAAGACCGGGCTCCGTTCCACTCCTGCGGGAGGCGCGACTTCGCGCAGACGGATCAACACCACCCAACAAACCGATCCCGAGCAGGTGATTAACAAGACGGACCGTGGCCGGCGGCGTCCCGGGACGCCGCCCCGTGGCCCAACCGTCGCGGCGAAGTCGCCGCTCCCACAGAAAGTTGTCGGGCCGGTTTTCATTCCTGTGGGAGGCGCGAATTCGCGCCGACGATCAGGGCCACCGAGACCCGCCCTGTCGCCCCACCGGCGACCCACGAAAACACGCCCGCCCAGGCCCCGCTTGCTGAAAACTTCAATCTGAAAACTGAAAACTTCGTCTTCCCTGTGCGAGGCGCGAATTCGCGCCGACGGCCGTGCCTGCCATGGCCGAACATTTGACGGCGAGGTCGCCGCTTCTACGAACGGATCGTGTTCGGGTCGGCGAGCTCGAGGCGGCGGAAGGCGATGCCGGCCTGGGTGCGGTTGCGGACCTCGAGCTTGGCGAAGATCTCGCTCATGTGGGCCTTGACGGTGCGCTCC
>JBPRGD010000269.1:0-2529 GCA_051428125.1 Candidatus Wenzhouxiangella sp. M2_3B_020
GGCAACGGCAACGTCGTCGACGGCTACATGGGCAACGGCAGCGAGTCCAACATGATCACCATCCAGCAGGATGGCTCGGGGAACTCGGTCGTTGGCACGTACGGACCCTCGGGCGGCGAGGGCCTCTACGTCGACGGCGACCTGAACACCATCGACGTCATGCAGACGGGCACGGGCCACACCGCTGCCGTCCAGGCCATCGGCGACGGCAACACCTCGACGATCACCCAGAACTAACGACACGCACGGGGGCGTGGGCCCCGATGGCCGACGTCCCCGTGCCTCTTCATCCCTTTCACCCACTCACACACGCATAGTCATGAAGAAGCTTCTCCTCATCGCGGCGTTCGGCCTGCTGGCCAGCCCCGCTCTCGCACAGAACACGGCGACGTCCTCCTCAAGCGGCAACGGCAACGATGTCGACATCGAGCAGTCGCTCGTCGAGTCGGGCGAAAACACCGCCACGGTCGAGCAGGTCGGCTCGGGCATGAGCGCGACCATCGAGCAGGTCTACTCGGCCACTTCTACGTCGTCGATCGGCGAGTTCAACCGCGCCGATCTCCTGCAGACCGGCACCGATCACGCAGCATCGGTCTACCAGCTCGGCGGCCGCGGCAACAGCGCGAAGCTGACGCAGGAAGGGACGGGCACCGCCAACACGGCGACGATTGCGCAGCGCGCTGGTGAGACCGTCGAAGGGTACGCTGGCGCGGAACGCGCGCTGCAGAGCGGCGCGGGCAACGACCTGCAGGTCTACCAGTCGATCAACCCGGCCACCATCACGCCCACCACCACAAACTCGTTCTCGACGGCCGGCATCACCCAGGTCGGCGACGACAACACCATCTACGTCGAGCAGGATGGTGGTAACAACTTCGAGGCGCAGGTAAAACAGGACGGCGATGAAAACGACGCCAACGTCTTCCAGACGGGCCAGGGGCAGAGCGCTGATGTCTCCCAGGTGGGTGACCTGAACATCGCTGATGTCGACCAGGGCTTCGGCTTCCAAGACGCGGCACCGAACAGCACCGTGGACATCGACCAGAGCGGGACGTCGCATCAGGCATACGTGATCCAGGGCGGCGGCGACATGAACTCCGTCACCGTCAGCCAGAGCATCAGCGGTGGATACGCTGACGTCTACCAGAACGGCGCGAGCAACACCACCACCATCACGCAGAACTAACGACTAGCGCTAGGGGCGCGAGTCTCACGAGGCTCGCACCCCCAGCGCCTCTTGTACCCGCCCCTCAACCCAACCACACACTCTCATGAAGAAGCTACTCCTTGCGGCGGCGTTCGGCCTCCTGGCCAGCCCCGCCTTCGCCCAGAGCAACACGGCCACCACGAGCCAGACCGGCTCCGACCACAGCGCGACCATCGAGCAGGACGGCGCGACGAACGGCGCCTCCATCACGCAGTCCGGCACGGGTAACACCGCCGGGGCCGACCAGGACGGCGATCTCAACAGCTTCGCCGCCACGCAGTCCGGCACCAGCAACGAGATCCTCGACTTCGACCAGATCGGCGACGCCAACACCGCGACGCTGATGCAGACCGGCTCCGAGAATGTGATCGACATCGCGGAGCAGAACGGGGCCGGCCACGACCTCACGGTCACCCAGACCGGTGACCGGAACGAAGCCGGCGTGCTCGGCGAGCGGACCGGCGCCTTCGACCAGCGCCAGATCGACAACGACGCGACGATCGTCCAGGCGGGTGACGAGAACGACGCCTTCCTCGAGCAGGACGGCGAAGGCAACCGCGTGCTCATGCAGCAGGTCGGCGACCTCAACGTCACCGACTTCCGGCAGGTGGGCGACAACAACTCCGCCACCGAGCGCATGACGGATGGCGACAACAACCTCGTCGAGATCTATCAGACCGGCTCGGACAACACCGGCACCTACGAGATCTGGGGCGACGACAACGTCCTCACGCTCGACCAGGAAGGCGACGGCAACTTCGTCTACTTCAACGCCCGCGGCACCGGCCCCGGCGCCGACGCCAGCTTCCGTGCCAACGACAACGTCGTGGACCTCGATCAGGTCGGCGATAGCAACTCGATCTCCGGCTCGGTGCAGGGTGACTTCAACCGGATCACCGTGCGCCAGGAAGGCGACGGCAACAGCGCCGGCGTGGGCTACAACGGCCTCGGCGTCGACGTCTCGGGGAACTACAACGATGTTGACGCCCTCCAGAGCGGCGACAGCAACTCCGCGATGATCACCGTCACCGGCGGCGTCTCTGGCGCCTTCAACACGGTCGACCTCGACCAGCTGACGAACGGCAACACCGCCACGATCAGCGTCGTGGGTAACGGCAACACGTCGACGATCACGCAGAACTAGCGACCCACGCTGGGGGTGCGAGCCCCGAACAGCCCGTGCCCCCAGCGTCCCGCTACTCCCTTTCTCAAACCGATTAGTTTATCCATGAAGAAGCTTCTCCTCATCGCGGCGTTCGGCCTCATGGCCAGCCCCGTCGTTGCTCAGAGCAACTCGGCGTCCAGCGACCAGAGCGGCGACG
>JBPRGD010000270.1:0-13944 GCA_051428125.1 Candidatus Wenzhouxiangella sp. M2_3B_020
CGTTTCGCCACGCCCGCTGCGCGGGCTTTCTGGCGACCTACTTTTATCAACAGCGATAAAAGTAGGCAAAAGCGCCGTAAAGGCAGGCAGCTGTTGGCGGCGGGCACCGATCCGTAAGGTGGTTGCTGATTGCCTACCGGTCGTTGCTCGTGTCCGGCTGCCGGTATTCCGGCCAGGCGCGGCGGTGTGGAGTAGCCCGCTCGGAGCATTGCGACCTCGAGTCGGGCAGACCCGCGGCCCTTGGCCGCGCCAGCCTCGGGCTTTGGAGCTATTGTTCCTGTCTTCGGAATTTTCGGGATCGGTGATCCTGATCCGTCGGCGCGAATTCGCGCCTCCCACAGGAGTGGGGTGGGGTTCTGCTTGACTTCTGTAGGAGCGGCGACCTCGCCGCGACGGGTCGGGCCACAGTCTGGTTGTTCGAAAGTCCAGGTCGACTGCGTTTCGCCACGCCCGCTGCGCGGGCTTTCTGGCGCAGCGGGCGTGGCGAAACGGGTTTTACGCAAATAAGCAGTCTTCCCATCGCGGCTTGGAGGCCGAGAATGCGGGGCAGATGATCTGAACGGGCCTCGGCGGGCGAGGCAGTGCGCGCCCGCTCAGGCGCCCGCCAGCTTCTCCAGCTTCTCGATCTGCTGCTCGAGTTCGGCCACGGTCGACTCGTGCTGCGCCCGCCGCCTGCGCTCCTTGTCGACCACCTCGGCCGGCGCGTTGGCGACGAAGCGGTCGTTGGCGAGCTTCCTGTCGGCCTGATCGAGACCCTTGCGCTCGCGCTCGAGCTGCTTGCCGAGTCGTGCCAGTTCCTCGTCGAGATCGACGAGGCCGGCAAGCGGGATGAGCAGGCGCATGCGTCCGCACAGCTGCACCGCGCAGTCGTCGGTCTCGCGATCCTCCGAGACGAAGTCGATGGACTCCAGCCGCGCCAGCCGCCGGACGAGCCCGCCGAAGCGTTCGAAACGTTCACCGTCGTCATCGCCGGCCTGCTGGATCAGCAGCGGCATGGGCTTGCCCGGCGCCAGGTCGAGCTCGGTGCGGGCCGAGCGCACGGCGGTGACGACGTTCCTGAGCCAGTCGACGTCGGCCTCGGCTTCTTCGTCGACGGGGCCGGCCTCGGGCCATGCGGCCACGGCGAGGTATTCGTCGCCGAGCGCGAGCGGCGTGCGCAGGCGCTGCCAAATTTCCTCGGTGACGAACGGCACGAACGGGTGCAGCAGCCGGAGCACCGCATCCAGCACCTGGGCAAGCGTTCGCCGGGTCGCATTTCGCTGGTCGGGATCCGCGTCGTCGGAGAGCACCGGCTTGGCCAGTTCCAGGTACCAGTCGCAGAACTCGTGCCAGACGAAGTCGTAGAGCGCGTTGCTGGCCAGGTCGAAGCGGTAGTCCGAGAGCGCGCCGTCGACGTCGGCAACGGTTCGGCTCAGGCGCGATCGGATCCAGCGCGAGACCGCATCGTCGGACTCGGCGGCCGGCAGTTCGTCGTCGCCGACGTGCATGAGCACGAAGCGCGCGGCGTTCCAGAGCTTGTTCAGGAAGTTCCTGTAGCCCTCGCAGCGGGCCAGGTCGAACTTGATGTCGCGGCCGTGGCCGGCGAGCGCGGTGAACGTGAAGCGCAGCGCGTCGGCGCCGAAGGCCGGAATCCCGTCGGGGAATTCCTCGCGCGTGTGCTGCTCGATCGCGGCCTTCATCTGCGGCTGCATCAGGGCGCCGGTGCGCTTGGCGACGAGATTCTCCAGGTCGATACCGTCGATGAGGTCCAGCGGATCGAGCACGTTGCCCTTGGACTTCGACATCTTCTGGCCGTCGCGGTCGCGGATCAGGCCGGTGATGTAGACCTGCTCGAACGGCACCTTGCCCGTGAAGTGGCCGGTCATCATGATCATGCGCGCGACCCAGAAGAAGATGATGTCGAAGCCGGTCACGAGCACCGACGTCGGCAGGTAGCGCTCGAATCCTTCCGACGCCATCCGGTCGGGGTCTGGCCAGCCCAGCGTCGAGTGCGCCCATAGCGCCGACGAGAACCAGGTTTCCAGCACGTCGTCGTCGCGTTCCAGCACGACGTCGTCGCCGTAGCCGTGCCGCTCGCGTACCTCGGCCTCGGAGCGGCCGACGTGGACGTTGCCGGCCTCGTCGTACCACGCCGGGATGCGGTGACCCCACCAGAGCTGGCGCGAAATGCACCAGTCCTGCAGGTTTTCCATCCAGTGCCGGTAGGTGTTGATCCAGTTGCCGGGCACGAATTCCACGTCACCGGACTCGGCCTTGTCCAGTCCCAGGCGGCCGAGTTCGTCCATCTTCACGAACCACTGGTCGGTCAGGAACGGTTCGATCACCTGGCCGGAGCGGTCGCCGCGCGGCACGACCATGGAATGCGCTTTCTCCTCGACCAGCAGCCCGGCGTCGGTGAGGTCGGCAACGACGCGCTCGCGGGCCTCGAAGCGATCCAGGCCCCGATAGGCCGACGGCGCGTTGTCGTTGACGTGGGCGGTGGGTGTGAAGATGTTGATCGGCTCGAAGCCGTGCCGCTGGCCGACTTCCCAGTCGTTGAAATCGTGGGCCGGCGTGATCTTGACGCAGCCGGTGCCGAATTCCGGGTCCACGTACTCGTCGGCGACCACGGGAATCTCGCGATCGGTCAGCGGCAGCTGCACCGTCTTTCCGACGAGATCGGCGTAGCGTTCGTCGTCGGGGTGAACGGCCACGCAGACGTCGCCGAGCATCGTTTCGGGTCGGGTGGTGGCGACGACGACATCGCCCTCGCCGTCGGTGCGCGGATAGCGGATGGCCCAGAGCTTGCCCTGTTCCTCCTCGTTGACGACTTCGAGGTCGGAGATCGCCGTCTGCAGCACCGGATCCCAGTTGACCAGCCGGGGGCCGCGGTAGATCTTTCCTTCCTCGTAAAGACGCACGAACGTCTCGATCACCGCTTCGGACAGGTCGTCGTCCATCGTGAAGCGTTCGCGCGACCAGTCGGCCGACGCGCCGAGGCAACGCATCTGGCGGGTGATCGTGGAGCCGGATTCCTGCTTCCATTCCCAGACCCGATCGATGAACTGCTCGCGGCTGAAATCGTCGCGCTTTCCGCCGCCGGCCTCGATCTGACGGGTGACGACCATCTCGGTGGCGATGCCGGCGTGATCGACGCCGGCCTGCCAGAGCGTATCGAAGCCCTTCATCCGGTGTGCGCGGATCAGGCAGTCCATCAGCGTGTGCTGGAAGGCGTGCCCCATGTGCAGCGTGCCGGTGACGTTCGGCGGCGGCAGCAGGATCGCGTACGGCTTCCCTTCGCCGGACGGCGCGAAGCATCCGTGGCTTTCCCAGGCGTCGTACCAGCGCTGCTCGATGTGTTCGGGGGTGTAGGTCTTGTCCATTGAGAATCGGTATCGGGGAACTTGGCAATCAGTGAATAGTGAATAGTGAATAGTGAATAGTCAAAGCGGATGCGGTGCCAGCGTGCGCCGCGGGGGCCGGGAAAATCCGTTTTGTCTTCGATTGCGGGCCTTCTATTCAGCGAGCGCGGGCGAGCGGTCTATTTCCCATTCAGCGAGCATGGCGAGCGACCAGTCACTTCAAGAGGTGATGGTGCAGTTCGGCGCCGGCGGACTTCCATTCGGTCCAGCGTCGGCGCAACCCGGCCCGGGCCTCGTCGTCGGGCGGTACGATCTCCAGGACACGGTCGTAATGGCCCTTCGGCAGCGGCGCGGAGGCATCGAGGTTGATCAGGAGACCGGTCCGTTCGGGCGCCTCTACGGCGAGCCTGACCGGGGCACGGTCGTCGTCGATGCCGTGCGGCAGGAAGCGGCCGGCCGGTTTCTCCCAGAGTCGCTCGTCCAGTCGCTCCAGCGTTTCGCTCGGGCCCACGAT
Source organism: Candidatus Wenzhouxiangella sp. M2_3B_020 (assembly GCA_051428125.1). GTDB lineage: Bacteria > Pseudomonadota > Gammaproteobacteria > Xanthomonadales > Wenzhouxiangellaceae. The sequence goes on from JBPRGD010000270.1 coordinate 3,856, forward strand.
CGCGATGTCGTCGACCGCCGGGTAGGCCTTGCCGACGAGTATGCAGGCGACTTCCAGCGGATCGTCGAAACGGCCGGACATTTCGTAGAAATCGATGCGCATATCAAGAGCCGGGAAGAGGGACTGGTCCCTGGTCCCTAGTTCCCGGTCCCTTGTCCGGCCCTGTCCATCAGCCATTGCACCAGCATGCCGACCGGCCGGCCCGATGCGCTTTCGGCCTTGCCCCATCTCCACGCCGAACCGGCGATGTCGATGTGGGCCCAGCGGCGGTTCTCCGTGAAGCGCGACAGGAAGCAGCCGGCCGTGATCGAGCCGGCCGGCATGCCGCCGATGTTCTTCATGTCGGCGAACGGGCTGTCGATCTGCTCCTGGTAGGCGTCCCACAGGGGAAGCCGCCAGGTTCGGTCCGCCGATTCGATGCCGGCGGCGAGCAGGTCCTCGGCCAGTTCGTCATCCCGGGTCATCACGGCACTGGCATGGTGGCCGAGCGCGACGACGCAGGCGCCGGTCAGCGTCGCGACGTCGACCATGACCTCGGGGTCGGACTCGCGCCCCGTCCACGTCAGGGCGTCGGCGAGGATCATGCGGCCTTCGGCGTCGGTGTTGTGGACCTCGACGGTCTTGCCGGACATGGTCTCGATGATGTCGCCGGGACGATAGGCGTTGCCGTCGGGCATGTTCTCGACCGCGGCGACCACGGCGTGAACGTTGATGGGCAGCTTCAGCCGGGCGGCGGCCTCGATCGCGCCGATGGCCGTCGCGGCGCCGCACATGTCGAACTTCATCTGTTCCATGAGTTCGCGCGGCTTGATCGAGATGCCGCCGGTGTCGAACGTCACGCCCTTGCCGACCATCGCGGCCGACGGGCGGTCATCGCCGGCGCCGCGCCAGCGCAGCCGGATCAGCCGAGGGCGATTGGCGCTGCCCTGGGCCACGGCCAGCAGCGAACGCATGCCGAGCTTATCCATCTCGCCGTCCTCGAGCACGTCGACTTCGAGACCGTCGATTTCGGCGGCGAGCTTGCCGGCCGTCCTGGCGAGGTAGGCGGGCGTGCAGATGTTGGGCGGAAGGTCTCCGAGCAGGCGGGCGCGCCGGACGCCGTAGGCGATCGATACGGCCTGCTCGAGCGCCTCGGCGATGCCGTCGTCCGCCGGGAAGCGCACCGTTTCGGTCGGCGGGGGCGCGCTGTCCTCGCGCTTCTTGGTCGCCGAGTAGACATAGTCGGCATGGTCCAGCGCAAGTGCTGCCTGGCGCGCCTTCCAGGCCGGGGTCCTGCCGGAAAGTTCGACCCGGGACAGCAGGCATGCCGCGTCGGTGGCGCGCGAATGGCGCAGCGCGGCGCCGGCGCCGCGCGCGGACTTGACGAACGCGGCATCGTCGAACTTCCCGGACTTGCCCAGGCCGACGATCAGCAGCCGGCGCGCTGCCAGCCCGCGGGGGTGGTGGACAAGCGTGGTCTTGCCCGCCGAATGCGGCAGTTCGCCGTCGTCCTGCAGTTCGCTCAGCAGACCCTGGCCGGCCCGGTCGAGTTCGTCGAGTTGCTCGGCGATCGGGCGGTCGGCGAACACGCCCACCACCAGGCATCCGCATTCGATCGCGCCGGGTTCTTCGTCGGTGGTCGTGAACTGGATCGTCTGGAGTTCCATCATGTGCGTACCTTGCAGTTCGTCTCTGGGCGGGTTCTGGGCTTCGAGCGTGTTCGCGGTTCGATGCCGGGGCACGCGCTTTGCGGTCGCCGGGGCTCCGGAACCGTTTTCGGAAGCCGGAGGCATTGTAACCTTGCCACCCATGAACCGATCGATCCGCGATACCGGCCGAGGCCGATGAACGGCTGGACCCTGGCGCGCTACCTGTCGCGCGAGGCGCTGCGGGCCTGCGTCATGACGCTTGCGGTGCTGGTCGCGATCACGCTGGCGTTGTTTCTCGGGGAATTGCTCGGCGACATCGCCGAAGGCCAGGTGCTGGCATCGACGCTGGGGAAGCTGCTTCTGCTTCGCGTCCCCGAGGCGCTGACTCTGACCGCACCCCTGGCGCTTGCCGTCGGCGTGCTGATGAGCCTCGGGGAGCTGGCGCAGAACGAGGAACTCACGGTGGTGCGCGCTTCCGGCCTCGGCCCGGCGAAGGTCCTGCGCATCGTCCTGGCCGTCGGTGTCGCCTGGGCGGCCGGCGTTGCCGCGATCGCCGGCTGGGTCTCGCCGTGGTCCGAGCAGCAAACGTCCGAGCTCGCCGAACGCATGGCCGACGAACTGCTGGTGGCACGTATCCGGCCCGGCCAGTTCCAGACGCTGGCCGGCGGCCGCCTCAGCGTCTACGTGCGTGAAGCCGACCTCGCGACCGGCAGGCTGAATGGTGTTTTCGTGCACTACACCGAGGACGAGCGCATCGAAACCGTGGTGGCGCGCAGCGGGCGATTGTCGATCCATCCCGAGACCGGACGCCGCGTGCTTTCGCTGCGGCACGGCATGCACCTGGGCCATGCCGAAACGCCCGCGGGCCTGCCGCTGAGGAGGATCGAGTTCGATCGCAACGACATCGAACTGCCGGTGGCCACGCAGCCGCGCTCCCGCGACCCGATGAAATCGAGATCGCCGGTCGAGCTGGTGCGCGATGATTCGGCGGCGGCCGGGCTCGAGTTGCAGCGGCGACTGATGCCGGCCGTCATCAGTCTGGTGCTGCCCCTGTTCGCGCTGCCGATCACGCTGTCGGGAGCGCGCGGCAGCCGCTTCGGCGTCGTGCTCGTCGTGATCGTGATCTACCTGGTCTACAGCAACGTCGGCAACCTGTTGCTCGTTCGCTCCGGCGCGGGAAGCTGGCCGGGCATCTGGCCGCTGCACGCCGCGGCCCTGGCGCTCGCTGCGGTTCCTGTCGCCTGGTGGTGGCGGCGATGGTGAGCGGCGGGCGGTTGGGCCGCTACATCGGCGGTTCGGTGGCTTCGGCCATCGGGGTCGTCGCGCTGGTGCTCACGGGTCTGTATCTCAGCGTCGACCTGGTGCGCGAGGCCGGGGACATGGCCGGCCGGTACGGTCCGCTGGACGTGGCATGGTTCCTCGTCCGAACGGCACCGGCCCGTTTGTACGACCTGTTTCCATTCGCGGTGCTGATCGGCGGCATGGTGGCGCTGGGCCGGTTGTCCGCGCGCAGTGAACTCATCGCCATGAGGGCCTGCGGCTTTCACCAGACCCGCATCACTGCCCAGGTCATGCTGGTCGCGTTGGCGCTGGGACTGCTCGTGATGCTGTTCGGCGAGCGCGTCGCGCCCGGCCTCGAGCTCGGCGCGCGCATCGACCGTGAGCGGGCGCTGAACAGCCAGGTCGGCGAGGGCACCGGGCAGTCGTTCTGGATCCGCGACGGCTCGCGAATGATCCATGTCGGCATGCTGGTCTGGCGCGACGACGAGCGCCTGCGCTTCGCCGATCTCCGCATCTACGACATCTCCGGCGTCGATCGTTTCGGCCGCGTCGTGCACGCCGCTTCGGCACGTCACCTGGACGGGAACTGGCTGCTGGCCGACACGACCCGGCTCGACCCGGACAGCGGCGAAGTGACGCGAGAAAGCGGCGAGACGGTGATGGCCTCGCAGCTGAATCCGGGGCTGTTCCGCGCGTTGGCCACTCGTCCCCGGCTGCTTCCGATCCACGACATTCTCCGGATCCAGGCCTACCTGGCCGCCGACGGACAGGACACGACCGCCTACCGCCAGGCGTTCTGGCGTCGCTTGCTGTACCCGGTCAACCTGGTGGCGATGCTCTTTTCGGGCGTGGCGCTGCTGCTTCGGGCGGGTCGTGTGCTGTCGCCGTCGTTGGGCGTGTTCGCCGGGGTCTCGCTGGGCATCGGGTTCGTCGTCGTACACCGGCTGGTGCTGGGTGTGGCACCGGTGCTGCCGGTGCCGCTGGGGCTGACGCACCTGACCCCGGCTGCGGTCTTCGCGATCGGCGGCCTGCTGCTGCTGCGCCGCTGACGTCTTCTTTTCACCGCTGTACGACGAGCCGGCTGGCGCTGGCCAGGTCGGGCCAGGCACGCCGATCGTCCCGCGCCAGCGCCCAGGCGAAACCCAGCCCAAGCGTCGCCAGCGAAGCAAGTCCCGCGGCGAAGCGCAACAAGGAGCGCGTCAGCGTCAGGGCCCGGAGGCCGGGATCGAGCCGGATCCGCCAGGTCCGCATGCCCAGCGTCTGCCCGATCCAGGCCCAGCATGCGTGGAAATAAAGGAATGCCAGCAGCAGCAGCCACGCCTGGAACAGCGGGTTGCCGCTGCCGATTCGGCCGCCGGCCGGAACGACGACCAGCGCCGCGCCCACCATCCAGATGGCGACCAGCACGAGGCCGTCGTAGACCATCGCCCCGATCCGGCGCGGAAGCGAGCAGGGAACGGGCGGGTTCTGAGAGTCGGAAACGCTCATCCGATTTGGGTACCATTCCGGGTTGGTCGCAGTATTGCACAGAGGCTGCAAGGCAGCGCCCGAGCGGGCACACGCCGCCGAAGCGCGCCGCGATACCCGCGCACCCGGGACGCGTGGATCTTTCCCGCGCACCGTCAACGTTGCCGTTTCGGGCCGCGAGGCCTCGGCGGCATCGTTATACAATCGAAGGGGAACCAACCCCCGTGTCGGAATTTGTCGCTTTCAAATTCGACAACGGCAAGTTATTCTTTTTTTTTGCACAAAGCACGCCGGGGCGGCCCGGGCCACCTCGAATCAATCCGAACCCAGCAAAAAGCGGAAACTCAAATATGTTCAATTCAAGTGCATTCAGACCCGGAATGCGGCTGGTCGCTGTTGCCGGTCTTGCCCTGGTTCTGGCGCAGCCGGCGTCGGCGCAGGTGCTGGATCGCAGTATCCAGACCGAAGGTCAGATCGCCCGCAGCGCGGCCCAGGTCCAGGCGCAGATCAACCAGGTTGCCGACGAGACCGAATCGCTGGTCAGCGATTACCGGGTCGTTCTCGGAGAGATCGACAGCCTAAGGATCTACAACGACATGCTGCAGGAGACCGTCGACAGCCAGGAACAGGAGATCCAGAACATCAACGACCAGCTCGAGAACCTCGAGCAGACGAACCGCGACGTGGTTCCGTTGATGATCGAAATGGCCGAGACGCTACCGCAGCTGGTCCGGGCGGACGTTCCGTTCCGGGTCGAAGAGCGCATGAACCGGGCCGAGGCGCTGATTGACGCGCTCGACCGGGCCGACGTCACGACGTCGGAGAAGTTCCGCCGGATCCTGGAAGCCTACCAGAGCGAAATCGAACTCGGTCGGACCACCGAGGGTTATCGCGGCCAGTTGCCGGACGGCCAGCGGGTGGACTTCCTGCGCATCGGTCGCACGCTGCTGTTCTATCAATCCCTGGACGGCACCGAAACGGGCTGGTGGAATCCCAACACGCGCTCCTTCGAGCAGCTGGGCGACCAGTACCGGCTGCCGGTGTCCGACGGCCTGGCCATCGCGCAGAACCAGGTCGCGCCCGACCTCGTCCGTCTTCCCGTGCCCGCACCGACCGAGGCTGAATAATGAAAAAGATCACCCTTCTGATGATGAGCGCCTGGCTGGCGCTCCCGGTCGCCGCAGTGGCTCAGAACGACCAGCAGGGCGAAGCCCAGCAGCCCGAGACGCTCCAGCAGTTGCTGGAACAGGTCGAGCAGGCCGCGACCCGCGAAGCCCGCATCGACCAGCAGCGCCTGCAGGAATTCCGGCAGGAGCGCGCGCAGCAGCAGCAGTTGCTGGAAGAAGCGCGTGCCGAGCTGCGCGCCCAGGAGCAGCGCTCGGATCGGCTCAACAACGAGTTCGACGAAAACGAGCGGGAACTGGCCGAACTGTCGACCACACTGAACGAACGCATGGGCAATCTCGGTGAACTGTTCGGCGTCGTGCGCCAGGTCGCCGGCGACATGCGCTCGACGATCAACGACTCGCTGGTGTCGGCCCAGTTCCCGGGTCGCGCCGAGTTCTACGCCAACCTTGCCGAGCGAAAGGACACCGAGCTGCCCAGCATCGAGGAACTGCGGCGGATGTGGACCGGAATGGTTCGCCAGATCGCCGAGAGCGGCAACGTCGTCGAGTTCAACGCGGACATGGTGAACGCCGACGGCGACCTGGTCGAAGACCGGGACGTCGTCCGCGTTGGCGTGTTCAACGCGGTTTCGAACGGCAAGTTCCTGCAGTGGGATTCGTCGCAGAACATGCTGCTCGAGTTGCCGCGCCAGCCGGCCGGTCGGTACCAGGACATGGCCGAGGAACTGCAGGAGGCCGAGCCCGGAACCGTCCAGGAGATGGCCGTGGACTTCACGCGCGGCAACATCCTGTCGCAGGTGGTTCGTGCGCCGACGCTTCGCGAGCGCGTTCGCCAGGGCGGCCCGGTCGGGATGGTGATCATCGCCATCGGCGCGCTCGGTCTCCTGTTCGCAATGTGGAAGGCCGTCATGCTGTTCATTCGCGGCGCCGCCATCAAGCGCCAGATGAACAAGGACGAAGCCAGCGAAGGCAACGCGCTGGGCCGCGTGCTCAAGGTCTACGAGGAAAACCCCGATTCCGACGTCGAAACGCTGGAGCTCAAGCTCGACGAGGCCATCCTGCGCGAAACCGCGCCGCTGGAATCCGGGCTGCCGCTGATCAAGGTGCTCTACGTCGTCGCGCCGCTGCTCGGCCTGCTCGGTACCGTCGTCGGCATGATCCAGACCTTCCAGCAGATCACGCTGTTCGGCACCGGCGATCCCCGCATGATGGCAAGCGGCATTTCGATGGCGCTGATCACGACCGTGCTCGGCCTGTGCGTGGCCATTCCGCTGACCGTGATCCACAGCCTGCTGCAGTCGCGCAGCCGCCAGCTGGTCCAGATCCTGGAAGAGCAGGCGGCCGGCATCATCGCGCGCATCGCGGAGCGAAGCCATGGTCGCTCTGTATAACCTGCTGGAGTCGATTCGCGGCTTCATCGAGCTCGGCGGCAACGTCCTCTGGGCGATCATGGTCGTACTGCTGCTGATGTGGACGCTGATCATCGAGCGCTACTGGTACCTGCTCCGGATCTTTCCGAAGGAGCGCCGGGCCGCGATCGAGGAATGGGAAGCCAGGAGCGATCATCGCTCCTGGCATGCCCACCGGGTCAAGGAAGAACTCGTCAGCGGCGTCAACCAGCATCTTCAGCGCAACGTTTCGATGATCCAGACCCTGGTGGCGATCTGTCCGCTGCTCGGGCTGCTGGGCACCGTGACCGGAATGGTCGCGGTCTTCGATGTCATGGCGTTCTTCGGAACCGGCAACGCCCGGGCCATGGCCGCCGGCGTTTCCAAGGCAACCATTCCGACGATGGCCGGCATGGTCTCGGCGCTTTCCGGCGTCTACTTCGCTTCCTACCTCGACCGCAAGGCTTCGATCGAGACCGAGAAGCTCGAAGACATGCTGGCAATCGACTAACCGTCCAGGAGCCGCTCGAATGGCACGCAGACACGCAACAAAGGACGAACCCGAGATCAACATCACGCCGATGCTCGATATCGTGTTCATCATGCTGATCTTCTTCATCGTCACGACCACCTTCGTTCGCGAGACCGGCGTGACGGTGGACAAGCCCATGGCCGTGACGGCCGAATCACGGCCCCAGGGGAACATTCTCATCGGCGTGGACTCCGACAACCAGATCTGGATGAACGGAAGCCAGATCGAAATGAGCGACGTGCGCACCCAGGTACAGCGGCTGCGCGCGGAAAACCCGGAAGGCAGCGTGATCCTGATTTCCGACAAGGGTGCGCGTACCGGAACGCTGGTCGACGTCATGGACCAGGTCCAGGCGTCGGGGGTCTCCCGGATGGCGATTTCCGCCGAACAGATCGGCGGGGGAGGTTGATCGAATGGGCAGTGGACTTCGTTATCTGATCTCCATCGTTCTCGCGGCCGTCGTGACGATTGCCGCGTTCTACCTGATGCACCGGCTGATCGCCGGCGCCGAAGGCGATCGCGAACGGCTGGAGCCGCCGCCCGGCATCCGCTTCGGTCCGGTGGATATCGAACAGGAGATCGTGACCAAGGAACGCAGGAAGCCGGAACCGCCGCCGCCGCCGGATACGCCGCCTCCGCCGCCGGACATCCAGGTTTCCGAGGTTCAGCAGACGCCGCGGCAGATGCCGGACATGCAGATGCCGGAACTGAACCTGGGCGTGGGTGCCGGCCCGCCCGTGCTCGGCAACGTCGGCATGGACCGCAAGGCCGAGGGCGACGTCGTGCCGCTGGTTCGGATCGCGCCGCAGTATCCGCGCGATGCGCAGATGAACATGATCGAGGGCTACGTCACGATCGAGTTCACGATCACCGAGACCGGCTCGGTTCGCGACCCCCGTGTGGTCGAGTCCAAGCCACCCCGCGTGTTCGACCGGGCCGCGATCCGCGCAATTCTTCGCTGGAAATTCAAGCCGCGCGTGGTCGACGGCACGGCGATCGCGCGCAGGGCGACGCAGACCATCGAATTCAACCTGGACGACCTATGAAGATCAATCGCCTGATGGAACTGTCGGTTGTTACCGTCGCCGTCCTGCTGGCCGGCAACCTCGCGCTGGCGCAGTCCGGCGCCACCGGTGCCGAGACGCTGGAATGCGGCGAGGAGCGCGAGGTCGAGCAGGGCACGATGTCGGAGTCCACCTACAACCGCATGAACAATGCGTTCGAGCTGATCGGCGAGGAGGAATACGCCCAGGCGCGCAAGGAACTCGAAAACCTGGCCGACTCCAGTCTGTCCGATTTCGAGGAGGCATCGGTTCAGCAGGCGCTCGGTTTCCTCGCCTCGCAGCGCGAGGATTACCGCGCCGCGATCGACCATTTCGGCCGCGCCATCCGGCTCGACGCACTGAGGAACGAGACCCACTTCGAGATGATTCTCCAGGTGGCCCAGCTCTACAACGCCATCGAGGAATACGACAGGGCGCTGGAGCAGCTCGAGTTCTGGTTCTGCATTTCCAATGAAAACGCCCAGAAGGTGGCCGAGGTCTGGGTCCTGAAGGCCAGTCTCCATCTGCAGCAGGACGATTGGGAACAGGCGCTGGAGTCCATCAACACCGCCATCGAGCTCGCCGACGAGCCCAAGGAACCGTGGTATCGCCTCAAGCTCGGAATCCTTCTCGAACTGGAACGGTACGCGCCGGCCGCTCCGGTGCTGAAGACGCTCATCCGTATGGATCCGGATCGCAAGGACTACTGGATCCAGCTTTCGGGCGTCTACATGGAGCTCGAAGACAACGAAGAGGCGATGGCCACGCTGCGGCTTGCCTATCGCCGCGGCCTGCTCGACCAGGGCAGCGAATACACGCAGCTTGCCGGTCTGCTGCAGGAAATGGATTCGCCGAGACTTGCGGCCGAAGTCATGCAGGAAGGCCTGGAAGAAGGCTATATCGAGGCCACCGCCCGAAACTGGGAAATGGCTGCCGGCGCCTGGTACCAGGCGCGTGAACTGGACGAGGCGCTGGCCGCCTACGAGCGCGCCGGCGAGCTGTCCGACAGCGGCAAGATCGATTTCCAGAGAGCCTCGATCATGACCGCCGAAGAAGACTGGGACGGTGTTCTCGAAGCGGCAACCCGCGCACTCGAAAAAGGCGACCTTACGAACTCGCAGGAAGGCAACGCGCAGCTGCTGATCGGAATGGCCCATTTCAATCTGGGCAATCTGGAACGTGCAGAGCAGGCCTTTATCGAGACTGCAAACTATGGCACACTCCAGTCAGCCGCCCGAGAATGGTTGAACCATATCGAGCAAACGCGTCAACGATTGGCGAGCCAGTAGCGACGAGCGCGGCGTTTCAAATTCGATCAGGGAGGTTTGTACGATGCAGAACAACAGCGAAAGCAGCGCGAATCAGACGGTCGATAACGCGCTTGTCGGAGGAACCGGTGGCGGCAGCGTGATGCCTCCTGCACCGCCAGCGGCGACGACGCCGGAGAGCACGACGGACACTCCGCCGACGCCGCCGGCATCGAAGAAGACGACCAAGAAGAAGGCTTCCAAGAAGAAGGCCTCCAAGAAGAAGGCCTCCAGGACGGAAGAGCGGCGGTTGGTGACATCGTGTCTGTAGGGGTCTAGGTCTAAGTGGTCGCCGTAGAAGGCAACGCGGTGGGTG
>JBPRGD010000271.1:0-1332 GCA_051428125.1 Candidatus Wenzhouxiangella sp. M2_3B_020
CGTGCGTGCTTCGACAGATAGCGTTTAATGTTGACCATTGTTCTCTAAATCGTAACCGTCGCGGTACTCGGTGAACGTTGCATCAAGCTCCTCGCGGATCGCTTCGCGTTCCTGTTCGGTCAGCGGTTCGCCCTTCTCGGCGCGCATCTTCCCCCGGACCCACATCTCGGTTTGAATCCGCATCGTCGGCCCGGCGTAGTTCGTCGACATATCAACGCGGTCACGCGCCACCTGGTTCCACACTCCACCTTCCGTGTAGAGATACGTGTAGACAAGCGTGACGCCGGATAGCGTGACGATTAGCGGCCACGCATACTCGCCGTGCCCGTACTGTCGAAGCGTGAGTGTGGCGGTGCTGACGCCCGTAAGCCCGAGCATGGCTAACCGGAGTTGTCCACTCACGCCGTCAACGCGCGCCAACCAGCGCGCGGCGAGTCGAACCCACCAACGCTGCGCGGTCATGGCTTTTCGAACACCACCACGAACTCACCGCTCATACTCGGCAACGAAAAACACCACTCCCCCGCCCCGCCGTTAATCGCCCACAACACCAGCCACCACGCACGGAACGCCGCGGCGAGTGACCGCGCCGAGTGCTGCGAGTGCAATTCCACGTCTTTCTCACGCACGCGTAGCCCAACGTCCGTGTCCCAATGCCGCGCCCCGGTGTAGAACCCCGGCGTCTGCCACGTCCACGGGTGCCCGCCCCCCCAGGCGTGGTCAGGGTCAGCTATCGCGTTCACACCCATCGGTAGTCGAAGGTACAACACGCCACCCGACCGCAACACGCGTTCACTCTCGCGTAGCGCGCGCTCCATGTTCGATAAGTGCTCGAATACGTGTTCCGCGACGATGCGGTCAAACGACGCATCCGGCCACGGCCACGGGTATTCGTCTAAATCGACTACTTCGTCGGGGTTCACGTCGGGTACTACGTCGACGTTGTGCCACGCCGTGGGTTGGTTCTCCCCACACCCGAGGTGTAGGACCTGTTCATACGTGCCGGTCATTCTATCACCACGGATTCACCGACGCGATCCGCCACGCCCGACACCTCCGAGTTCGCTTTCGCCCGCGCCACCGCGTCACGCATCCGGCGTTCGAACGCGTCAACGGAGAACTGTTCCGCGAACTCCGTTAACTCCCGACTCGACGCAGCTACGCCGTGAGTTTCGAATCGCTCCACCGCGCCCGCCACGTCGTCGGGTTCACCACGCGAAAACAACAGCCCGTTCCACCCGTCCGTAATCTGGTGTTGCGTGTAACCGTCACGAATCCCTAACACCGGAGTACCGGACGCGAACGCTTCAACGGGCACAATCCCGAAATCCT
>JBPRGD010000272.1:0-3214 GCA_051428125.1 Candidatus Wenzhouxiangella sp. M2_3B_020
AGTGAAGAACGAACACCTTGAATCACCCCCTCCCACACCCTCCCCCGCGAGCGGGGGAGGGCCGGGGTGGGGGCTGAACGGCCTTGATGCCAAGCGTACTGAGACACGACATCACTCAGGAAACCTTAAACCCTAAACCGCTTCCTTTCTCTGTGGGAGGCGCGACTTCGCGCCGACGGCCGGGCCACGGCCTTGAACCGGGTTTCGATCCTCCGGTCCATCGACAGCGTTCCCACCGATGGCTTTTATCCGTCGCGGCGAATTCGCTGCTCCTGCAGGAATCACGGAGTGTCGGGTTTTCGTCAGCGCTTGAAGGCCTGCCAGGCGACGGCGAGGGCGACGACGAAGCCGGTCATGGCGGGGAGGGAGTGGTCCTGCAGCCACGGTCCGACGTCGAACGCGGCGAGCACGGACGATGCGATGAGGAGTCCGGCCGAGAAGATCGATGCGGGCAGGCGGCGGTTGTGGCGCTCGAGGTGTCGGCCGATGTCCTCGAGGTCGGTGCTCGAGATGCGCGCGTTGATCCGGCCGCGGCTGGCGTAGCGAAGCGCCTCGTGGACCATGTTGGGGACTTCGGGGCCGCGCGCCAGCCACGAAGGCAGTTCGCGGCCGACCTTGCGCGCGGTCTTGCGCACGCCGTAGCGCTCGCGGAAGATCCTTTCGAGCTCGGGCTTGGCCACTTCCCAGATGTTGAGCTTGGGATACAGGTCGCGGCCCATGCCCTCGATGTTCAGCAGCGTCTTCTGCAGCATGATGAGCTGCGGCTGCAGCGTGAGCTTGAACCGCCGCGCGACCTCGAACAGGTTGATCAGGAGTTCGGCGAACGAGACCTCTTCCAGCGGCCGGGTGAAGCTCGGCTCGCAGACGGTGCGGGCGGCGGCCTCCATTTCGTCGATGCGCGTGTCCGGCGGTACCCAGCCGGCCTCGACGTGCAGCTCGGCCACGCGCCGGTAGTCACGGTTGAAGATGGCCAGGAAGTTCTCTCCGATGTAGTAGAGGTCGTCCGGCGTCAGGCTGCCGACGATGCCGAAGTCCAGCGCGATGAAGCTGGCGTTTTCCGGATCGGTGGTATCGACCCGGATGTTGCCCGGGTGCATATCGGCGTGGAAGAGGTTGTCGCGGAACACCTGGCGGTAGAACACGCGGATGCCGCGGGTCGCCAGGCGCTCCAGGTCGACGCCGCGGCGCTTGAGTTCGTCGATGTCGCGCACCGGCACGCCGCCCACGCGCTCCATGACGAGCACGCGGTCTGCGGTGTGCGACCAGTAGATCTGCGGGATGTAGAGCGCGTCCGAGTCCTCGAAGTTGCGCCTGAGCATGCTGGCGTTTGCGCCTTCCTGCTGCATGCTGAGCTCATCATGGATGACGCGCCGGAACTCGTCGACGACTTCGTTGGGCCGGATCCGGTCGCCTTCGGGGTGATAGCGCCGGGCAAGGCGTGCAAGAGCGCTGAGCAGTTCCAGATCGCGATGGATGCGCGGCTCGATGTCGGGGCGCACGACCTTGGCCACGACCTCGGTGCCGTCGGGCAGCACCGCGGCATGAACCTGGGCGATGGATGCAGACGCGATCGGGTCGGTGTCGAACGAGGCGAACAACTCGTCGATGGGTTTTCCGAGTTCGCTCTCGACGATTTCGCGGGCCTGTTCGCCGGGAAACGACGGCACCCGCTCCTGGAGCTGCGCCAGTTCCTCGGCGATGTCCGGCGGCAGCAAGTCGCGACGTGTCGACAGGATCTGGCCGAACTTGACGTAGACCGGGCCGAGTTCCTCCAGCGCCAGCCGGAGCCGGGCGCCGCGCGGCAATTCGCGCACGCCGCGGCGACCCCACGGCATGATGCGCACGAAGCGCGCCATGCGCAGCGCGGGCAAGTCGAGGATGAGTTCGTCGAGCCGGTAGCGCGCGAGAACCAGCGCGATCCCGAACATACGGAACGCGCGCCGGATCATCGCTGCTTTCTCCGGACGCGGCTTTCGAGCCGGTCCACGGCCTCCCGGAGTTCGTCGACGCCGTCGCGGAATTCGTGCCACTCGGCCCGTGACGGCGTCAGCCCGCTTTCATCGCGCAGCCAGTGGGCGACCTGGTCGCCGCCTGTCCGCGCCGCGTCGCGACCGCTATCGAGAAGATCGGACACCAGGCGATGGATCTGGGGACCGAGCAGCTCGCCGAAATACTCCGTCAGCGCCTTTTCGACGTCGGGATCCAGCGACCTGACCGCCTGCTGGAATTTCTGGACGAGCCGGGCGTCGCCCTCGATCCGGATCCGGCCGCCGGTGTCGAACGCCGGCAGCGCCATCATCAGCAGCGCGTCGGGCGTTCCCGAGATCTCGGCGTCGGGTTCGCGGTCGACCGGTTCGGGCTCGGCGAGAACGATCGGCGTCGGGCCGTCGGCGCTCAACCAGAGTTCGATGCCCAGGCCTTCGAGGTCGAACTTGATCCAGCGCCCCTCGATGGGTGCGAGCTTGGCCGCGGGATCCTCGTCCAGGTGCGCGGCTCGGCCGAGTACGAATTCGATGGCCCCGGCGAGCATTCCCGGAAACGGCGTGACGTAGCGGGACATCAGACGTGTACGCCGCGGTGGATCGCGGCGATTCCCGTCGAGAGGTTCTCGTAGGTCACGCGTTCGAAGCCGGCCTCGCGCAGCATGCCGGCGAGCGTGTCCTGGTCGGGAAAGCGGCGAATCGACTCGGCGAGGTACCGGTAGCTTTCCCGGTCCGACGCCACGGCCTGGCCCAGGCGCGGAAGGACCTGGAACGACCAAAGGTCGTAGGCGCGGGCCACGGCCTTCGGCGAGACGTGCGAGAACTCCAGGATGTGCACGCGGCCGCCCGGCTTGAGCACCCGGTGCATTTCGGCAAGCGCCGCGGCCTTGTCGGTGACGTTGCGCAACCCGAACGCGATCGTGACGTGATCGAAACGGCGGTCGGCGAACGGCAGCGCCTCGGCGTCGGTCTGCAGCCACTCGAATGCGGCGACGTGACCGCGATCGTCCATGCGCCGGCGGCCTGCCTCGAGCATTTCGCGATTGATGTCGGCGACGAGCACTTCCCCGCGCGATCCGACGCGCCTGCGCGCCAGCTCGGCGATGTCGCCCGTGCCGCCGGCGAGGTCCAGCACCCGCTGCCCGCGCCGCATGCCGCAGCCGGAAACGAAATGACGTTTCCACAACCGGTGGATGCCCAGCGACATCAGGTCGTTCATCAGGTCGTAGCGG
>JBPRGD010000273.1:0-2559 GCA_051428125.1 Candidatus Wenzhouxiangella sp. M2_3B_020
TGTAGGCACTTGAACGCTCCTGCTGGCTTCCAACGAGCCGCGAAAGCGGCTGTTCGCCGTCAGTACGCCGACGCGTCCCAAACCATTATGCCCGCGTGCAACACAGTGAAATGCAATGGTTCGGCTCAATTCCGGCGGTTCAGACGAGCAACTATCCTCCGACGACGGCGGTGCCGGCGACGGGGCCGAAACGGAAGAGCAATCATCGGCGGCTGACTCGGGTGGCGAGACTAATCTCACACTTGAGGACCTCGGCCTTGATTCCATGCGGCCGAGTGGTACTCGAACGCGCCGCACCGGCGGCACGATGTCGAATGGTAACTCGATGGGCGCCAGCACGCCGACGCCATCGGATGTGGAAATTCGAGAGCCTAACGGCGAGAGGACTGCCGAGGCTCCGGAACCGGAAGCGGATTCGACGGAGACATCGGCTACTGACGGTGCAACTGCCGAGGAGCGTGCAGAGACTCCGAGTGCAGCCGACGGCGGGCCGTCCCTCGGAACGGACACGCTCGGCACGACACAGGATCAGGAGCAACAGCTTCGCGAACAGACTCCAAGCGCCGCTGAGGGTGGGCCATCACTCGGGACCGACACGGTCGGCACGACACAGGATCAGGAGCAACAGCTCCGTGAACAGACGCCGCAAGCAACCGAATCGCCCAGTCTCGGCACGGACACACTCGGCACGGACGTAGATAACGAACCGTCTGAAGCCGCGAAGCGAGCGAATCGCTCACTCGAAGAGGCAACCGACGGGCCGACGGCAGCCACGGCACCGGGCGAGCGGTTCGGCGGCGAGGGCAAGGTCGAGGGCGCACTTCGCGACGCGTCTGAAGAGATCTCGGACGCAATCGGTGAAGGTGCGCGCGTGGCCGCCGCTGGGGCTGCGTCGCAACTGACGACCGGCACCGGCCGGGCAACGGCAGTCAACCTCGCGACACGGGACAGTGTTGTCGAGCGCGGGGTCCGGGGCGGGCTCACCGGTGCTGGCGAACTGGCGAACCTCCCTGCGTATGGCGTCACCGCCATCGAAGCGGGCGAAATCGCAGGCGCGGGAATCGAAGAGGCGACCAAGGAAGGCGACCAACAGTTTACGGAGCGATTCAAGGGCGCAGCCGTCGATTTCGGCAACGATCTCGCAACGGCCGCCGAACGCTCCCCGGTCGAATTCGCCGGGCAACTCGTCGGCGGCACTGCTGTCGCGAGCGGTGCGCTGACCACAGCCTCCCGTGTTGGCGGGGCTCGGACGGCGACTGCGCTCGACGTGGCGTTCGACCCTGCGAGCGGCGTCCGACGCGCTGGCAGTGCTGCGGTTCGCCGCGCGCCGACTGGGAGGGCCAGCCGTGCCGTGCGACGGGAGGCATCACGACTCCGCGATTTCGCACGGTCTGACCGCGCGCAAGGCGACTTCCTCGGCACCACTGCCACCCGCGGCACGGATGTCGAGCCGACGAGCCGGACGACCAGCCAGACCACGCTCGAAAAGGAACTCACCGTCGAGCAGGAGGCAGAGTCGGAACTCCCGCCGGCCGAGGAGTTCCCCAGCCGCGAGGCGTTCGAGCGCGAGCGCGAGCGCGTCGCTCAACGGCTTGAAGCAGAGCAGCGAATCCCTGATGAGTCAGAGTTCGGCAGTCGTGCAGAGTTCGAACGCGAACGCGCACGTGCCCGCCAGCGATTAGAGGCGGAAGAGATGCTACCGGAGCCTGAGGCGTTCTCCAGTCGCGCAGAGTTCGAACGCGAACGTGAGCGAGCCCTAGACCGAATTCGCGGCGAAACCGAGACACAGACGGAGTCGCAGGAGGCGACCACCGCCGGCCTTGCCGGCGCGGCAGCAGGCGCAGAGGCCGAGGCAATCGGCATGCCGGGCAACAATATGTTCGCCGAGGCGGAGAGCGCGGCGGCCGCGCCGATGCCGGAGGCTGCCGAAGCCGGTGCGTTCGATGTCGGCACCGACAGCGAAGTGTTCGCTGTCCCGGCGGGACTCGACGCACCGGGCGTGGAAGCGACGCCAACGGCCACGGAGTCGACAGCGGCGACCGAGGCACTCCCCGGTCAGCCACAGGATCAGGCGATAGACGCCACGAGCGCGACACAGTTCGACGTGACTGCAGAAAGAGAACTCAATCAGGAGGCAGACATGACACGAGAACTCGAACAAGAGGCAGAGGCGGAACAGGAGCTTGAACAAGAATTCGAGGCCGAGACGCAGCTCGAACAGGAACTCGAACAAGAGTTCGAAACAGAGATTGAAGTGGAGACAGAGACGGAAGCGGAACTCGAAGCCGCGACGCAGCCGGACGAAGTGGGCGCCGAGGACTTCGACGACTTCGATGGACTCGATTCGGAGGGAGACCTCTTCGAGAACGAAGTGATCAACCCGTCGGACGCCATCGACTTCGACCCACTGTAACCTCCATGTCCGCGTTCAAATGGCTGGCGTTCGCGCTCGGGATTCCGCTGTCAGCGGTGCTTATCGCGTTCACGTATGCGTTCACGAACCCAGCCGTCGAGCTGCTCAACACACTGTCGACCTCGGAGGAATCCGCGCAGGGCATC
>JBPRGD010000274.1:0-16786 GCA_051428125.1 Candidatus Wenzhouxiangella sp. M2_3B_020
AGCAACCGGTTGGACAGGCTGTCGATCGCGGCCTCGAAGGCCTCGACGTCGATGGAGTAGCGTCCGGACTGGGCGTCGCGCTCGAACGCACCCTGTTCCAGGAACCAGTTGAACGCCACCATGTTCGCGCGGCCGTGGGCCGACGATGCGCCGAAGCGCGTCGAGCGGAAGATGCCGGCCAGGAACGTCGCGTAGTGATCGGCCAGGTCGCCGTCCCACTCGTCCATCGCCGCCATCTGCTTGATCATGTGCAGGCCCAGCACATCGGCCTTGCCCTCCTCGATCGCGGATTGGTGCTCGGCAAGCGCCTCGCGCACCGGGCGGCCGTCGTCGACCGTGTACTTGATGCCCAGCCCGTGGGCGACCTCGTGGAACATGACGTTGGCGAAGAACGCATCGAACGTGATGTCGTCCTGCTGATCCTCGGCGATGAGCAACTCGGCGATCGGCACGAGGATCGCATCGAACTTCGCGCGCATCGCGTTCTTCAGCTGCAGGCGCCGAGTGCCCTTCTCGAGCTGGACGCGCTCGTCGTTGGGCAGGTTGATCGCGATGGTCTTCGCCCCGGCGTTGGCGTCGCCGGCGTAGTAGATGGCATCGTAGGCATTGAGATCGGCGTCGGTGCCCGGTTCCTCGGCCTTGTATTCGTCGGGCACCGGCAGTCCGCGCTGCAGCTCGGGCAGCAGCGCCGCGAACCGCGCCAGGCGCTTCGACCAGGCCCGGTCCTTGATCAGCACGAAGGCTTCGAACGCGGTGCGCGTGCCGAAGAGCTGGTCCTCGTAGCTTTCGATCGGTCCGATGACCAGCTCGATGTCGTTGTCGCGCACGTCCATCCAGGCCATGTCGCTGGCCCGGTAATCACCGCTGGTCAGCGCGTCGGCGCGCAGCCGCAGGTACTCGGCGAAGGCATCGCTCTCAGCCAGTTCGGCGGCCTCGCGCAGCAGGTCGGCGGCACGAATCAGCGGGGCGCCGAACGCCTGGTGATAAGGCACCAGCACCAGATTGCCGTCGGCATCCCTGCGCACCAGGCTGTAGGGGTTGTTCTTGTCGGGATGTTCCCATTCGCGGTATTCGTCCCGGCTCATGTCGGCCGGGTAGAACTGCGCGCCGGGCGGCTTTTCGCCGTATCCGGACAGGAACGGCTCGTTGCCGTTCAGGCGGTCCCACGGGCCGTAGTTGATCCGCGCGAAGTCGCGCACGGCCTCGTCGTCCAGCGCGCTCAACAGCGGCTCGGGATCGCCGAAGGACTGGCGCCAGAACAGCGCGTCCATGATCCTGCCGGCCTCGATCATCAGCCGGAGCATCTCGCGCTGGTCGGCGGAGAGGTGGTCAAGGCCGGCTTTCAATTCGACGGGGTGGTAGATCGAAAGCCGGTCGCGGTCGATCAGCAGTTCGGGGCCTTCGCCGGATGAATCGGCGACCGCGGGCATACCGGCTGCGGTATCGGGGCGCTCAGCGGCCCGATCGCCGGGCGGTTCTTCCTGGCAGCCGATCAGGAACAGGACGACAAGGGCAACGATCGATCGTTTCATGACTGGACCGGGAATGGGGGAATTCGTGGATTCTAAGCGATGGACCGCTGGCGCGACCGCGCCGCGGGCCAGACCGCGAGGCTTGTTCGGGATCATGCATCGACACATATTCGTGCCGGGCACCCGTCATACTTGCAACCAACAGTTCGCTGGAACGCCGCCGGCATGCATGCATCCGACACCGTCCTGATCGTCCTCGCCGCCGGCCTCGTCAGCCAGTGGCTGGCTTCGCTGCTGCGCATGCCCGGCATCGTCATCCTGATCCCCGCCGGCATCGTGCTCGGGCCCGTCACCGGCGTGCTGGACCTGGACGTCAGTTCGGAGCAGCTGACCGAGCTCGTCGGGCTGGGCGTGGCCATCATCCTGTTCGAGGGCGGGCTGGACCTGCGCCTGGCCGAGCTCAAGAAGGCCGGCCGCGGCGTCGGTCGGCTGGTATTGCTGGGCGTTCCGATCACCTGGATACTGACCGCGGCGGCCGCGCATTCCATCATCGGGCTGAGCTGGCCGGTCGCACTCGTGCTCGGTGCCATCCTGGTCGTGACGGGACCTACCGTGATCCAGCCCGTGCTGCGCTATGCGCGGCTCAACGACCGCTCCGCGTCGCTGCTGAAATGGGAAGGCATTGCCAACGATCCCATCGGCGTGCTGCTGGCGGTGCTGACGTTCCAATACTTCACGATCGCCGGCGACGGATTCGGCGAGACCATGCTGGCGCTGGGCGGCGCATTGCTGACCGCCGCGGTCCTGGGCGGTGGCGGCGGCTGGCTGATCGGCCGGCTCTACCAGCGCGGCGGCGTTCCCGAGCATCTCAAGCCGCCGCTGCTGATGGTGCTGGTGCTGGGCGTCTATACCGTGAGCAACCAGATCCAGCACGAAGCCGGCCTGCTCAGCGTGACGGTGATGGGCGTGGTGATCGGCAACGTCAAGCTGGCCGGGCGCGAGGATCTGCAGCGTTTCAAGGAGAACCTGACGGTGGTGCTGGTGGCGGTGCTGTTCATCGTCATCACCGCCCGGCTGGATCTCGACCAGATCCTGCAGCTCGATCTGCGTGCGCTGGCATTCGTCGTCGCGGTGCTGCTCGTGATCCGACCGCTGGCCGTCGCGCTGTCGACCCTCGGCGCGAAGATGGAATCCGCCGATCGGAAGCTGGTCGCATGGATCGCACCGCGCGGCATCGTCGCCGCCGCCACCGCCGGCGTGTTCGGGCCGGCGATGGTGGCCGAAGGATACGGCGACGCCGAGATCCTGATGCCGTTGGTCTTCGCCGTCATCGTCGTGACCGTGGTCGCCCACGGGCTCACGCTGGGCGCGATGGGCAGAAAGCTTGGCCTTGCCGCGCCGGACGACAACGGACTGCTGATCGTCGGCGCATCCCCGTGGTCGCTGCAGCTGGCCAAGGCGATGCAGGATTCGGATGTCGAGGTCGTGATGGTCGACGGCGTGTACCGCCGGCTCAAGAACGCGCGCATGGAAGGCATCGACGTCTACTTCGGAGAAATCCTGTCCGAGCACGCCGAGCACACGCTGGAAACGCACCACCTCGGGCACGTGCTGTGCGCGACGCCGAACGATTTCTACAACGCCCTGGTCTGCAACGCGCTGGGCTCCGAGTTCGGCCGGCATCGCACGCTGCAGCTGCCGACGTCGGAGGACGCGCGCAGCGAGTCGCGACGGCTTACCGCCGACCAGCGCGGCCACTTCGCGTTCGGCGACGACGCCGACCACCAGTGGCTGGAGGAGAAGCTGGACGAGGGCTGGACCGTGCAGTCGACGAAACTGACCGACGATTTCGATCTCGATGCGCTGAAGCAGCGGCTCGGCGAACCGGAGAGCGACTGGCTGCTGCTGGCGGGCATCCAGCCCGACGGCCGACCGCGGCTGTACTCCACCGAGCTGCCCTTCGAGCCCGAACCGGGTTGGCGGGTGCTGTACTTCGCGCCCGGCGATTCCGATCAGGCGGATTCCGACGACGGCGACGACGTAACCGACAGTTCACGGAACGACACCGACAGGTCTTCCGAAACCGTCACGAGCTGATTGCGCCCGACCGCCTCCCAGCGCGGGCCCGGGCTCAACGGCTCGGAACTGATCAGCACCGCGCGCTCGGAATCCTCCGACGGCGCCATCACGCAGTCGCCGTCGATGCAGCGATAGCGGCCGCCGCGGTTGATGTACAGGCTGTCGATGTAATCGGGGTCGGTACTGAACCGGCACGCCGCGGCGTTCGGGCCGTCGGTCAGCACCATGTTGAGATAGGCATGGCTGCCGGGCGCGTGCGCTCCGATGAGCTCCAGCACGCGGCCGATCGCCCACTCCAGCGCCTCGGCGAGCCGGTCGCACGAAAGATCGTTTTCGTGACCGCGCAGCTTTTCCATCGCCAGCGCGAACAGGTGTTCGCTGTCGGTGTTGCCGCGAATGCCGGCGAAGTTGGCGTCCGACAGGCTGTCCATCAACGGCCGTCGCAGCGACTCGAAGGACTGGACGTGGCCGTTGTGCATCATCGCGTAGGGGCCGCAGCGGAACGGGTGGCAGTTGTCCTCGGCCACGTCGAAGCGGCCGCTTGTGGCCGCGCGCACGTGTGCCAGGATGGCGCGGCTGTAGGTCACCCGCGCCAGCTCGGCCAGGTTCGCGTTGTTCCACGCCGGCGTCAGCGACCGGAACCGTGCCGGTTCCGGATCGTCGGTTACGTACCAGGCCAGGCCGAAGCCGTCGCCATTGAGCGGTTCGGGGCGCTCGCGCGCGTGGGTGCTCTGGTGAATCAGCGAGTTTTCCGGCCGCGTGACCAGTTCGGCCACGGCGATCGGTTCTCCGGCGTAATAGGTGAATCGGCACATGCCGTGACTCCGTCAGTCCGTACAGCGATCCAGTGCCGCGGCGACCAGGCGCGCGTACAGGCGCTCGCGGAGATCCTCGGGCGCGTCCAGGCCCAGCCGCCCCAGCTCGTCGCTGTGCTCGTCGGGCCGACCGGACCAGGCCGCGGACGCCAGCTCGAGCTTGTTCGCCGAGAGCTTCTTCAGCTTCTTGAGCGCCGGGATCAGCCGCTGCTCGGTCTCGGTGAAATCGCTGCCGAACGGATAGTCGGGAAAGTGCCCTTGCTCGGCGAACGGCGCCAGTCGGCGCTCCAGTTCCTCGGGCGTATTGGCGCGCGCGGCGTCGGGAATCCTCCAGGCCGGATCGAGCTTGCCGGCCGAGCGCGCCCGGTCGGCCAGTTCGTCCTGGAAGCGCGCGTCGGTGATCGCGATCATCGCGCGAACGCATTCCTCGTCGGTCCGGCCGCGCAGATCGGCGATGCCGTACTCGGTCACGACCAGGTCGCGGAGGTGACGCGGAATCGTGTTGTGGGGGTACTGCCAGACGATGTTCGAGGACGTCCCGCTGCCGGACTCTCGGGTCGCGCGCAGCATCAGGATGGATCGACCGTCGTCCATCGCGTGCGCCATCGCGACGAAGTTGTACTGCCCGCCGACGCCCGAGACGACCTGGTAGTCCTCCAGCCCGTCCGAAACCGCGGCCCCGGTCGCCGTCATCATCATGCAGGTGTTGACGAACCGTGCGTGGCGGCGCTGCTCGATCTCCAGCGCTTCCCGGCCGCCGTATAGCTGGTTGATGCGGCCGACGCCGTGCATCCGGAAGCGCGGCCGCTCGGTTTCGTCCAGTCCGTTGAGGAACTCGTAGAACGGCCGACTCCCGAGGAAGAACCCACCGTCCATGACGGCGCCCTCGCCGGCAACGTCGACGCTCATGCCGGCATTGATGCGCCGCATGACGGTCAGGTCGTCGAAGACCTCGCGCTTGAGGATGCCGGCGTTGTAGAGATGCATGAAACCGTCCATGAACATCTCGCTGGCCCCGTAGAGCCCGTCTTCGAACCGCGCGTCGTCTCCCAGGCCGCGCGGCACCGGTCGGTCCAGTGCCTCGACGGCCCCGGTATAGGCCTCGTTTGCGGTATGCCGCAGCACCAGGCTGTGGACCAGCGCGTCGCTGAGCGAGCCGATGCCGATCTGCAGCGTTCCGCCGTCGTCGATCAGCCGGGCGGCGTTGAGACCCACCGCGAAATCCTGGATCGAGACCGGCTGGCGCGGCAGCGCGAACAGCGCCTGATCCGGATCGGTCTCGACGATCTCGTCGAAGAAGTCCCGGCCCACCACGGCGTCGCCGTGCATGAACGGCAGGTCGGGGTGGACCTGCGCGACGGCGTGCAGGTTCCCCCGCCCGCGCTTGCCGAGGCGTCGGACCAGGTCCAGCGTCACGTCGGGATTGGATGACAGGCTCAGCCGCCCGGAATCGTCCTCGGCGACGAGCTGGAAGATCAGGTTGACGCCGCGGTCGACGAGGTCGCGCGCGACGTGCGTGTAATTCGACGATACGTAGTGGCGCTGCATCTCGGCGCAACCGAGTGCGGCACCGGACTGGAAATAGAACTCGGTCAGGCGGACGTTGTCCGGAAGTCCGCCTTCGTGAATATCGACGAGGTAGCGCAACCGCGGGTAGTCGGCGCCGAACAGTCGCTCGACGATGGGCTCCATCAGCCGGGCCTCGAGCCAGTGGCCTGCCGACGGCACGTCCAGCGAAAGCGCGGTGACGATCTCCAGCGATATGTCGCGGTCGGCGCAGGCGCGCTCGTACAGGGCGTTGATCAGGCGATTCGGCTTGCCCAGCCCCAATGGCAGACCCACGACGAGACGCTTTCCGACGCGGTCCAGTGCCCGGTCGATGACGCTTTCGAACTGCTGCTGGTTTGCCACCTGCGCGTGCTCCCGTTTATTCTGCGTCGATTCGACCGCGCGCCCCTGCAGCCGACAGCACGAACCGGACCATGATTCCCTCCCTCGATGATAAACCACGCACCCCCTGCCTCCTGCTGGACGTCGACCGGATGGACGGCAACGTCGGCTTCATGAAAGACCGGCTGTCCGGCCTGGGCGTTGCGATACGACCGCATGTCAAGACCTGCAAGTCCGTCGAGATCGCCCGGCGCATGACCGGCGGATCCGCGACCGGCATCACGGTCTCCACGCTGGCCGAGGCCGAGCACTTCCTCGATGCGGGATTCTCCGACCAGCTCTATGCCGTCGGCATCGCACCGGGCAAATTGGCCGACGTGGCCGGACTCGTGCAGCGCGGGGCGTCGTTGAAGATCGCGATGGACGATACCGCGACCGCCGAACGCGTCGTCGAGGAGGCCGCGCGCCTGGCCTGCGGGTTCGAGGTGATGATCGAGATCGACTCCGACGGAGAGCGCGCGGGCCTGGCGCCGTCCGACCCGGCGCTGATCGAAATCGCGCGGACGCTGGAATCCGGCGGCTGCCGGGTGGCCGGCGTCATGACGCACATGGGCGGGTCGTACCACTGCGCCGACACGGCGTGCCTGAAGCGCGCGGCCGAACGCGAAAGGCGCTCGGCCGTCGAGGCCGCGGACCGCCTGCGCGATGCCGGCCTCGATGCGCCCGTGGTCAGTATCGGTTCGACTCCGACCGCGCGATTTGTCGAAGACGTTTCCGGGGTGACCGAAGTCCGGCCCGGCACCCACGTGTTCATGGACCTCGTCATGGCCGGACTTGGCGTGTGCGCGGTCGACGACATCGCGATCAGCGTGCTGGCAGAGGTCATCGGCCGTCGAGAGGCCTCGGGCGAATGGCTGGTCGACGCCGGCTGGATGGCGCTGTCGCGCGATCGCGGCACCGCATCGCAGGCCATCGATTACGGGTACGGCCGGGTCTGCGACGAGAACGGCACGCTGCTGGACGACATCATCGTTCGAGCCACCAGCCAGGAGCACGGCATCGTTGCGCGCCGCGACGGCGAGCCGCTGGACTCGAATGCGTTCCGGATCGGGCAGCGCGTGCGCATCCTGCCCAACCACGCCTGCGCGACCGCCGCGCAATACGACGGCTACCACCTCGTCGGCGAAGCGCCCGAGGCGCGCTGGTGGCCGCGCGTGCACGGCTGGTAGCCGACGCCCGATGCCGGGCGGAACGGCAGGATTCGGTTAGAATCGCCGACCGATTCCCTTTCTGCCCGGTCATGGATACCTACAGCCTGCTCAAGACGCTGCACGTTGCCCTGGCGCTGGTCAGCGGCCTGGGCTTCGCAATGCGCGGGTTCATCCGGCTAGTGCTGCAGCGACCGCTGGCCCATCCGCTCATCCGCCTCGGTCCGCACCTGGTCGACACGCTGCTGCTCGCCTCCGGCATCGCGCTCTGGACGCTGCTGAGCCTGGCACCGTGGGCGGCCGGATGGTTCGGGCTGAAGCTGGCGCTCATCGTCGTCTATATCGGCCTCGGCATCGCCGCTTTCCGCATACAGCACCAGGGCCGCGCGGTTCTGGCCTTCCTCGCCGCGCTGTGTGTATTCGTCACGATCGCGTGGCTTGCGCTGTACAAGCCGGTCTAGGCCCCTCGCGGTCGACGTAGCGGCCCGTCGGCGTACAATCGTCCGTACGCTCGCCGGAGATGGGAAATGAGAAAAGCGCCGATCATCCTGTTGCTCGCCCTGCCGCTGCTGGTCGCCTGCGGCGCCGAGGAGCCCGGTGGCGACGAAGAATCCTCCGTTCCAGCCGAGATCGAATCGATGAATCTGCCCCCCGAACTCGAAGTCGCCGTCCGCGAGGCCACTAAAGAACTGGCCGCGCGCGTGGAGGTCGGCCCGGAGACGATCGACGTCGAAGCCGCCGAGTTCGTTCAATGGCCCAGCAGCGCGCTGGGCTGCCCCGAGCCGGGAATGATGTACACGCAGGCGCTCGTGCCGGGCTATCGTGTCCTGCTTCGCGCCGGCGACGATCTCCATCATTACCACGGTGCACGCGGCGAGCCGCCGTTCCCCTGCCCGTCCGGACGCGCCGAGAAACCGGCCGAAACGGGCCCGGATTCGTCAGCCGACGTACGTTGATCGGCGCCTGAGGCGCCATTCAGGTGCTCGTGGCCTTGTCCCTGTCCGGGGCGCCCAGCAGCGTTTCGATGGCGTGGCGCACATAGGCCTCGAATTCGTCGCTGCCCCGCTCCGGCGCCATCCCGCGTATCTGTAGCTGGATGTATCCGACATAGCTGGTATAGGTCAGCCGCGCACGGTGGCGCGATTCCTCGTCGCTCAGCCCCAGTTCCCGGAATGCCTTGGCCAGGTACTCCATCCGGCGATCGGTGATCCGCTCGATCACCGGCTTGACGCGCGGATGGTCGCTGGCCGCGCACAAGGCGGCGTGGATCTGGTGACTGCGGTTCTGGCGGCTGGTGCGGAGAATGAACTCCGACAATCGTTGGTCGGGCGGCCGGTCGTCGTCCAGTGAACGTGCGAGGTGCTCGACGTCGCGCTGCTCCCAGCGGCGCAGCGCCTGCTCCAGCAGTTCATCGCGGCTGGCGAAGTGCCAGTAGAAGCTGCCCTTGGTGATCCCGAGTCGCCGCGCCAGGGGCTCCACGGCCAGGGCCGAGACGCCTTTCTCTGCGATCAACTCGAGCGCGGCGCGCTCCCAATCCGAGGCAGACAGCGTGGCTTTCTCGGTCGCGGGCGATACGGGATTGACTGCGCTCATCGCTTGGATTCTACCAGCCGCCACCCGGCCCGCGGAGAACGTTCGGTCAGCCGTCGATATCGCGAACGCGCGGTGCGATCTGGATGATGGTGTGGCGAACTTCCTTGTCGAGCACGAGCTTTGCGTCGCGCGCGAAGACCTCGAGCTGGCGATCGAACGTCAGATTGCCGTCGTCGTTCCGGCCGAGCACGTCGATCTCCTGCAGCGATTCGATGAACTGCTTGAACAGCGTGCGATCGGAAAACTCGGGCGCGTCGAACTCGTGCAACAGCGAGATACGCTGCGCGCACTGGATGCACAACTTCTCCAGCTGTTGCCGGCTGAGGCGGCCGGATCCGTTCTTGGCCAGCACCGCGATGGTGATGTAGTAGCGTTCGAACGTCTGCAGCATCGCGTTGCCGAGCAGCCGAAGGTAATAGGTCTGATCCGACCCGCCGGGGGTGCGCTGGAGGTAATCCCGGGTTGCTTCCAGCAGGCCCAGCCGGACCAGCGCATCGGTACAGCGCTGGACGACCACCGGCACCTCCTCGGGCGGCCAGGGCAGGAACAGCTCCTTTTTCAGGAACGGGTAGATCGCCTCGGTGAGACGGCGCACCCGCGTCTTGCGCACGCGCTGGTTGTTCAGGAAGCAGCATGCGATCCACGCCGGCATCGCGAGCAGATGCGAAATGTTGTTACGGAAATAGGTCAGCAACACCCCGTGCTTCTGATCGACGCGGATGATGTCGCCCAGTTCATGACGCTGGCGCTCGATGATGCCGAGCTCGAGTCCGTAGTCGATGATCTGGTCCGGCTCCAGTTCGGTCACCGTCACGCGCTCGGAGTAGGCCGTCATTCGGATCAGGCGCTTGAACAGGCCGATCATGGTGGAGAGGTCTTCCTCGTCCAGCGCGTGCTTGCGCGTGGCCAGCAGCGCAGCGGCCAGCAGGTTGACCGGGTTGACGTGCACTGTGCCGTTGATGTTGACGATGATGCGATCGGCCAGATCGTTGACCAGCGGAACCAGCCATTCCGGCTTTGATTGCGGATCCAGCGGCTGCTCGGCCCAGTCCGAAGAATATTGATCGAGCAGCGGGTTGAGTTCGATGGGCTCGCCGAAACTCACGTGCACCTGCCCGTAGTTCTTCCGCACGATGTTGATCACGTTGCGGAAATCCGACAGCGACTCCTGCTTCTTCTGCTTGCCCGACAATTCCGAGATGTACGAGTTGCCCTCGGCCAGGCGCTCGTAGCCGATGTAGACCGGCTGGAACATCACCGGGCGTTTGCGGTCGCGCAGGAATGCGCGCACGGTGATCGACAGCATGCCGGCGCGCGGCGGCAGCGAGCGTCCGGTACGCGAACGCGTGCCCTCGACGAAGTACTCCAGCGCCACGCCCTTGTCGATGATGCTGCGCACGTATTCGTTGAAGACGGCCGAATACAGCGGCTGCGCGCGAAACGACCGGCGCAGGAAGAACGCGCCCCCGAAACGCAGCAGCCGCCCGACCACGGGCATGTTGAGATTGATGCCGGCGGCGATGTGCGGAGGGACGAAACCACGTCGATACAGGATGAACGACAGCAGCATGTAGTCGATGTGGCTGCGGTGGCACGGCACGTAGACGATCTCGTGTCCCGACTGGGCGTCGCGGAACGAGCCGAAGTGGTAGACCTGGATCCCGCGGTAGATCCGGTTCCAGAACCAGTTGAGCAGGATCTCGGCGATCCGGATGAAAGAATAGGAATAATCGGCCGCGATCTCCCGGGCGTATTTCCGGGCCAGCGCCTCGGCCTCGAAGATCTCGATGCCGTCGCGCCGCGACTTCGCCGAGATTGCCTGGCGCACCGATTCGGAATGGACGATGCGGTCGACCATGGTCCGGCGGTGCGATCGGTCCGGTCCGATGGCCGCGGTCCGTACACGCTTGAAGTGCACGCGCAGCATGCGGCTGACGCGGCGCAGATCCTTTTCCTCGCCTTCGTCCTCCGCGGCGATGCCGGCCAGCGAGACGGGCTTGCCGAACTGCACGAACGTCGCCCGACCGTTGATCAGCGTCGTCAGGAACCGCCGGATACGGCCGCCTACGTCCCAGTTCTCCGAGAACAGGATCTTGGCGATGGACTGTTCCTTTTCCGGCGCACGTCCGATCAGTACCGTGACCGGAACGATGCGCACGTCCTCGAGCCGGTTCTCGTGGACGGCCTCTACCAGCGCCTTGACCATGCGCGAATGGCGGCGGCGCGTCGGGCGCCGCACCAGCAGGCCGCGGTAGCGCCGGTTGCCGCCGTACCGCCGCGGCAGATCCACCTCCTCGTGCGCGAACTCGCCCGACGGCACCGGCCAGCCGCGCCGACGGCAGATTTCTTCGAGGATCAGCAGCGACGTGAAGGCATAGGTATCGAACACGTAGAAGACGGGGCTTCCGCCATCCAGCTCCCACTCGTCGAGATCCTCGGGCACCACCGTTACCCGCACCCAGAGATTGAGAATCGCGCGCCACATCGCGATCCACCGCAGGCGCAGGGCATGCAGAAGACTGCCGGGAAAACGACGGTGGGATGGCGCCGATGACATCGTTGCGAATCGTGGGAGATCGGGCACGGAGGGACGGGAAGTTTACCACCGGGACCCTGCTGCGGCGCCGGCCCGGCCCGCGGCGAAAAAAGGGCAGGACCCCCTGGGGAGCCCTGCCCGAGATCCGGTGATGGCCGGAATTGCCGCCCGGGCGATCATGGCAACGCGCGAGCGTTCTTGTCGGAGGGTACGAGCACGGCGATGCCCGGTCCTCATGCAAAATAATAGCCTGAAGAGGTTATTTAAATCAATACTTTCTATATTTTTTGTATCTTATTGATTTAAAAATATTTTAAAGATCCCTTCCTGGATGTCCGAAGCGGCCCGGGCAGGATCCTCGGCATCCCGGATCGGTCGGCCGACCACGATGTGGTCGGCGCCCGCGCCGAACGCCTGTTCGACGCTCAGCGTCCGTTTCTGGTCATCGACGTTGGCGACCGGCCGAATGCCGGGGCAGACGACCGTCAGCGCAGGGTCGGCGCCGCGGCGCAGGGCCGGGAGCTCCAGGCCCGAGGAGATCACGCCGTCGCAGCCCAGCGCAAGCGCGCGGCGGGCGCGCGAGAGCACGAGGTCGGAGACGTTGCACTCGAAGCCCAGGTCGTCGAGATCGCCCTGGTCCAGGCTGGTCAGCGCCGTGACCGCAAGTACCTTCGACCGTCCCTTGTTCTCGGCCGCCGCCGCCAGCATCGCGTCCTGACCGTGCACCGTCAGGAAATCGACCTCGCGGCGCGCGAACTGCGCCACCGCCCGCCCGACGGTGGCCGGCACGTCGAACAGCTTGAGATCGGCGAAGATCCTCTTGCCCGCGCCCTTGAGCTCGGTCACGAGGTCGAAATAGTCGCCGGACAGGAACAGCTCCAGCCCCAGCTTGTAGAACGTGACCTCGTCGCCCAGCGCCTCGATCAGCGTACGGGCGCGCCGGCCGTCCGGCACGTCCAGCGCGAAGATCAGCCGATCGCGCGGGTCAATGGTCGATTCGGTCTGCACCATGGATATGCTCCTCGATGGGGGCCGCGACGGCTGCCGGGGCCTGCATGTGCACATGATGCCCGCCATCGACCTCGTGCAGGGCCAGGTCGCGCACCGCGGCCGCGCGCCGCTCGATGAAGCCGCCGGGCACGACGCGCGATCGCGGCCGGGCCAGCACGCACAGCGCGGGGGCTTCGATGTGTGCCAGCAGGTCCAGCACCTGCGGCTCGGTGTAGCGCTGCGTCGAAGGCCAGGTCAAGCGGAGATCGTGCCGCCATTGCCAGCCGCCGTCGACGGCTTCCAGCCCGCGCTCGGCCAGCAGGGCCGCGGCGTCGCGGGGGAGGTCGGAATCCCGGACCCGTGCTTCGATGGCCGCATCGCGATCGGCGTGTATCCGCCGCGGACGGTCGCGACTGGCGAGCACCGCCTTGCGCCAGCCTGCGGCGGTTCGCTCGGGAGAGGCCGACAACGGTCCCAGTCCCTCGATGACGCTCAGGGATCGGACCCGACCCGGGCAGGCCGCGGCCAGCACGCTGGCGACCGCCCCGCCCAGCGAGTGCCCGATCAGGTGGAAACGCTCCCAGCCCAGCGCATCGGCCGCGGCCAGCACGTCGAAGACGTAGTCGTCGAAATGGTAGCGGGCAGCCTCGCTTCGGGGCGGCGACTCGCCGTGGCCGGGAAAGTCCAGGCAGACCAGGTCGATGTCGCCGAGGTGCGGCAGCACGGGGGCGAACGTCAGCGCATTGTCCAGCCAGCCGTGCAACGCGACGACGCGCGGCCCGTTCGCCCGCCGGCGAAGCGTGGCCAGCCGGGGACGCCCCGGTGGCGAGAGGAATTCGGTCGGCGGATGCGTCAAGACGGTGGTTTCGATACCCGGATCTCCGTACTATACTGAAGCGTTATGGGGGCCGCAGGGGCCGCGGGAAAGGGAGCACGACCATGCGCGACGACGACAAGTTCAAGGACCAGTTCAATCCCGGCGTGACCGAGGAGCAGATCCGCAACGCCGAAAGAATGCTCGGCGGTCTGGACCTGCCGACGTTCGTCGAGAAACGCGACCTCGGGAAGGACTATCGCGCGGGCGTCCTGCGGCGGATCGGCACCCGGGGCGAACCGGTCGAGGTCATGCTCGCCACCTCGCCCATCGAGGGGGAGCGGCGGCACGTGCTGCTTTCCCGCCACGCGCTGCCCCCGATGGGGCAGGTCGAAATCAGCATCCGGCGCATGGGCCAGATCCATACCCTCACCGGTTCGGTCGAGGAAGGCCACCAGGGTCGACGAGCCGAGGACAAGCTCGACGGCGATACGCTGCACGTGTCGTTCTTTCACCCCGCCGACGCGTCGTAACGCCGCGCCGTCAGGCCGGTTCCAGCGTCGCGTAACCGGCCACCAGCCACTTGGGCCCGGCGTCGTCGAAGTTGATCTGTATGCGTGCGTTCTCGCCCTGCCCCTCCACCGTCAGCACCGTTCCTGCTCCGAACTTCGCGTGCTGCACGCGGCTGCCCAGCGCCGGCAGGCCGCCACCGGCCTCGCGCGGGGCACGTGCGCGCGAGACGTCGACCCTGGGGCGGACGTCCTCGATGAGTTCCGGCGGAAGCTCGCCGACAAAGCGAGAAGGTCGGCCGAACATCGTCTGGCCGTGCAGCCGGCGCGACTCGGCGTAGGTCAGGTACAGCACTTCCATCGCACGCGTCATGCCGACGTAGGCCAGCCGCCTCTCCTCCGACAGTCGGCCGGGCTCTTCGACCGATTTCTGGTGCGGGAACAGCCCCTCCTCCAGGCCGGCCATGAACACCAGCGGAAACTCCAGGCCCTTGGCCGAGTGCAGCGTCATCAGCTGCACGCAGTCCTCCCACTTTTCGCCCTGGTGCTCGCCGGCTTCCAGCGCAGCCTGGGTCAGGAACGATGCCGTCATGCTCAGGCCCGCCTGCTCGTCTTCGATGGACTGGTCGAAGCTCTCGGCCGCGCGTATGAGCTCGTCCAGGTTTTCCTGGCGGGCCTCGGCCCGATCGGCCGGCTCGCGAGCGAGGTAGTGCTGGATCAGTTCGGAGCGTTCGACGATCTTCTTCATGATGCCGCCGAGGTCGGTGGCCTCGGCATCGGCGCGCAGTTGCTCGATGAGCTCGACGAACGCGCCGATGGCGTTGCGCGCACGTCCTGCCAACGCGCCCGCGCGCAGCTGGCTCACGGCGGTCTCCCACAGCGACAGCCCTTCGGCGCGGGCCGATTCGCGCAGCCCGGCCACGGTGCGCTCGCCGATGCCGCGGGCGGGCACGTTGACGACGCGCTCGAACGCCGCGTCGTCGGCGGGATTGTGGACCAGCCGGAGGTAGCTCAGCGCATCGCGGATCTCGGCGCGCTCGAAGAAGCGCAGCCCGCCGTAGACGCGGTAGGGAATGTCGGCGCGCAGCAGCGCCTGCTCGAACAGCCGCGACTGGGCGTTGGACCGGTACAGCACGCCGATCTCCGAGGGCTTGCGGCCGGCCTCCAGCCAGTCCTGGACCCGGCCGATGATGAATTCGGCCTCCTCGTCCTCGTTGTAGGCCGCGAACACGCGGACGGGGTCGCCTTCGTCGCCCTCGGTCCAGAGGTTCTTGCCCATCCGGTCGTCGTTGTGGTCGATGACGCGGTTGGCCGCCTCGAGGATGGTCCGGGTCGAGCGGTAGTTCTGCTCGAGACGGACGATCTCGGGCTTGAAGTCGTCGACGAAATGCTGGACGTTCTCGACCTTGGCGCCGCGCCAGCCATAGATCGACTGGTCGTCGTCGCCGACGACGAACACGCGCGTGGCCTGCCCGCCTGCCAGCAGCCGGACCAGCGCGTACTGCAGCGTGTTGGTGTCCTGGAACTCGTCGATCATGACGTGCGAGAACCGGTCCTGGTAATGCTTCAGCCGCGCGGGGTTGTCGCGCAGCAGCTCGACGGTGCGCAGCATCAGCTCGGCGAAGTCGACCAGCCCCGAGCGCTCGCAGGCGGCCTGGTAGGTCCGGTAGATCTCGACCATCTGCAGCGTCATCGGGTTGCCGCCGGGTTCGATGTGGTCGGGCCGTACGCCGTCGTCCTTGCGGGCGTTGATGAAGCCCTGCACCGCCCGCGGCGGGAACTCGCCCTCGTCGAGCTGCATCTCGCGGATGGTCCGGCGGATCAGACGGTACTGGTCCTCCGAGTCGAGAATCTGGAACGTCGGGCTGAGGTTCGCCTCGCCGGCGTGCAACCGGAGGATGCGGTGACAGATCCCGTGAAACGTCCCGATCCAAAGGCCAGCCGACGGCATGTCCAGCAACTGCTCGACGCGTCCGCGCATCTCGTTGGCGGCCTTGTTCGTGAACGTCACGGCAAGAACCGACATCGGCGAGACGTGCTCGACCCGGATCACCCAGGCGATCCGGTGGACCAGCACGCGGGTCTTGCCCGACCCCGCGCCGGCCAGCACCAGGCAGTGCCCGTCGCCCAGCGTCACGGCCTGGCGCTGGGCGTCGTTGAGATCGTCGAGCAGGTCGGAAACGTCCATGAATGACTCGATTGAACCGCAGATGGACGCAGATTAACGCGGATGAACTTCAAAAGCCGGAACGCTGCACACGAAGAATGCACGAAGACCGCGAAGAAAGATCATTCCCAGGAAGTGGCCTTCGGGTCGCGATGAGGCCGGCGGCCATCGACGACCGCAGCCGCCTTCGTATCGCGCATTTGCGGCCGACTCGCCGGCCGCTCCGGCCCGACCGGAGACCTCTGCGCCGTAAACGGGCCCGCGGTCCGGATTCCCGAAGAAACCGCCCTGCCGTCCGCCAGGCAGGATCCGGATCTTCGTGCCCTTTGTGCCCTTCGTGCCTGCTTCGTGTTCTTCGTGCAACGCTTTTCGAAGGCTCGGGCGCCGCGTTGATCGGAATTCATGCAACCAACCCCGAAACCGCCCTCCCACACCCTCCCCAGCGAGCGTGGGAGGGCCGCGGTGGGGGGCGATCAACCGGATGGTGATCAGCCCGCGGCCCACATTGGATTCATCCGCCTTTATCTGCGTTCATCCGCGTTCATCTGCGGTATGGAAATCAATCACTTTCTGCCCGCGCCAGCGCGCGGTGGCCGATGTCGGTGCGGTAGTAGGCGTTGCGGAAGCCGACCTGCGGCAGCCAGCGGTAGACCTCGCCCCGGGCCTTGCGCAGCGTATCGGCCAGCGCGGTGACGCACAGCACGCGGCCGCCG
>JBPRGD010000275.1:0-1206 GCA_051428125.1 Candidatus Wenzhouxiangella sp. M2_3B_020
CGCTCGACGCGCACGACCTCTTCTTCCTCGACCACGCGGATGAACTCCACGTCCACGCGGCGGTTGAGCTCACGGTTTTCCTCCGACGTGTTCGGGACCAGCGGATCGGATTCGCCGCGGCCATCGGTAACGATCGCGTTCGGGTCGACGCCCAGCGCCACTAGCTCGCGCTTCACCGACTCGGCGCGGCGGTTCGACAGCCTCTGGTTATAGGCCTCCGGGCCGATGTCGCAGGTGTGGCCCACGACGCTGACGCGGCCGACGATCCGGCCGCTGGTGATCAGGTCGGCCACGCCCTGCAGTTTTTCGCGGGCGTCGGGACGGATCTCGGCGCTGTCGAAGGCGAAGAACGCGTCCGACTCCATTTCCACGTTGCTGCGCACGATACGGGTCGTGGTTTCCTCGGCGCGCCTGGCCTGCGTCTCGGTCGCGGCAGGGGCGGGTGCGGGTGCCGCTACTGCCTCGGCCGTCACCCTCGGCCGGTAGCTGCGACCGAAGGCATAGCGCCAGATCAGCGT
This sequence comes from Candidatus Wenzhouxiangella sp. M2_3B_020, assembly GCA_051428125.1. Taxonomy (GTDB): domain Bacteria; phylum Pseudomonadota; class Gammaproteobacteria; order Xanthomonadales; family Wenzhouxiangellaceae. Next base: position 519 of record JBPRGD010000275.1, read on the forward strand.
GGCACGGGTATCGGCGTCGGCCTGCTCGAAATCGCCGGACTTCTCGAAACGCGCCACGGAAAGGGCCAGGCTGTGGCCGGTCCCGGTAAAGAACTTCTCCGCAGTGCCGGACAGCGTGACCTGGTCGGAATCGAAATCGCCCCACTCGTAGTCGAGTCCGCCCTGGAGCCGGACGTTTGGCTGGTCGAAGAAGCGGCCCACGCGCAGGCCGACGCCGTAGTCGTAGGCCTCCTCGAAGGTTTCGGTCAGAACGCTGGTCGTCTGCAGCTGGCGGAAGGGTCGGCCGGAAGCGTCGGTGCCGAACACGAACTCCTCGAACACGTCCGTGAAATCGTCGACGAGGCGCTCGTCGGTCAGCCCCACGGAAAACTGGGTGGACCAGAACAGGTCCCGCTTCTCGTAGCCGGTTCCGAGACTCAGTTTGCGGTCGTCGTGGCGGTTCTGGTCGGCGGCCAGGTACAGCTTCCAGACGCCCGGCAGGTCTTCCTGCTGTGCCGGATCGCCCTTTCCGGGCAGCCAGTGATAGTTGAGCTTCACGCCGCCGGCTCCGTCCTGGAACCAGCCTTCGGCGACCCAGGAGTCGCGCTCGCCCAGGGCCAGCACGCCGAGCAGCTCGGCCACGACGTCGCCCTCGTCGGAGAGTCCGACACCGACGCGCCAGTCATCGCCAACGTAGTCGAGCCGCGCA
>JBPRGD010000276.1:0-6284 GCA_051428125.1 Candidatus Wenzhouxiangella sp. M2_3B_020
CGTGCCCGAACTGCTGGGCGACGTGATGGGCGTGACCGAGCCGGCCTTCGGTATGCCGCTGGATGCGGCGCTGGCCGACATCGCCCGGCGCGGCCAGGGGCTTGCACTGGTGCTCGGTTACGACGAAAGCGATGCCGACCGGCTGGCGGGGCTGCGCGGTCCCGATGAAAGCCAGCCGGCCAAGGATCGGTCGGCCAGCGAACTTCGCAGCTACGGCATCGCCGCGCAGATCATCGCCGAGCTCGGCATCCGCCGCATGAAGGTGTTCGGCGCGCCAAAGCGCCTGCATGCCCTGGACGGTTTCGGGCTGGAGATCACCGAGTACGTCACTCCGCAGGAAGACGCATCGACATGAACGAGATCGATCCACTCCCGGCCGGACGCGGCCGCCGCATCGGCATCGCCGTGGCGCGCTTCAACGCCGAAGTCACCGAGATGCTGCTGGACGGATGCCGTGCCGCGCTGCTCGCCCACGACGTGGACGACGACGACATCGTGCTCGTGCGAACACCCGGTGCCTGGGAACTGCCGCTGGCCTGCCGCTCCCTGGTCGAGACCGGCCGCTTCGACGCCGTCATCGCGCTCGGCGCGGTCGTGCGAGGCGAAACCGCGCACTTCGAATTCATCAGCGACCAGTGCGCCCAGGGTCTGCAGCAGCTCGCCCTGGAGTGCGGCGTCCCGGTGGCGTTCGGCGTGCTGACGCCGGAAAACGGCGACCAGGCCCGCGAGCGCGCCGATCCCGAGCGCGGCGACAAGGGCCGCGAAGCCGCGCTGGCCGCACTGGAGATGATCTCGCTTCAGGAGCGTGTCGCGGCACTGGGAGTGGTCGATGGCAGGTAAGCGACGCCAACCGCAGAACCCGTTCGAGCCGCGCCGTCGTGCGCGCCGTCGCGCGCTGCAGGCGCTGTACCAGTGGCAGCTCAACGACGATTCGGCGGCAAGCATCATCGGCCAGTTCCTCGAGGAACAGAGCTTCGAATCGGTCGATGCCGACTATTTCCAGCAGCTGGTGCGTCAGGTCATCGCCGAGGGCGAACGGCTCGACGAAAAACTCGCCCCGCACATCGAACGCATCGACACCAGCCTGGACCCGATGGAACGCGTCATCCTTCGGCTCGGCGCGCTGGAATTGATGAAGCATCCGGAGATCCCGTATCGGGTCGTCATCGACGAAGCCGTGGATCTCGCCCACCGCTTCGGCGCCGAGCAGGGCCACTCGTTCGTCAACGGCGTCCTCGACCGCCTCGCCAGGGAACTCCGCCCCATCGAATACCAGGCCGCACCCGCCGACTGACTCGTCGGCGCGAATCCCTCCCACAGGGCAAAGTTCCCAGTTTTCAGATTGCAGTTTTCAACAAGCGGGGGCTTGGCCGGGCGTGTCTTCGCGGGTCGCCGGTGGGGCGACAGGGCGGGTCTCGGTGGCCCTGATCGTCGGCGCGAATTCGCGCCTCCCACAGGAACGAAAACCGGCCCGACAACCTTCTGTGGCAGCGGCGACCTCGCCGCGACGGTCGAAGCCTCGGCAGCTGGAACTGCCTCCCACGGGAAAAGCCGGTTTCGGGGTTCCGGCTTCGGGTTTCCGGAAAAACGACTGCATGAAGAATTCCGGCAGCGCTACAGCTAGTGCCCATGCTCACATCCAGGGTCGACCGTCGGCGCGAATTCGCGCCTCCCACAGGAAAGAAAAACGACCCGGCCAGTTTCTGTGGGAGCGGCGACCACGCCGCGGTCGGACACACCACCGCGGGCCCAACTGTCGGCGCGAATTCGCGCCTCCCACAGGAACGAAAATCGACCCGACAATCTTCTGTGGGAGCGGCGACCTCGCCGCGACGGTCGAAGCCTCGGTAGCTGGAACTGCCTCCCACGGCGAATACCACCGATCAATCGAACGGCCCGCGCCTGCGTAAACCCTAAACCCTAAACCCTAAACCCTAAACCTTAAACCCTAAACCGGCCTGTCCACCCCGCGCCGCCGCGCATGATCCCACCACGGAAACCCGAAACCCGAAACCCGAAACCCGAAAACCCAACCCCGACCAAGAAACCAAAACCCCCGGTTCCCGCCCCGTTTTCGTCTACGCTAATCCGCAATCGAACCCGGCACGACCGAACACCGCATGCCCGACGAACACACGCGCCGTCTCGACCACGCGTTCCTCGCCGCCGGCCCCGCCGCGGCGATCGTGCTGGGCTGGCTTTCGCTTGCCGCATGGGATCTGTCGTGGCCGGCGGCGGCGACGGCCGCTGTCACGGCCTGGTGCGCGGTCTGGTGGCTGACCGAGCCGGTCCCCATCCCGGTCACGTCGCTGCTGCCCATGGCGCTGCTGCCGCTGGCCGGCGCGCTGAGTCCGGGCCAGGTCGCCGAGAGCTACGGAAGCCCGCTGATCCTGCTGCTGCTGGGCGGATTCATGCTCTCGGGAGCGCTGGCGCGCTCGGGCGCGCACCGGCGACTGGCGATGGCGATGATCCGGGCATGCTCTGCGCTGGGTCGCAGGGGCCTGGTGCTGGGATTCATGCTCGCCGCGGCCACGCTGTCGATGTGGATTTCGAACACCGCGACCACGCTGATGCTGCTCCCCGTCGCGCTGGCCGTGCTGGAGGACGAGAGACTCCGCTCGCTCACCATACCGCTGCTGCTTGGCACCGCCTATGCCGCCAGCCTGGGCGGAACGGGCACGCCGATCGGCACACCGCCCAACCTGATCTACATGCAGGTCGCCGACGACCAGTTCGGGCTGGCCACGTCGTTTCCGCTGTGGATGAGCTGGGGAGTTCCGGTGGTCGTGCTGTTGCTGCCCGTGATGTTCCTGTGGCTGACGCGCCGCGTCGAGGCCGGTGCGCTGCCGCGGCTCGAGGTCCCTGGCCGCTGGTCGCCGGCCGAGATCCGGGTGATGGCCATATTCGCCGTCACCGCGTTGCTGTGGATGACGCGCACCGCGCCCGGCGGCGGCTGGCAGGCGTGGCTGGAAATGCCGTACGCCAACGACGCCGCGGTGGCGATGCTCACCGTCGTGCTTCTGTGCGCGGTGCCGGACGGGCGAGGCGGCCGCCTGCTGGACTGGGAAACCGCCGGCGCCATCCCGTGGGGCGTGCTGCTGCTGTTCGCCGGCGGCATCACGATCGCGCGCGGCTTCGTCGAGACGGGCCTGAGCGACACGCTGGCCGCCCGGCTGACCGTGCTGGCCGATCTGCCGGTCTGGCTGATGGTGCTCTGCATCTGCCTGGGCGTGACGTTCCTGACCGAGATGACCAGCAACACCGCCACCACCTCGCTGCTGATGCCGGTGCTGGCGGCGACGTCGGTCGCATCGGGCATCCGCCCAGAACTGCTGATGATCCCGGCCGCCATCAGCGCGTCGTGCGCGTTCATGCTGCCGGTCGCGACGGCCCCGAACGCCGTCATCTACGGCTCCGGGCGGGTCACGATCCGGGAGATGGCGCGCGAGGGGTTCTTCATCAACCTGTTCGGCGCGCTGGTCGTGACGCTGGTCGTCACGCTGCGCTTCGGCTGATGGCGACGCGTCGACACGACCCACTGTCCCGGCTGGTCCGCGTGCCGATCAAGGCCGCGCGAACGCTGACCGTCCGCTCCGCCGACGATGTCCTGCTGGTCCACTGGCCGAACCGGCGCATCGTCGGCCGCAACTGGGGGGACAAGCTCAATCCCGTGCTTTGCCGGATGATCTCGGGTCTCAACGTGGTCCATCGCTACGACGTGTTCCCGGCCGTCGGCAAACCCACCTACTACGTGATCGGCAGTTCGCTGGAGCGCGCCCAGAAACGCGAGGGGATCGTCTGGGGTGCGGGCTTCATCGACACGGCGCAGGGCATTCGCCGGTCTCCGGCGGCCGTCCACGCCGTGCGCGGCCATCGCTCGCGCGAGAAGCTGCGCGGCCTCGGCATCGAATGCCCCGACACCGTCGGCGACCCGGCGCTGCTCATGCCCCGGCTCTATCGGCCGCGCAATAACCAGCGGCGCCGCCGCGTCGGCGTCATCGCCCACTGCTACGAGCGGGATCTCGATGTCGTGCAGCAGCCGTCGCTGCCGCAAGGCTGGCTGTCCATCGACATCACCGGCGGCATCTTCGAGGTCATCGACCAGGTCGCTTCGTGCGACGAGATCCTGTCCTCGTCGCTGCACGGGCTCGTCTGCGCCGAGGCCTACGGCGTGCCGTCGCGCTGGATCGAACTCTCGGACCGCCCGGCCGGCGACGGCTTCAAGTACCACGACTTCTTCTCGTCCATCGGCCGCGAGAACGTCGAATCCGTCGCCGTCGAATCCGCCGCGGACTGGAGCCGGCTTGCCGGCACCAGCCCGACCCCGGTCGACCGCAAGTTCCTCGACCGCCTGTGCGACGATCTGCTCGCCGCATGTCCGTTCACGCCGGCGAACCGCGCACGGTGACGGCAATCCACTTCCTCTGCGAGGGCGAGTTCGCGCCGACGAATGCGGCTGCCAGGGTTGGTTCATTCGCGGCGTGGACGCCGCTCCCAGGGTAGGTCGGGGCGCCGTCCCCGACGGCCGATGGCCGACCCGTCGCGGCGAATTCGCCGCTCCCACAGAAGGTTGTCGGGTCGATTTTCGTTCCTGTGGGAGGCGCGAATTCGCGCCGACGATCATGGCCAGCGAGACCCGCCCTGTCGCCCCACCGGCGACCCGCGAAAACGCGCCCGTCGGTTCCGGCATGTTGCTCCGGGAGGCCGGTTCCGGTTTGAAGGCTTCGATCGTCGCGGCGAATTCGCCGCTCCCACAGGAGAAAAAGCGAGTTTTCAGGTTGAAGTTTTCAGTATTCAGCGGGCGCGGGCGACGAGGGGATGCTCGGTGGGCACTGATGTATGGGAGGCAGTTCCAGCTACCGAAGGTTTGATCGTCGCGGCGAAGTCGCCGCTCCCACAGAAGGTTGTCGGGCCGGTTTTCATTCCTGTGGGAGGCGCGAATTCGCGCCGATGATCAAGGCCGCCGAATCCCGGCATGGCGCTCCATTCGCCACCCACGAAACACAGCGAGCCCCCCGCTTGCTGAAAACTTCAATCTGAAAACTGAAAACTTCTTTCCTGTGGGAGGCGCGACTTCGCGCCGACGGCCGGGCCCGGTGGCGGGGGAACAGAGGTAAAGCACGGAACCATCGAATGGCCCGGCCAATCGGCTTGCGTAAACCGGAATCCGTTGTCCGTGGTCGGTAGTCCGTGGTCCGGAAACCCGAAACCCGAAACCCGAAACCCGAAACCCGAAACCCGAAACCCTCGACCTTCGAGGGCCGGTCTAACCTTCCAACAACGCCTTCAACGCCGCCAGGTTCCCCCTTGCCTCGTCGGCCGTGGGCGGGGGCTGGCCGCCCTTGCCGGGCCAGTCGAGCAGATCGACGGGCAGTTCCTCGAGGAACCGACTGGGCTCGCGCTTCGTCGTCTCGCCGAACTGCCGCCGCGTCGCGCACAGCGACAGGCTGAGCCGCCGCTCCGCGCGCGTCAGCCCCACGTACATCAGCCGCCGCTCTTCCTCGATCCGGCCTTCCTCGACGCTTCTGAGATGGGGCAGCAGGCCTTCCTCCAGCCCGGCCAGCCACACGCGTGGAAACTCCAGGCCCTTGGCCGAATGCAGCGTCATCAGCCGCACCTCGTCGGCGTCGTCGTCGCGATCGTCGTCCGGGCCGGCGGCCAGCGTCACGCGCGCGATCAACTCGTCGGCCGAGTTCGTGTCGGCGGCCAGCCGCTCCACCCAGCGAACCAGGTCGTCCAGGCTCTTGCGCCGGCGCCGGGCCTGCTCGGGCTTGTCGGCCTGTTCGTCCAGCCACTCGCCGTAGTCGATGTGGTCCAGCAGTTCGCGGTACAGCGCGCCGGTGTCCTCCTTCTCGCCGCGCCCGAGCCGGTCGTTGAAGTCGATCAGCAGGTTGGTGAAGCCGCGCAGGCCCCGCGCGGCCCGCTCGGGGAGCTCGCGCTGGAACTGGGCATCGCAGGCGGCCTCGAACAGGTTCTGGCCGGCGGCGCGGGCGTATTCCATCAGCCGCGCCAGCGAACTCGATCCGATGCCGCGCCTGGGCGTATTGGCCACCCGCATGAACGAGGGATTGTCTTCCGGGTTCAGCAACAGCTTCAGGTAGGCCAGGCCGTCGCGGATCTCGCGGGCGTCGAACCAGCTCGGGCCGCCCGTCACCCGGTAAGGAATGCCGTACTCGCGCAGCGCCTTCTCGATCTCGCGGGCCTGGAAATTCGAGCGGTACAGCACCGCGGCATCGCCCCAGCGCATCGACGAGCCGCCGCGCGCCTCCATCAGGTCGCGGGCG
>JBPRGD010000277.1:0-2601 GCA_051428125.1 Candidatus Wenzhouxiangella sp. M2_3B_020
ATCAACCCCCTGGCAGTCACCCCCCTCCCCCAACACACATACACAACCCCATCCAGTTCCCCCAAGCCCCCCCACCTCCTAACCCAACCCATCAAACCGTAATAAAAGAAGGGCTTGCAGCAGCATCCCAGGCAGCACAACACCCCCACTACTCCTCCTTACGCCATACCTGGCTGCATTGGGGCGAGCGGCCTAGCCCCTTGCTCTCAACCCTCCTTGCCCCCCCACCAGCTGCCCGCCTCATCCCAGCCCTTACCACCAGCTCCGGCAGCCGCACCACCGACGGCCCAACAATGGCGGAAGCAACAGCTGATCACTTTGCCCGCATTTCAGCAGCCCCGCCTTGCGACCCCGCCAGCGCGCAAGCAGTGCTCAATGCCATGGCCTCCAACTGCACCCCCCTCCCCCCCCAGGCTGCCGCAGCAGCAGGCGCCCCCACAGTTACCGCTGAAGAAGTCCGCACTGCCCTGAAGCGCACCCCACGCAGCAAAGCCCCAGGGCCAGATGGCATCCCCGCAGAGGTATGGGTGGCATGTAACGACTCAGTGGCTCCCCTGCTTGCAGCAGTTTACACAGCCATAGGGCAGACCGGCTGCACACCAGCAGGCTTCAAGGACGGGCACCTGTCGCCCCACCACAAGGACGGGTGCAAGGCCACCATCAGCAACTACCGCCCTATCACCCTTCTCAACACCGACTATCGGCTCCTTGCCAAATGCCTCACCCACCGGTGGGGCCCTGCACTCGCCCAGAGCATTGGGCCTGAGCAAACAGCCTTCATGCCGGGGAGACTCATGGGTGAGTCGATTCTGCTGCTACAGCTGCTGCCTCATGCCTTGGCCGCACAGGAAGGGGGATCAGGCTCATCAGAGGGGGCTGCCGCATTTTTAGACTTTAGTAAGGCCTATGACACCGTGGATCGGGGCTTTTTGTTTAGGGCCATGGAGATAGGTGGGGGGGCAGCCACCAATACAGATGAAGGGCAGCGGCAAGAACGGCAGGAGCAACAACCCACCCACCACCACCACCACCACCACCAGCGTGAGCACCCAAGCTGGGATGGCACAGCGGGAAGGGGGAAGAGCGCAAAAACCGCAGGCATGGTAGGCTGGGCCCACACGCTGCTTCATGACACACGGGCCTCAGCAGTGGTCAATGGGTGGGTCTCTCGGCCGCGCGGGTGGGAAGCAGGGGTGAGGCAGGGCTGCCCCCTAGCCCCAGCCATGTACCTCTTTGTGGCATGGGCCCTGCATTGCTGGCTTCGCACCATCCCACAGGTGGGGCTCATCATTGCTGAGCAGCGGCTGTGTGCTTCGCAGTATGCAGACGACTGCGTGGCGCTGCTAGAATCCTGCTCTGAAAGTGCCGTGCAGGCCCTCACAGATGCCATGGCCACCTTCTCCAAAGCCACAGGCCAGCACCTCAACCTCAAAAAATCGAGCATCCTCCCCCTTGGCAAATTACCACCCACCATCCCACCTTCACTCTGCGGTGTGCCTGTGCGCCCCCACGCTCGCACGCTGGGCATCACCTTCACCAACCCACAACTCCAGCAGCTTCAGCAACAGCAGCAGGCGCAAGAGCGCCAGCAGCAGCACCGCACTCACTCCCAGCTACTCCATAGCGCACAAGCAGAAGCATGGGCAGCCATCACACAGCGGCAAGAGCAGGCGAAACAGAGGGTGAGCTGCGTGCACCAGCGCGCCTGGGATGCGTTGTGGGAGCGCATCTACCAGTGCCATGGCGGGGGGGGCTCCACAAGGTATGAGCAGGGGATCTCACAGGCTGAGGAGCAGGAGGTTGAGGCCCTTAGCGCCCGGCAGGAAACAGAATGGGGGCAGATGAGGCGGGTGCATGAGATGCAAAACCATGGCATAAAACAGCAGCACCAGAGCGAGCGCGCTGCACTGCGAGCGCAAACCCCCTTCCTCCACACACACAACCAAGGGGCTCTGCCGGGGGAGGTGGACTGGGAGCAAGTGGTAGAAAAGGTGGAGCACAAATGCAGCAAGCTCACCCGCCTCTCCCTCTCAGCCTTCGGCAGGGCCTCTGGAGTCTCGAGCTATGCACTCAACCCCCTGCTTTTTTATGCAGAGTTCAGCAGTCTGCCTCAGCACATACAGCAACAAGTTCACCGGCTGGTTACTGCCACAGTAGAGGGGGACAGCACAGGTAATGGTAGGAGCAGCGGAGGTGTCCCATCAGCCCTTCACGTGGGCTCTCCAAGGGAAGGAGGGCTTGGCCTGCTGCCATGGGCCCAGCACATCACCGCCCGGCATGCCAGGTGGGCAAGTCATTTAGTACACCTCCTCAGCCAACCAGGCCCCAGCAGCAGTACTCCCCCTTGGGTGCTCGCAGCGGGGGCTGTGCTGCACACATGGAGTGAGATCCACCCAGCCCAGCAGCTCCGCCCACCCCACTCCCAACACAACCAGCCGCCTCTCCCCCCTCCCCTTGCCAGGATGGCTGCTGCCCTCCAGCAGGTAGAACAGCCCCCCAGCCCTAGCCCAACCGAGCACCACCAATCCCATCTGCAGCAGCAGCAGCAGCGGCAGCAGCAGCTGCAAGAGCAGCAACAGCAACAACAGCAAGAGCAACAAT
>JBPRGD010000278.1:0-1116 GCA_051428125.1 Candidatus Wenzhouxiangella sp. M2_3B_020
GCCCCAATAACCCGCCCGCACACACCCCACCCGTCGGGACACGGCGTGCCGTGCCCTGATGCGCCTCGTTGCGAGACGCGACGACAACGACAGCCCACGGCGACCACGAACAAATCAGTCCTTCCGGACAAGCCCGCCCCGCGGGCGCCGATCCGGAATCCATGGTCGGCACACCGGTCGAGCGAACTGGACGGCAGAAATGAGGGCGTAGTCACGCCGCATCGCGCCGTGCAACCGTGCGACCGCCCCCGTCTGCGCCAGCTTCCCCACCTACCGTCACCCCGGACTCGGTCCGGGGCCCAGTCCGTCCAGGAGGGCGCCCAGGTAGCTACCGGGAACCCGGAGTTGGCCCGGGCTCACCTGGTACGCGTTCGCACCCTCCTTTACGTACTGGACCCCTGCCTCCGCAGGGGTGACGAGGTGGAGGAGGGGCGGCTCCCGACTCGCCGGCGCGGTCGTGCACCCACCCATCGTCACCCCGGACTCGGTCCGGGGCCCAGTCCGTCCAGGAGGGCGCCCGGGTAGCTACCGGGAACCCGGAGTTGGCCCGAGCTCATCTCGTACGCGTTCGCACCCTCCTTTACGTACTGGACCCCTGCCTCCGCAGGGGTGACGAAGTGGAGGAGGGGCAACTCCCGACTCGCCGACGCGGTCGTGCACCCACCCATCGTCACCCCGGATGAAGCGAGCGCAGCGAGCGGAAGTCCGGGGCCCAGTCCGTCCAGGAGGGCGCCCAGGTAGCTACCGGGAACCCGGAGGCTGGCCCGAGCTCATCTCGTACGCGTTCGCACCCTCCTTTACGTACTGGCCCCCTGCCTCCGCAGGGGTGACGAGAGGGAGGGGGCTGTTCGGAGCCTGCTGCCCCACAAGCTCCGTGTGTGGTCTGCAATATCGAGGAGTGGGGGCGTCCTCTAAACCAAGTCATTCCGGAAAAGCCCGCCCCGCGGGCGCCGATCCGGAATCTATGGTCGGCAGAACGGCTGAGTGGCAGCAAGGGCGGATACGAGCAACTCGACGCGGCCGGTACGGCGCGCCCGTTTCTGCCGTCTTGTCTGTCTATTCTTCCACCGACCCGATCGGGGCTGGGGTGGCTTCTTCGGAAGAGGCAACAACAGA
>JBPRGD010000279.1:0-6479 GCA_051428125.1 Candidatus Wenzhouxiangella sp. M2_3B_020
AAGCCCGTCCCCGGCGATCGCAGGAGCGACGTCCTCGTCGCGATTCCAGCCGCGCTCATCGCGATCCGGAGATCGCCCCTACGGCGCAATCCCGTCCCCGGCGATCGCAGGAGCGACGTCCTCGTCGCGATTGCGGCCGCCCTCATCGCGATCCGGAGATCGCTCCTACGGCGCAAGCCCGTCCCCGGCGATCGCAGGAGCGACGTCCTCGTCGCGATTCCAGCCGCGCTCATCGCGATCCGGAGATCGCCCCTACGGCGCAATCCCGCCCCCGACGATCGTAGGAGCGACGTCTTCGTCGCGATTGCGGCCGGGCTCATCGCGATCCGGAGATCGCCCCTACGGCCCAATCCCGTCCCCGGCGATCGTAGGAGCGACGTCTTCGTCGCGATTCCAGCCGGGCTCATCGCGATCCGGAGATCGCTCCTACGGCGCAGCCCCGTCCCCGGCGATCGTAGGAGCGACGTCCTCGTCGCGATTCCAGCCGGGCTCATCGCGATCCGGAGATCGCTCCTACGGCGAAATCCCGTCCCCGACGATCGTAGGAGCGACGTCCTCGTCGCGATTGCGGCCGCATGAAAACCGATCACCCCTCTTCCTCCAGCAGGTCATCGTCGGTGAAATCGCGCCCGTAGATGTTTCGGAAATCCTCGTCGGTGACCGTCCTGGCCGAACCGTCGAAGACCAGCTCGCCGAAGCGCAGCCCGATGATGCGCTGGCCGTACTCGCGCGCCAGGTCGAGGAAATGCAGGTTGACCAGCGTCGTGATGCCCAGCTCGCGGTTGATGCGCACCAGGTCCTTCATGATCTGGTGCGTGGTCACCGGGTCCAGCGACGCCACGGGCTCGTCGGCGAGGATGATGGCCGGCTGCTGGGCGAGCGCCCTGGCGATGCCGACGCGCTGCTGCTGGCCGCCGGAGAGCTGGCTGGCCTTGACCCAGGCCTTGTCCGCGATGCCGACGCGCTTCAGCGCATCGATGGCGATCTCGCGATCCGACTTCGGCCACAGGCCGAGCATCGCGCGCCAGCCCGGCACGTGTGCGAGCCGGCCGATCAGAACGTTGGACATCACCGTCAGCCGCTTGACCAGCCGGAAGTCCTGGAAGATCATCCCGATGCGCTTTCGCATCTGCCGCAGCCGCTTGGTGGAAGTCGTCGATACCGGCTCGCCGTCGATCTCCACGGTGCCGCTGGTCAGCGTGTTCAGGCCGTTCACGGCGCGCAACAGCGTCGACTTGCCGGCCCCGGACGAGCCGACGATGACGACGAATTCTCCGGGCTGGATCTCCAGGTCCAGGTCCTTCATCCCGACCACGCCGTTGGGATAGACGATGCCGGCGTTGCTGAACTTGATCGCGCCGCTGGCCTGGCTCGGGTTCGATTCGGTCATGGTCTTCCTCGAGTGCTTACTGACGGACGATCTCGTAGGCCTCGCGGACCGGATCGTACAGTCCCGGCTCGAAGCGCTGGAACCCGTCGATCTCGTAGAGGATCCACAGGATCTTCTCGTCGTCGGGCAGGTGCGCCTGCGATTCGGCCAGATTCAGGAACGCATCGGCGATGGCCTTCTTCAGATCCGGCGGCAGGCCCGGTCTGAGCTGCACGCCGTCGTTGGGAATCATCGGCGCGTAGTTGAACACGATCGCCTTTTCGCCGATGTCGGCGTACTGGTCGCAGATCATCATCCGCGCGTCCTCGTAGGCCACGCCGAAGCGGGTGTCGCCGGCGTAGACGGCCAGCGCCGCCGCGTCGTGGCCGCCTACGAACAGCCCGTTGACGTCCTCCTGCGGATCGATGCCGGCCTCCATGAGCTGGACGGCCGGAAACAGGAAGCCCGACGTCGAGTTCGGGTCGACGAACGCGACCGACTCGCCGCGGACCTGCCGGATGTCGCCGTCGCAGCTGGCGAAGTTGCGGGTGACCGCATCCCGACCGCGAACCCGCGTTTCGCACAGCCGCTCCTCGATCACGACGTCGCCGTCGCAGACGGCAGGGTCGTTGGTCATCCACTGGGTCCGGTAGCCCACCTCGCCCCTGCGCGTGGAGATCAGGATGGGTTCGAGATCGTAGCGCCGCTGGCCCAGCATGGCCGCGAACGGCGGCAGCATGCCGATGTCGGCCCGGCCCGCACCCAGCGCCTCGACCAGGCCGGTGTAGTCCTGCGGCACGAACGTGCGCACCGGCACGCCCAGTTCGACTTCGAGATAGTCGGCCAGCGGATCGAGGTTGTCGACCAGCGCCTCGGCCTCCAGTGCCGGCACGAGTCCCAGCACAAGCTCGTTCGGCCAACCGCGCTCGTCGACCTCTTCACCCGGGCAGCACGCCGCGAGCACGACGGCGCAGGCAGCCATCAGCATCGGCCGGGCGATCGGGTTCCCTCCTTTCATCGGCGCAGCATACCTGAGCAATCCTTGCAGCAATATTTCAGCCGGATCAGTGGCTGGTCTCGGCGGCGTGGGATTCCAGCGCGGCCAGCGGCACGATCTCCAGCGTGCGGCGATGCGTCGCATCCAGCACCACGCGCGGCGCACAGCCGGCCTCGTAAGCCTCCAGCCACCGCGACGCGCAAAGGCACCAGCGGTCCCCGGCTTTCAGGCCGGGAAAACCGAAGGCCGGGTTCGGCGTCGTCAGGTCGTTGCCGCGCGAGCGGCTGAAGTCGAGGAACGCGTCGGTCAGTACCGCGCAGACCGTGTGACAGCCGGCATCATCGTCGGACGTGTTGCAGCAACCGTCGCGGTAGAACCCGGTCAGCGGCTCGTTCGAGCAAGTGCCCAGCTCGCCGCCTCGCACGTTGATGGACGGCTCCCGGCTCATTGCGATTCCTCCAGTGTCCGGTAGCGCTTGCCGCGCCCTTCGGGCACGAAGCGATGACCGTCGCGGATGCGCATCGCATTCTCGGGCACGCGCGGATCGGCCGGCAGGCCCAGTTCCCCGATCACGCGCTCGGCCGCGGCCGAAGCGTCGTCGACCAGCTCCGAGCGCCCGACATCGATGACGCGGAGGTCGAGATGCTCGCGCATTCTTTCCCACAACTCGAGTTCGCGCCGGTAGTCGGCGACCAGGTCGTCGACACCGGCATAGCCGTCGCTGCGCCACTGGACGGCCATGTCGTCGGCATCGGCCTGCGGGAACACGACGGTCGTGCCGGGGAAGTACCGTGCCAGCGCCGGGATCGCGCTGGCCGGCCACCAGCCCGCGTCGAGCACGACCTGCGGCCCGGATTCGCGGCGGATTCCGCGCAGGAATCTCTTCCGGCCGATCAGGAGCTGCTCCTTGCTCGCGTTCACGACGTGGTCGGGCATCGCCGGAACGCCGATGGACTCCAGCCGGCGGGTCTCGCCCTGGGGGTCGAGCATCGTGACCTCCGGGTGGCCGACCAGCGCCGAGAGCAGGATCTCGCGCCCGGTGCCCGGCCAGCCCGCGACGATCACCGGCGCCGGACGGTCGTCGTCCAGCATGACCGGCTCGAACGGCGCCCAGTCGTGCTCCAGCCACTTGTGCAGCGCACCGGATTCGCGCTGGGCCTGCAGCCGGGCCAGGTGAGGTGCCGCGCGCCACTGTCCCTTCTGCCAGTTGGCCCAGGCCAGCGCGCGCTCGTCCGCGGCGTCGTAGCAGTTGGCCAGCCGGTTGCGCAGGATCCGGGTGTCCGACTCGCTGGCCACGTCGCGCTCGAGCAGGTCCTCGATCGCCTGCGCCGCCTCGCTGTAACGGCCGGCCTGGCCGAGAACGATCGACCAGACGACGACGGCTTCCGGCACCGGCGTCTTGCGATCCAGCAGGCCCGCAATGGGGGCGCGGGCGGCGTCGACGTCATCGGGGTTGGCGCTGGACAGCACCCGGGCCAGCAGCAGCCGCCCCTCGCGCTGGCGTTCGTCGGCATCGGCGGCGATGATGGGCTCGAGCAGGCTTTGCGCGCGCTGCGAATCGCCCAGCGAATCGGCCACGCGCGCCTGCATGACCGAGACCTCGGGTTCTTCGGGATCCAGCGCCTCCAGCACCTGCGTGGCCGCGTCGGGGGCACCGTCGAGCAGGCTGAGCTCGGCCAGCCGCAGCGAGATGGAGCGGTCCTGCGGCCAGCGGCTGGCCGCCTTCTGCAGCAGCTTGCGCGCCTGGGCGATGTCTCCGATCCGCTCCAGCGAGACCGAAGTATCGATGACCACCGACGGCGTCGCGGCATTGGTCTCCAGGGCCTTGACGTAGTGTTGCAGCGCCTCGGCGTCGCGGTGCCGGACCCGATGGACGGCCCCGAGCTGCGCGTGCAGTTCGCCGTTGTCGGGCCGTTGCTCCAGCGCCTTGGTGAAGCACTGCTCGGCCTGGTCCGGGTAGCCGTGCGCCAACAACACGCGGCCCATGACGTCCAGCGCCACCGGGTTCTCGGGCTCGCGCTTCAGCGCCTTGGAGGCGTACTGGTAGGCCTCGTCGCGCTCGTCCAGTTCCAGCAGCGCGCGCGCGAGGGCCGTCAGCGCCGGCGGGTGGTCGGCCTTGGCGCGAAGCGCGGTCTTGAGTTCGCTGGCCGCGCGCTTGAAGTCGCCGGTCATCAGCGAGACCAGGCCCATGGCAGTCCGCGCTTCGATGTGGTTCGGATCCAGCGCGATGGCCTGCGCGTACTGCTCCCGCGCGGCCGCCGGCTGCTGCCTGTCGGTCATCAGCCGGCCGAGGTAGTAGTGCGTCGCCGGCTGGCCGTCGCCGAGTTCCACCGACCGCTTCACCCACTTCACGGCCTCGTCGTAATCGCCCTGGGACTGGCGGCACAGGCCGATCATCAGCGCGAACTGCCAGTTGTCGGCGTCCTGCTCCAGCAGTCGGTGAAACATCCGCTCGGCCTCGCGGAAGTGCCCGGCCTGGTAGAGCTTGATGGCCTGGCGGTTCAGGCCTGCGTCAGTTGCTGACATAAATCACTCACGATGCGTTGTTCGATCCAGGATTCCAGCCGCCAGTTGGCGAGGAACCCGCAGTGGCCGCCGTGTTCCCAGACCTCCAGTTCCAGCGCTTCCGGACGCGGCAGCGCCTCGAAATCGGAGATCGGAATGATCGGGTCGTCGGCTGCCGTTACGACCAGGCTGGGCACCTGCAGCCGCGCCAGGTATTCGCCGGCGATCGAGTAGCCCTCCAGGTACGCGTCCATGTCCGGGAACTCGGTGTAGTCGTCGACGAGATGGCGGGTCTGGTCGGCGAGATTCCGGTGCTTGAACCAGCCGTCGAGATTGTACCGCTCGGGATACAGCGCCTGCTTGCGTTTCAGCGAGTTGCGCCACTTGCGCACGAAGTACTGCTCGTAGATCGGCAGTCCCGAGGCGAGCGCGTCCAGCACGTTCTTCGGCCGGATGACGGGACTGACGGCCACGACCCGGTCGATCTCGATTCCGGCCGCCGGCGCATTGCGCGCGACGCGCAGCGCGAAGTTTCCGCCCAGCGAGAAGCCGGCCAGGAATACCGGGCCGTCTTCGTGCGCTTCGGCGAGTTCGCCGACGGCCTCCAGCACTTCCTGCAGCCGGCACGAATGAAACAGGCCGGGATTGAGGTGGTGCGACTCGCCGTGGTCGCGAAAGTTGAGCCGGAACGTGTCGAACCCGGCGCGGTCGAGCGCGACGGCCGAATCCAGCAGGTAGTTCGAATCCGAACTGCCCTCCCATCCGTGCAGCAGGATCGCCAGCCCGCCGTTGGGCTCGCGGGCATGGTTGCGATAGCCCAGCAAATGCACGCCGCTCGGCGTCGTGATCACCCTGCGCTCGGCCGCCTCGCGATAGTCGCGGGAGCGCTTGCGTACCCGCCGCTTGCGCAAGGGGCTGGAGGTCAGCACCGACTGCAGGTGCGCGTTGGCGAGCAGGCCCGAGGGCACGAACGGCCGCACCTCAGCGCGCATGACCGCACCCGTACATCACTCGGACGTCGTCCTGTGCCCGGCGCGCCAGCAGGCTGCGGGGTTGCCCGCGGGTGGCGATCGGCGCCCCGATGATCACCTGGCCCTCGCAGGCCGGCCGTCCCAGCATCGAGCCCAGCAGCCCCAGAAAAGTCGTGCCGGGTCCGAACACGCGCTCGTCGTGCACGTCGCCGCCGCGCCAGTATCGGATCGCGACCGGCACGATCGGAACGTCGGCGCGAATCGCCGGGCCGAGGAGCCGGGCGTGGAACCGGCCCACGCCGCGCTCGGGCTTGATCCCGCCCTCGGGAAACACGCCGACGAGCCGGTCTCGCTTGAGCAGCGCCGTCATCCGGCGCGCGGCGCGGCGGCGGGAACCCTCGTTGCCGCGCGCGATGAAGATCGTGCCCACGGCCCGGGCCAGCGCACCGACCAGCGGCCAGCGGCGGATGTCGTCCTTGGCGACCAGCCACATCGGCGCCAGCGCATGCAGCAGCGGGATATCGAACCAGCTGATGTGGTTGGCGACGACCAGGCCGCCGGCCTCCGGAAACTCGCCGATCACGCGCAGGCGCATGCCCAGCAGCCAGACCAGCATGCGCGCGTAGCGCCGCTGGAC
>JBPRGD010000280.1:0-1264 GCA_051428125.1 Candidatus Wenzhouxiangella sp. M2_3B_020
TGATGAAGGAAGACAGCGAAAAGGTCGACGACGTGGCCCGGGAATTGGGTTCGCGGCTAAAGGAAATCGGCATCGATGTTCTCGAGAACGAAGTGCGAGCGATGGCCCCGAGAAACGGCGGAGCACCTTTGCACCTCGTCGGAATCGGGTCGGAGTGGGCCGGCAAAAGCCGACCGCTGGCGGCGCTGGCCGCTCTTGAAGCCGAGAAGCCGCGGGTGGTCCTGATGCACAATGCGGTGGCCTTTCGGGAATTGCCAGCGTACACCGCCTCGTTGGCGCTGGGTGCGCACACCCACGGCGGTCAGCTCCGCATTCCGTTCACGAGATCCACGAGCTGGCTCGACATCACCAAGAAACGCGAGGTCATGGGCGACGGTTGGGGTGAGCAGGGAATCGGTGCGACCGGCAACCGCATCTACATCAATCGGGGGATCGGATTTTCGGGCATTCCGGCCCGCTTCCGCTGCCGCCCGGAACTGACCGTGTTCACACTTCGCCGTGCCGAGGGCGAAGTGCCGGCTCGTGGGCCGGAAGGTGACAGCGGCACTGATCCCGGCACTCCAGAGGAAGGCGACAGCGCTTCCGGTGCAGGCTCTGCTTCCGACGCCTGAACCGGCTCCGTTCGGGCCGAAGCGTGGCCGCCGATCCAATGCTGGCGAGATCGCGAACGAGAGGACTTGAGCATGGCGATGAAGGGATTACTCGACTCACCCGCACAGCCGATCCGGAATGCGAAGGATTGGTTCAGGGAGCACATCAGCCGTGAGCAGGCCAAACTGCTGAGCGCGCTACTGCTGTTTTCCCTGCTGGTGCTCGGTTTCATCGCGTTGGCCGATCAGGTCACCGAGGGCGACACCCAGAAGATGGACGAGCGTCTGTTCATGGCGCTGCACGATGAAGACGGCTCTCCTGCCGGACCGTCATGGGCCGAAGAAATCGGGCGGGATGCGACAGCGCTCGGCGGCAATACGGTTCTCACTTTATTCGCATTGGCGGTCTTCGGCTTCCTCGCGTTGCACAAGCGTTGGAAGGATGCCGCGATTATCGCGATCTCCGTGATCAGCGGCGTCATCGTGAGTTTGCTGCTCAAGGAGATGTTCGACAGGCCGAGACCCGATCTCGTCCCGCATCTTTCCCATACGATGACCTCCAGTTTCCCGAGCGGGCACTCCATGCTCGCGGCCGTCACCTACCTGACATTGGGCGCCATGGTGGCCGAGATGGCGGAGCGGAAGCGGCAGATCCTCTATCCGCTGATCGTCGC
>JBPRGD010000281.1:0-1928 GCA_051428125.1 Candidatus Wenzhouxiangella sp. M2_3B_020
CGGCCAGGATGAACTCCAGCGTACGCCCGCCTTGCTCGGCCAGGGATGTCAGGGCACCGATATTGTCGAGGCTCAGGAGCCCGCGGTCGGCCACCAGGATCACGCGTTCGATCGGGAAACGCTGCAGGACGGTGGCCAACATGGCTTGCAGCGTCTTGGTCTCGGCCACGTTGCCCGGGTGCACGGTATGCATGAGCGGCAGCCCCTCGGCCGTCTGCACGACGCCGAGGACGAACTGGCGGGCGATCCCACCGGTCTCCTTGTTCATGCCATAGGCGCGGATGTCCTCTTCGACCTCCCCTTCACCATGGATACGCACGGTGGTCAGGTCATAGAAGACGACCGTCAGATCGCGGTCGACCAGAGGTCGGATCTGACGTGCCAGCTCGGCCTCCACGCGATCGACATTGTCCATCAGCGCGTCCATGGCGCGCAGCAGATGGTGGTGCTCGACCTTGGCCGGCATACCCGGCATGGCCACAGTGTCCAGCCAGCGCAGGCACCTCAGCTTGCTTGAAGGATCACACAGGCGGTTGAAGACCATGGCCCTCACCAGAGCATCTGCTTCGATCTTGCGCCGCCCAGACCGCATCGCGCGCCCGAGGGCGCGGTCGAACCCGAGATCGACCCAAAGCTCGTGCAGGGCAAAGACGTTGCCATAGGCTTTGGAGCTCTCGATTTCGACGGGATAGGCGGTGTTCTCGCTCCGCCCGAGTGCTCGGTTGAGCCCCCCGATCAGAGGATCGAGCTTTGCGGGGGTGAGATCCTCGAGGCGCCCAAGGTTTGCGACAACCCGATGGCGGACTTTCCCCTGCTCGTTGCGATAGCCCTCGACCAGTTGCAGGTACTGGCGGCCACCGGATCTCGTGATCTTGGTGTACATGTCGCAACGCTATGCACGTTCTGGCAAATCATCAATAACGATATCTTCCGCCGCGTGCCACAACACGACTTTAGACGAAATCCGGCTCTCCGAACGCGGAAAGCCCTTATTTCATTGGATCTCCCACCGCCAAACCGGACTCAAATCCACGGCGAACTGTCGAAGTTCGGTCGGCTGTGACAAGGGCGGCGAAATCGATGCGTGTCGCCCGCAGCTTCGGTTCGACGCCCCTGATCCCCTGGGCGAAAAGCAAGCCCTTGATGCGGTTGATGTGAGCCGTGCGCTCACGGATCAGACGTTGGCGTTCGCGATGTGAACGGCGTGCATCCTCCTCTTCGATGCCGGGCACGCGCACGACTGCGCAGACGTGGTTGTCGCCGCGATCAATTGCGATGCTGGCCCGGAGCAGCATCAGTGCATCAATACGATCAGTCTTCACCCTGCGGGCGCGGCGGTTGACTTGGAGACTGGCTGGGTCCAGCACACGGCAGACGATGCCCGCAGTTTTCAGGCGCCGCGCAAGCCAGAAGCCGTCATAGCCAGCTTCGTAGCACACCACGATTCTGGAGATCGGGCCGGCGGCAGAGCGAAGACGTGCTACGAGAGCATCGAAATCACCGCCAGCCAGCCGGTAGATGCTCGGCTTTGGATGATCGGGATGGGCGAGAGACATCAGCCAGTTCTTCTTGCTGAGTTCGATCGCCGCATAGACTGTCGTGGAAGGCGCGGGGGCAGGATCATGTAGCTGTCCGGTGGTCATGGCCAATCTCCTCAAGGGCGCTGCCGGAAGAATACCGCCGAGGCGGAGCAGCCTTCATAGGATCTTTTTAGCCAAAGCCTCCGGCCGTTGAGCGTGGCCCGGAGGCGTGAAATGATCGAAACGCGGCACCCGGCGCTGTCGATTCCCGTCAATGCGCGCTGATCGGCATCAGCCGGTCGGCGTGGTATGGCCCCGGTAAGGGCGAGAGTGCCTTGAACCTGGCGCTGATGAAACTGATCGACGCGCAGTTCATGGAGACGCCGTTCTACGGCAGCCGACAGATGG
>JBPRGD010000282.1:0-1981 GCA_051428125.1 Candidatus Wenzhouxiangella sp. M2_3B_020
CAGGGAGACGAGGATCCCGACCGATACTAACACGAACGCCTGTTCCGCTACGGTGAGTTCTACCATATTACGTTTCACCTACTACAGTATTCAGTCCGGGGGGATATAAAGATACCTCCACGCGTATAGGCGTAAGTCCGGACAGTTCGCCCGGGATATACAGCCGGACTACTCGTTCCGAGAGGTCGGACCCGGGAGTTCCACCGGAGGACTCCCGATAATCCGAGGCGGCGTAACGTCCTCCCACTCACAGTTATAGTCCTCGGAGAGGTCGTCCCGGTCGTCCCCGCATAGGTGATAGCGGATCCGCGCCCATTTAGCCGGACCGCGGAGGGCGTTCTCGAACGCGTCCAGTAGTTCCTCCCGGTCGTAGTCCCCCTCCGGGAACCTCCACAGTCCAGCCCGGTAGGGTTCGGATAGCGCCTCCGTGTCCGTGGGTTCGTGGACGGAGAACCCCTGTTCCATATCCGGGAGGACGGTCCGCCGCGACGCGACTACGTTCCTAACCACGGTGTCCAGCGGGACGCCCTCGGAGATCTTACTCGTCTCCACGCGGATAGCGTGAACTGTCATACCGGACCCGACGAAACGCGACGAGTTAGGCTTTCTCCACGGACGAGGACCCGCCCCCGCTGGACCCCGACGTGGGACCCTCGTCGTAGCCCATAACCGCGTAGCGGAGGGCGTCCGCCGCGTGGTCCTCCGCCGCTTTCGTCCCTATCTCCTCCTCTTTGTAGGACTGGACCTCCGAGATTAGTTTCTCACAGCGGTCCGCTATCAGGAGTCCGACGTTCCCCTCGGAGTCCTCACCGAACCGCCTCCGGACCGCGGGGATCCCCGCGTTCAGGGACTTATTAGCCGGGTATGCCTCGAACCCCGCCCGCCTGAACTTTGTAATGTCCTCCGGTTCGTGTTCGGACCATATCCGACCTTTCGGGCGGTCCCGCCCGGAGAGTCCGAGTTCACCTTTCAGCCATTTAATCGCCTCCTCTACGTGAGACTCCGAACGGTAGAACTCGTCCAGAACGAGGATCTGTCCATACGGAGTCGTTCCGAGTTCAAGGACTACCCGCGGGTCACTCCACCCGGCGTCGTAGCCGTAGAACCGGAACTCGTCGTCCGCGAGAACGTCCGCCTCCGCCGCGGGGAGAACGTGGTCGTTCCGGTTAAACCGTCCGTAGACCCGTCCCTCCGCGGGCGCGTAGCCTCCATAGAGTCCCTGTTCCTCTAAGTTCGTCCCCTCGTATTGTCGTCGGAGTTTCCGCTTAGTGGACGGGAGGATAAACGGGTTCTTTAGGACGTTCAGTTTCACTACGTGGATATTTGCGTTCAGGGTGTCCTCGTTCTCGTCCTGTCGTTTCTCCATTATCTCGTAGGCGGCGTTCCCGTCCATACCGTTCCCCGTGAACGTCCATAACTGAACAGCCGGAGGTCCGGTGGAGAGACGGGACCCTATCATACGCCGGATTTGGTGGAGGTCCTGTCCGTAGAGGGAGGGTTCGTCTAACCACGCCCCGTGGAACTCGTCGCCCGCGTGTCTCCCCGGGTCATCCGCGGATCCGAGGACGACCTGTGAACCGTTCCGGTAGGTGAGGACGTTATCCCGACGAGAGTAGTCCGCTATAATCGGAGAGGTTTCTGGACCGTTATGGTTCGAGGTGAGGACGTGAGTCATTTCCCCGGGGAGGTTCTGGAACAGGACCTTATACGTCGTCTTTTTCGCTTTCGCAAAGTCCTGTCCCATAACTAACCACCGCGTCCCCGGGCGTTCGAGGGCGGAGTTATGGATCCACCGCGCCCCGGTCGTGGACTTACCCGAACGGTAGCCGCCTAACGCCCCCACTATGTCCCACCCGTCTACCGGGATCTGTTTCTCTATGAACTCGTCCTCTAACTGTCGGTAGAGGTAGTTCAGGTCCCGCCTCCGTTCGCGGGGCTGATTCAAGTGGTAGAGGACGCGGACCTGTTCGGACCAAAACGA
>JBPRGD010000283.1:0-3357 GCA_051428125.1 Candidatus Wenzhouxiangella sp. M2_3B_020
CCCGACCCGGCCGTCGGCGCGAATTCGCGCCTCCCACAGAGATGGATTCGGGCCCCGAGCAAACTTCTGTGGGAGCGGCGACTTCGCCGCGACGATCAAAGCAATCGGAAGTCGGCGACGGTGCCCCGACCGACGGCTCCCGCCCACACAAGCAACCACTCTTACAGCCAGCCTGCGCTTGCCTAAACCGTAAACCCTAAACCGTAAACCGGCTTTTTCCTGTGGGAGCGGCGACCTCGCCGCGACGGATCATGCAAAGGGCCGTCGGGGACGTAGCCCCGACCTACCTCCCTAAGGTTCAGCCACATCGGGTCCCGGCGACCCGCGCTTGCCTAATCCTTAAACCCTAAACCGTAAACCGGCTTTTTCCTGTGGGAGCGGCGACCTCGCCGCGACGATCCAAGCCCCGAAGACCGGAACACTCCTCTCTGCCACGCAACCACCCCGATATCGACCGGCCACCTCCCGAAACCCGAAACCGGAAACCGGCCTTCCCCTAAACCTCGATACCCCGCGCTCTCAACCCCTCGACGGCATCCTCGGCATCGCGCTCGAACCAGGCGCGGGCAGAGCCGAGGCGGAACGTGTAGCCCCAGCGGTCCATGTCGAGCATGCAGCGCTCGGAGCCGTAGCCGCGGACCCGGTCGGCCAGCACGATCTGCAGGTAGCACACCGCGTTTTCCTCGTCGTAGTCGCCGCCCGCGTCGGTGTGCAGCCCCGCCCGCCGCTCGTCGTCCATGCAGATGAAGTGACACGACTCGTGCAGGATGGAGTGCAGCGGCGTGTCCGGCCGCGCATACAGGCGATCGGCGATCAGGCCCGCCTCGTCGTCGCCCCAGTAGCTGCCGGGAATCTCCTCGCCGGCCGGGACGTCGACGATCTCGATGCCGTAGCCGGCCAGCAGCGCGGCCACCGAGTCGCGATCGGCGTCGCGCCAGCGGACCACGTCGGCGGTTTCCCGTTCGTTATCGCTGTGCAGTGCTTCGTTCATGACTTCCGAGACCGTCCTGGCACGTGACTTTCCGCCCATATCGGCCCGGCGCGGAAAACACTACAATTGTGACATCGATCGGAACCTCGAGCCCGTGCGCGAAATCCATCCGACAAACTGGCTTCGCTACGCAGGTCTCGCGACCTGGGGGCTGGTCGCGGCCACGCTTCTGCTGCTACCGCTGATCGCCAGCGAACCCATCGATTCGTCCCGGATCTTCGGCTGGTGGGCCGCCGCCTTCCTGTTCATCCTTGCCTTCCTGCATCCCGCAGCCCGGCTGCGCATGCTCGCGCCGCTGTGGAAACGCATCATCGTGATGCTCATCATGTCGCTGTCGGTCTTCGCCGTGAGCTACTTCAGCCGCTCGGCGCTGGGCGTCATCCTGTCGACCGTCGTGGCCGGCATCCTGCCGTGGATGCTGCCGCGCATCGTCGCGACGGGCTGGCTGGTCGGCATCGCGCTGGCGTTCTCGGTCTGGGCGGCGATGCTGCCGCAGTTCGGCTGGGCCTACGCGCTGCCGCAGCTGATGATCACGCTGGGCCTGATGCTGTTCGCATACGCCGCGTCGATGCTGGCGCTGAACCAGGTCAAGGCCCGCGACGAACTCCGGCGCGTCAACTCGGAGCTGCGCGCGACCCAGTCGCTGCTTGCCGAGAACACCCGGATCGCCGAGCGCGTGCGCATCGCGCGCGAGCTGCACGACCTCATCGGCCATCACCTGACCGCGCTCAGCCTCAACCTCGAGGTCGCAACGCACACTGCCGAGGGCAAGGCCAAGGAGCACGCCCAGCGCGCCGGCTCGATCGCGCGGCTGCTGCTGTCCGACGTCCGCGAGGTCGTCAGCGACATGCGCCACGACGACCGCGTCGACCTGCGCGAAGCCATCCGCGAACTGGCCTCGGGCGTGCCCGAACCGGCCATCCATCTCGACATCCCCGACGAGCTGTCGCTGGCCGATCCGAAGCGCGCGCAGATCCTGCTGCGCTGCGCACAGGAAGTCATCACCAACGCCGTGCGCCACGCGCAGGCGGCCAACCTCTGGATCAGCCTGACCGCCGACGACGACGGGCTTCGGCTCGAGGCCCGCGACGACGGCCGCGGCACCGACGAACTGCTGCCCGGCAACGGTCTGAACGGCATGCGCGAGCGCATCAAGGAACTGGGCGGACGCCTCGAGATCATGACCCGGCCCGACTCCGGCTTCCGGATCAACGCCTGGATGCCGCCCGAAACGGAGTCGCCGGCATGAACGAACCCGAAGTCTCGGTCGAGCAGGACAGCATCCGCGTCATGCTGGTCGATGACCAGACGCTGGTCCGGCAGGGCGTGCGCTCGCTGCTGGAGCTGGCCGACGGCATCGAGGTCGTCGCCGAGGCCGCCGACGGCGTCGAGGCCATCGAGCAGGTCCCGGAGGTCGCGCCCGACGTCATGCTGCTCGACATTCGCATGCCGCGCAAGAACGGGCTGGAAGTGCTCAAGGAACTGCACGAATCCGGCCAGCTTCCGCCGACCATCATCCTCACGACCTTCGACGAGGATGACCTCGTGCTCGACGGCATCCGCACCGGCGCACGCGGCTACCTGCTCAAGGACGTCTCGCTGCAGGAACTCGTCGACGCGGTCCGGCGCGTCGCCGAAGGCCAGACCATGGTCAAGCCGGCCGTCACCGAGCGGCTGCTGGCAGGCCTCGGCCGCTCGCGACTGGACTTCTCCAGCCTCGACCGTCCCGACCCGCTGACCGAGCGGGAGACCGAGATCCTGCGCCTGATGGCCGGCGGCTACTCCAACAAGGAAATCGCCAACGCCCTCAACGTCGCCGAGGGCACGGTCAAGAACCACGTATCGTCCATCCTCTCCAAGCTCGGCGTCCGCGACCGCACCCGGGCCGTGCTCAAGGCGTTCGAGTTAGGGGCGATCTGAACAAACCCCGGTTTAGGGTTTAGGGTTTACGGTTTACGCAAGCGGGGCCGGTCGGCTGAAAGGTGATTGGGGCCGTAGGTCGGGGCCACGTTCCCGACGGTCTTCGGCATGATCCGTCGCGGCGAGGTCGCCGGTCCCACAAAAAAGAAAGTTTTCAGGTTGAAGGTTTCAGTTTTCAGCAAGCGCGGGCGGCCTGGCAGGACAGGTGGTTGGCTCTCTGGGAGGCAGCCGTAGGTCGG
The DNA here is from genome assembly GCA_051428125.1 of Candidatus Wenzhouxiangella sp. M2_3B_020. Classification (GTDB taxonomy): domain Bacteria; phylum Pseudomonadota; class Gammaproteobacteria; order Xanthomonadales; family Wenzhouxiangellaceae. The sequence goes on from JBPRGD010000283.1 coordinate 3,151, forward strand.
GGCGCCGTCCCCGAAGGCAGGGGCCTGATCCGTCGCGGCGGATTCGCCGCTCCCACAGGAAACACGGCGGTTTAGGGTTTAAGGTTTCCTGAGTGATGTCGTGTCTCAGTACGCTTGGCATCAAGGCCGTTCAGCCCCCACCCCGGCCCTCCCCCGCTCGCGGGGGAGGGTGTGGGAGGGGGTGATTCAAGGTGTTCGTTCTTCACT
>JBPRGD010000284.1:0-4904 GCA_051428125.1 Candidatus Wenzhouxiangella sp. M2_3B_020
CGATCAATTGCTCGGAAATCCCATAGAGTTTTGCAACCGCAGCGTGCGCGCCGTAGCAGTAGCGGCAGCTGTTGATGCCCGAAACGTAGGCGGCCATCAGTTCCCGTTCGGCGACGCTGAATTCGGACTCGCCGCGGAGCAAGGCCTGGTGGAAATCCAGCAGCGGCTTCTGGGTGCCGTTCCGGAACTTGGCCAGCACATGCGGCACCTTGTCTTCGCTGTCGATTGTTGGCAGGAATGGCATGTCGATCTGTACTCCCGTGTTCGTTCTGATATTTGGCTAGTTGCTATCGGTACTCAGGTAGCCTCCGGCTGGGGAGCGCTGCGCAGAAAGCGCGGCCAGGTTCCGTAGGTCAACGCCCGCCAGGCCCACTCGGCCGGGCCGAATGCAAAGAACTTCATCCAGAAATGGCTGACGATGACCTGGGTCGCATACACCGCAAGGACCAGTGGTGCGAAGGTCGAAGCGCCGGCCTTTCCAGCCAGTCCGAGCCCGGGACCGACCGAGGTGAGTATCAGGATGATGGCCACGCTCTGCGTCAGGTAGTTGGTCAGCGCCATCTGGCCGACCGGCGCGAAGGGTTTCACCAGCCAGGTGAGCGAGCGGCCGTGGAACAGCAGCACGATCGCGCAGACATATCCCGCGGCAATAAGCGGTGTCGCGACGGCATGCATGACGCTGCGCAGCAATTCCATTTGCCCGAACACTGCATGTTCCGACGAGTCGGCGGTCAGCAAGTGGACGGTTTCCAGCAGCAGGCCGACGACCAGAAGCGGCCAGAGCCAGGCGCGAAACATCGCAAGGTTGTCCGACGCGTTCTGGATCCAGCCCCGTCGGGCGACCCAGGCGCCCATGTAGAACCGTCCGAGAGCGTAGAAGATCCAGCCGAGCAGTCCGCCCGTTAGGACCCATCGAATATAGTCCTCGTTCATCAGGCCGATGAAGGAGAAGAAATCGCCCGACTGCGCCGCCGCCTGTCGGGCCAGCAGTTCGGCTTCGGCGGCCTCGGGGTTGTCGAAGAAACCGTTGATGCCGCTGAATTCGAACGCCCAGGTCACGAACGGCCTGGCGAAGAGCAGCAGCGCCAGGCCGATCCAGAGCAGCGCCCGGTCCGGCATCCCCCGGCTGAAGAACAGGATGAAGGCGGCGATGCCGTAAATGTGGAGAATGTCCCACCCGAACAGGCACAGCAGATGCAGCCAGCCCAGGATCAGCAGAATCGCGGCGCGCCGGAGATAGATGGCCTCGAACGGCGCGCCGCGCGCCTTCAATCGCTCCATCTGGATCCAGAAGCCCAGGCCGAACAGGAACGCGAACAGCGTATTGGCCTTGTCGTAGACGAGCAGCCGAAACCAGAATTCGACCCGCGCATCCGCTGCCGCGGACGGCAGCGCGGCCAGCTGCTCGGCGCTGATCAGAACATCCACGCCGCCGAATTCATACAGGTTGATCAGCATCACGCCGAGCAGTGCGAAGCCGCGCAGCGCATCCATTACGACGTAGCGATCTCTTTTCCCAGTGGGCGCACGTGCGGGCGTGTCGAGTGTCAGGCTCACGGTTCGGATCTCGTGCGGTACTCGGAGCTTGGGAATTCGTCAGAGCAGCGCACTGATCTCGCCCCGGATCGGCGAAACGGGCTCGTCCACCTTTCGTCGGCGGAAGTCGTCCAGTGAAGCGCCGTTCACGACGGCGGCCAGCCACTCTTCGGGATCGAATTCGACGCCGACCGGGTTGGCCTCGAACGGCGGGCCGGAAATGTAGGCGTTGCACTCGTCGGCCGAATCGAAGGCATCGACCTGGAATTCCATCTGGTTGCCGTCCGGATCGGCGTAGTACATCGAGATCGTCAGCCCGTGGTGGACGCACCAGTACGGTTGGATGTCCTCGGCCTTGCAGTGCGTGTAGTTGTCGAACAGATCCTGCAGCGATCCGTGGGTCCAGGCCAGGTGATCGACGCCGACCCATGTCTTCGCCTCCGGCTCCTTGCCAGCGGGATCGACGATCGACAGGTCGAGGAAGGCGAAGCGATGGTGCTCGTCGTCGAAGGTCAGGAAGGCCATGGCCGGGTTCCGGTGCTGAACGCGCGCGCCGAACACTGTCTGATACCACTTCAGCATCTCGTCGAAGCGGCGCGTGCGATAGACCACGTGGGCCAGTGACCGGGGCGCCCTGGCGCGACCGGCTTTGTCGGTGGTTCGTTCAGTCATAGAAATGATGCTCCTCGATGATGCGGCCGTCGCGCACGACGAAGACCGCGATCTGGCTGTGCGGTGTTCGCTTGCCGGCATGGGCGATCAGCATGTCGGCGAATAGCGCGAAGCGATCACCGGTTACGAACGGTCCGTCGAGGCTCAGATCCTCGATGCCGTGGGTCGCCAGCCAGCGCAGGTTCTTCGCGCGCACCGCCCCGATGCCGCGACAGACCGCCGCGGTCCCGTCCGGCAGATCGTGCGGCTCGAAGCTGACCACGTCCTCGGACCAGTATTTTTCTCCAGCGGCCTGGAATTCGCCGGCCCGCCACAGGGCGGTGAAGTCGGCGGCCACCGAAACCACGTCCGTTGAAGAACCTGGACGGTCAGCGCGCATTGACGAAGGTCGGGGCCGGAGTCGAAATCAAGGCTTCAGAGTGAGTATCCGCAGAGCCGTGGACCGGGATGCCGCGCTGCAAGGGGCGATTGCCCCGTGCAGCGCGGCGCGTCGATCGATCACTTCAGCGTGATTTCTCGAACGAAGTATTCGCCCTTGATTTCCCGGATCTGGTTGTACAGGTCGCGAACCGTTTCATTGCTGGAATCCATGTTCTCCTCGCCCCAGGCTTCCATGAACGCGTTATAGCGTTCCTGGCTCGGGCCCATCATTTCGGTGCTCGGATACTTGACGACCAGCAGCAGATCGAACGCATCTCCGGCGCCTGCCTGGTTGGCGTAGATCGAATAGTCCTCGATGTGGCCGAGAGACTTCGCGACTTCGTTGGCCGCGGACCACGTGGACTTCAGTCCCTCGAGATAGATGCCCATGGTGCCGGGATCGAGGTTGATCGTCGTGAGTGACCAGGCGGCGTCCGAGACCTCGTAGTCCTCCCAGACCTGGAGTTGCGCGGTTGCCGGGGCTGCAACGCACACAGCCGAGAGCAGGAGGAGGGAAGTCGCGAACGTGCGTACGGGATTGGACTGTTTCATCGTGTTTACTCCTTCAAGTGGTGTTGTCGGTGTTGCTCGACCGTGCTCGGTCTCTTGAGATTCGTCCTTGGGGCCGTGTGTGTCGGAAGGCCTGCCGGGTGCGCGACGCCTACGCCGGTGGTCCGGCTTCCGGCGCCCCTGGTGGCTCCGACCTTCGCCCCTTGGCTGCGAAGATAGAACTGTGATGTCTGTCACAGCAAAGCTTGCGCTGGCGGGAGCCGCGGAGCAACGGCGTCAGCGTCAGAGTTGCGTCAGAAAGTGGGCCCGGGGCACGCATCCGCCGTGGCTGGGGGCAGACCTTCGAGGGCCGGTTCAGTCCGGAAGCAGGTCCGGCCCGCCGTACTTGGCCCAGGCCGCCGTGAGGCCGATGCCCTCGGCGAAGGGGAGGAATTCGGGGTGGAGCCGGATTCGCCGGATCGGCTCGATGTCGGCCCACAGCGACATCAGGCAGAACATGTTGGCCGGCGTGATCTGCTCGCCCAGCGTTCTGAACACCAGCTCGGCGTAGCCCATCCAGATCGCCGGCAGCACGATGCTGGTGTCGCAGGGATCATGCAGCGTGGCATGGAGACGATCGAGCATCGCGCAGTACATCTTCCGATCCAGACTCCGGCCGCTGCATACGCCCCGCGCGGCGATCTGCCAGAACGTGTACAGCGCCGGGCCGGTCAGCGGCCTGGAGCCGGCCGGCGGAAACATGGTCTTGTTCACCAGCTTCATCGTCTGCCGATACTGCCCCATGGCGCGCTTGCGGTCGCCCGAAGCGGCCGTGGCCACCGCCAGCCACATCGAGGGCATTCCCAGGTCGACCATGCGCCGGCCGGCTTCGATCGCCTCGTCGATCTGGCCCAGGTTGAGGCGGGCCACGCTGAGCATCGCGTAATTGCGTCCGTTGACCGGATCCTGGTCCACCGCTGCCTCGATGTAGGGCAGGGCCTCGCTCGTGCGCCCGATGTAGAGCAGGAACGATCCGAGCCTCAGCACCACGTCCGGATTCCGAGGCTCGAGACGATAGGCCTCGTGCGCCAGGTCCAGCGCACCGACGGGATCGTTCTGGGTCCAGCGATGGATGCCGAGCATGGCGCGTGCGTGGCCCTGTGCGGGATCGAGTTCGATCGCCTTCATCGCGCATTCGGCCATTCGTTCCGACTGTCGGAGCCGGTCCAGGCAGGGGGTGTATACGGCGGTATAGACGTGGGCCTCGGCAAGCGCCGTCCAGCAGGAGGCGAATTCGGGGTCGATCGCGAGCGAGGCTTCGAGCAGTTCGATGGCTTTGGCAAGCACGCCGTCGCCGATCGCGCGTGCGGTCAGCGCCCGGCCCTGCAGGTACAGCGCATAGGCGGCCTTGTCGGAGGTGCTGCGGCGTTGGATCGGTGGGTTGAGTTCCCGGTCGATGGTGCCACCGAGTTCGCGCGTCACGGCCTCGGCGATCGTCTGCTGCAGCGCGAACGGATCGTCCAGGGTGCCGTCGAAGCTGCCGGCCCAGCGCTCGAAGCCGTCGCGACCGTCGATCAGTCCGACGTGTGCGCGCACGGAGCGCCCCTGGCGACGGATCGACCCTTCGATCACGTGGCTCACGCGCAAGGTCCGCGCGACATCGGCCGTATCCCGTCCGGCGCATTCGAAGTGCCTGGAGGAGCCCCGACCGGCAACACGCAGCTGCGGCACCTGGCCGAGCGTCGTGACCAGTTCGTCGAACAGGCCTTTCGAGAACAGGTCGAGCG
>JBPRGD010000285.1:0-3394 GCA_051428125.1 Candidatus Wenzhouxiangella sp. M2_3B_020
CCGCGCCGGCGCCATGTAGTCCAGCCGCACCCTGCCCTTGCCGTCCGGTTGCATGTTCTCGAGCTGGCCCTTGCGCTCGCCCATGGCCTGCATCACGGCGCCCTGGTATTCCTCGTCGAGGTCCAGCACGACCTGCTCCCAAGGCTCGCGGGTTTCGCCGTCGATCTCGCGCTTGCGCACGCGCGGACGCGACACTGCGAGCTCGTAGCCCTCGCGGCGCATCGTTTCGATGAGCACCGAAAGATGCAGTTCGCCGCGCCCGGCGACGTCGAACTGCTCCGGGTCGCTGGTGTCGCTGACCTGCAGCGCCACGTTGTGGCTGGCTTCCTGGAACAGCCGCGCGCGCAGCTGGCGGCTGGTCAGGTACTTGCCGTCCTTGCCGGCGAACGGCGAGTCGTTGACCTGGAACGTCATGTGGATCGTCGGCTCGTCGACGGTCAGCGGCGGCAGCGCCTCCACGGCGGACGGCTCGCACAGCGTGTCCGAAATCCCGATCTCGGCGATGCCGGAAATACCGACGATGTCGCCGGCCCCGGCCGATTCGACCTCCTCGCGCTTGAGGCCGCGGAAACCCAGCACCTGCAGCACGCGGCCGGAGCGCTCGTGCCCGTCCCGGTCGACGATCCTGACGGCCTGGTTGGCCTTGACCCGGCCGCGGTTGATGCGGCCGATGCCGATCAGGCCGACGTAGCTGGAATAGTCGAGGCTGGAGACCTGCATCTGGAACGGGCCGTCGGCGTCGACGTCCGGCGGCGGGACGTGCTCGACCAGGGTCTCGAACAGCGGCGTCAGGTCGCCTTCGGCCACGTCGGAATCCAGGCCGGCGTAGCCGTTGAGCGCCGAGCAGAAGACGATGGGGAACTCCAGCTGCTCGTCGGTCGCGCCGAGCTTGTCGAACAGGTCGAAGGTCTGGTCGACGACCCAGTCCGGGCGTGCGCCGGGGCGGTCGACCTTGTTGACGACGACGATGGGGCGAAATCCCATCGCGAAGGCCTTCTGGGTCACGAAGCGGGTCTGCGGCATCGGGCCATCGACGGCGTCGACCAGCAGCAGCACCGAATCGACCATGGAAAGCACGCGCTCGACCTCGCCGCCGAAGTCGGCGTGGCCCGGCGTGTCGACGATGTTGATGCGGTAGTCGCTCCACGTGATCGCGGTGTTCTTCGACAGGATCGTGATGCCGCGCTCGCGCTCCTGGTCGTTGGAGTCCATGACCCGCTCGTCGATGCGCTCGTGGGCGGCGAATTCGCCGGACTGGCGCAGCAGCTGGTCGACCAGCGTGGTCTTGCCGTGGTCGACGTGCGCGATGATGGCAACGTTGCGGAGATTCATCGAAGGCGGGCCTTAAGGTTTCAAAGGTAACCGGCCATTATAGCCGGCCAGGCGCGTCAATCTCGCCTGGACGCGAAGAAATCGTCGAGCAGGCGCCCGGCCTCGTCGGCAAGAAGCCCTGCCGAAATCAGGCAGCGATGGTTCATGTGCGGGCTGTCCAGCAGGTTGAAGACCGACCCGCCGGCACCGACGCGGGGATCAAAGGCCGCGAACACGACGCGATGAATGCGGGCGTGCACCAGCGCCCCGGCGCACATCGCGCACGGCTCCAGCGTCACGTAAAGCGTCGTGCCCGGCAGCCGGTAATTGCGCTCGCGGGCCGCGGCGGCGCGCAGCGCGACCATTTCGGCGTGGCCGCCGGGATCGTTGTCGCGGATGACCCGGTTCTCGCCCTCGCCCAGGACCTCGTCGCCACGCACGACGACGGCGCCGACGGGCACCTCGCCGGCCGCGCGCGCGTCGCCGGCGCGCTCCAGCGCGCGGCGCATCAGCAGTTCTTCATGCTCGTGCCACTCCAAGGGAGACTCCGATCCGGTCTGCATTCACCGACGAGGATATTGCAAATCCCGCTGCGATGGCCGGGTGCCCGCCGGAAACGCATGATCTAGAATCGGTTTGTCGAAAACGATCCGAACGCATGCCCGAGCCCCGATACGATCCCGATCGCCGCATCAAGGCCCCGACCGGCTCGGCACTGAACTGCCGGAACTGGCAGATCGAGGCGGCCTACCGGATGATCCGCAACAACCTCGATCCCGACGTGGCCGAGGACCCTGCCCGGCTTGTCGTCTACGGCGGCATCGGGCGCGCCGCGCGCGACTGGCACTGCTTCGACGCGATCCTGGCCACGCTTCGCCGGCTAAAGCCCGACCAGACGCTGCTGGTCCAGTCGGGCAAGCCGGTGGGCGTGTTCACGACGCACGAGGACGCGCCACGCGTGCTGATCGCCAACTCCAACCTGGTGCCGGCCTGGGCGGACTGGTCGCACTTCAACGAGCTGGACCGCGCAGGCCTGATGATGTACGGCCAGATGACGGCCGGCAGCTGGATCTACATCGCCAGCCAGGGCATCGTCCAGGGCACTTTCGAGACCTTCGCCGAGGCCGGCCGACAGCACTACGACGGCGACTGGCGCGGGCGCTGGATACTGACCGCCGGCCTGGGCGGCATGGGCGGCGCGCAGCCGCTGGCCGCGAGCTTCGCCGGGGCGTGCTCGCTGGTCGTCGAGTGCCGGCAGTCGCGCATCGACTTCCGGCTGCGCACCGGCTACCTGGACGAACTGGCCGACGACCTCGACGACGCGCTGGCGTGCATCGAACGTTACCGCGACGCCGGCGAAGCCCGGTCGGTGGGCCTACTGGGCAACGCCGCCGACGTGCTGCCGGCGCTGGCCGAGCGCGCCGCGAACGGAGGGCCGCGACCGGATCTCGTCACCGACCAGACCTCGGCGCACGACCTGGTCCACGGCTACCTGCCGCGCGGCTGGAGCGTCGACGAATGGCGCGCGGCGGCCGAGGATCCCCGGCAGCACGAGCGGCTGACGAACGAGGCCGCCGACTCCTGCGCCGAGCACGTGCGCGCGATGCTGGCGTTCCATGACATGGGGATTCCGACGGTCGACTACGGCAACAACATCCGCCAGGTGGCCAAGGACCGGGGCCTGGAAAACGCGTTCGACTTCCCGGGCTTCGTGCCGGCCTACATCCGTCCGCAGTTCTGCCGCGGCCGCGGCCCGTTCCGCTGGGTGGCACTGTCCGGCGACCCGGCCGACATCCATGCCACCGACGCCAAGCTCAAGGAGCTGTTTCCCGGAGACGACGACCTTCATCGCTGGCTGGACATGGCCGGCGAGCGCATCTCGTTCCAGGGCCTGCCGGCGCGCATCTGCTGGCTGGGCCTGGGCGAGCGCGACCGCGCGGGACTGGCGTTCAACGAGATGGTCGCGAGCGGCGAGCTCTCGGCGCCCATCGTGATCGGTCGCGACCACCTGGACACCGGCTCGGTGGCATCGCCCAACCGCGAGACCGAGGCGATGAAGGACGGCTCCGACGCGGTCTCGGAC
>JBPRGD010000286.1:0-7649 GCA_051428125.1 Candidatus Wenzhouxiangella sp. M2_3B_020
GATTCAAGCAACCGGGCGCGACGAAGACTTGAATCAAGCCACCGACAAGCAGGGCATGGAGATCGAACTGGGCGGGCATTCGCTGGTGCTGTTGCCGTCGCGGGCGGTGTGGTGGCCGGCCGAGCGGGCGGCGGTCGTGGCCGACGTGCATCTCGGCAAGGACCAGGTGTTCCGTCGCTCGGGAATCGCGATCCCGGAAGGGGTGCTGGACGACGACCTGGCCGCGCTCGGAAGGCTGATCGAGGCGACCGCCGCCGAGCGGCTCGTGATTCTCGGCGACTGGGTCCACGCGCCGCCGGCCGTCGGCGATAAGTGGACCGGCAGGATCGGCGAATGGCGCGCCGCGTACGGACACGTGAAGATGGATCTCGTGCTCGGAAACCACGACCGCGCACTTGATGACTGGTTGGCGGAATGGCGGATGGAAGGTCACATCGAGCCGCTTGAAATCAATGACATGCAGCTTTTTCATGATGCCGGATATGAAGTCCGGGGCCCCGTGCTGTCGGGCCATATCCATCCCGTCGCCCGGCTTCGCGCCGGTGGCGACCGGGCCCGGCTGCCGGCATTCGCGCGCGCCGGCGAGCACCTGGTACTGCCGGCGTTCGGACGGTTCACCGGCGGCAGCGATGCACTGCATGGCAGCCGCTGGCGCCACTACGCGATCGCCGGGCAGCGGGTGTTCGAGGTCCCGGCCTGACTCGACCCGCGGGAAACTTCGAGGGGCGGTACGATGACCCTCGACCGGATATCGGACCAATGGAAACCGAACGATGGACCTGACGCAAACCGAACGATCCCGAGAGCTTCAGCAGCGCCTCGAAGCCTTTGTCGCCGACCGCGTCCAGCCGTTCGAGCACGACCTGCAGAGAAAGCTGGCCGAAGGTGCCGATCCGTGGCAGGTGCCCGAGGGAATGACCGAACTCAAGCACGCCGCGCGGGAGCAGGCGCTGTGGAACCTGTTTCTTCCGGATGGCGAGCTCGGTGCAGGCCTGGGAAGCCTGGAGTACGCCCCACTGGCCGAGGTCATGGGGCGCTCGGTGATCGCGCCGGAGGTCTTCAACTGCAACGCGCCCGACACGGGCAACATGGAGGTGCTGTACCACTACGGCTCCGACGAGCAGAAGGAAAGCTGGTTGAAGCCGCTGCTGGCCGGCGACATCCGGTCGGCGTTCTGCATGACCGAGCCGGACGTTGCGTCGGCCGATGCGACGAACATGGAGGCCACGGCGATCGTCGACGGCGACGAGGTCGTGCTCAACGGGCGCAAGTGGTGGTCCACAGGGCTTGGACACCCGGACTGCAAGGTGCTGATCTTCATGGGACTCACCGATCCCGAGGCCGACCGCCACCGGCGCCATTCGATGGTGCTGGTTCCGGTCGAGACCGCCGGCGTGAACGTGGAGCGCATGCTGCACGCCATGGGTTTCGACGATGCACCGTACGGCCACGGCCAGGTGTCGTTCGACGATGTCCGGCTGCCGGCCTCGGCGATCATCGCGGGCCCCGGGCGCGGCTTCGAGATCGCGCAGGGGCGGTTGGGGCCGGGTCGCATCCATCATTGCATGCGCACGATCGGCCTGGCCGAGCGCGCGCTGGAACTGGCCTGCAAGCGCGCGCTGTCGCGCCAGGCGTTCGGCAAGCCGCTGGCGAAGCTGGGCGGCAACGCCGAGCGCATCGCCGACGCGCGCATCGCGATCGAACAGGCCCGGCTGCTCGTGCTCAAGGCTGCGTGGATGCTGGACCGGAAGGGCATTCGCGGGGCGATGAACGAGGTTTCGCAGATCAAGGTCGCCGTGCCCCGGATGGCGCAGGACGTCATCGACATGGCCATCCAGATCCACGGCGGCGCCGGGCTGTGCGAGGACTTCCCGCTCGCCCAGGCCTGGACCGGCGCACGCTCTCTGCGCATTGCCGACGGCCCCGACGAGGTGCACAAGATGGTGGTGGCGCGGTTCGAGTTGAAGCGCTATGCCGATTCCTGATCGCCGCCCTCCGACGACGGCCGGTCCTGCTCGAAGAGTTCGGCGCCGGTCAGTCGTTTGCGCTCTCCCTCGAACGCATAGAACTCCGGCTGCTCATCGACGAAGATTTCGGTGTCGAACCGAAGCGGGCCGGGGTCGTCCAGCAAGCCCACCGGCACCACGTAATGCTCCCGGTCCTTCAGCCGGTAGAACAGGTGAGTGCCGCAGTGACTGCAGAAGCCACGTTCGGCCCAGTCGGACGACTCGAATATCGTGATGTGTTCCCGGCCCTCGAAACGGACATCGCCGTCGGCTTCGACCGCGAGCAGCGGACCGCCGCCCCAGCGCCGGCACATGTCGCAGTGGCATGCGTCGAACTGTGCGCCGGTACGTAGCGAAACGCCGACCTTTCCGCATAGGCACCGGCCCGTTCTGCGTTCGCGTTTGTCCATGGCTGAGATCGACTCGTCGGCCGGGTGGTGGGCGCTCGTTCATTCTACTGCACGTCACGCCATTCGCTCATCCGGACCCGACCCGGACACGCATTCATGAACAGGGAACATCCATGACGAAAATAGAATCCGGACTCGTCGACCGCCCGCGCGGGGTTCGCGACGAGGACCTGTTCGATGTCGATGCGCTGGACGCCTGGCTGAAGCAGCAGCTCGATGGCCTGGAAGGAAAGCCGGAGGTCGAGCAGTACCCCAAGGGTGCTTCGAACCTGACATATCGCTTGCGGTATCAGGACCGCGACCTGATCCTGCGCACGCCGCCGGCCGGGACCAAGGCGAAATCGGCCCACGACGTTCTGCGCGAATACCGGATCCAGAAGGCGCTGGCGCCGGTGTTCCCGTACGTGCCCGAGATGCTCGCCGCCTGCGACGACCACGACGTGATCGGCTGCGACTTCTACGTCATGGAGCGGCTGGAGGGCATCATTCCCAGGGCGAATCTTCCGCGGGGCCTCGAACTGACGCCCGAGCAGACGCGGGCGCTGTGCCGAAACGCGATCGATCGGTTCGTCGAACTGCACTCGGTGGATATCGAGGACGCCGGACTGTCGAACCTCGCCAAGGGCGCGGGCTACAACCAGCGCCAGATCTCGGGCTGGTCGGATCGATTCCGGAAGGCACGGACGTGGAACGTGTTATCCGGTGAAAAAGTCATGCGCTGGCTCGCCGATCACACGCCCGACGAGGTCGCGATCCGGCTGATCCACGGAGACTACCGGTTCGACAACCTGGTTCTCGACCCCGGCGATCCGCTGAAGATCATCGGTGTGCTGGACTGGGAGATGGCCACGCTGGGCGATCCGTTGATGGACCTGGGCAATGCGATGGCCTACTGGGTGCAGGCCGACGACGACCGCGTGTTCAAGGCGTTCCGCCGACAGCCCACCCATCTGCCGGGGATGTTCACGCGGCGGGAAGTTGTCGACTACTACTGCGACCGGATGAACCTCTCGGTCGACAACTGGGCGTTCTACGAGGTCTACGGGCTGTTCCGGCTCGCCGTCATCGTGCAGCAGATCTACTACCGGTATCACCACGGCCAGACCACCAACCCGGCGTTCAAGCGCTTCTGGCTGGTCGCGAACTACCTGATCTGGCGATGCGGGCGGGTGATTCGGAGGGCCTGAAAGAAAGGGTTCGGGGTTCCGGTTTCGGGTTTCCGGAAACTGCGAAGCGCGTTGACGCAAGGTGGATCAGCGCAGCGCGACTACAATCAGGCCGATACGCTTTTACCGTAAACCGTAAACCGTAAACCGGCTTTTCAGCCTTTGCCTTTCGTCCTCGTCTTGTCCTTCTTCGCGTTCTTCTCGAGGAAGCCGATGATCATGCCGGCGACATCCTTGCCGGTGGCCGTTTCGATACCTTCGAGGCCCGGCGACGAGTTGACCTCCATGACCAGCGGACCGTGATTCGACCGGAGCAGGTCGACGCCGGCGACGTTGAGGCCCATGATCTTGGCGGCCCGTACGGCCGTGGAGCGCTCCTCGGGAGTGATCTTGATCAGGCTGGCCGAGCCGCCGCGGTGCAGGTTGGAGCGGAACTCGCCGGGCTGGGCCTGGCGCTTGATCGCTGCGACCACCTTGCCGCCGACGACGAAGCACCGGATGTCGGCGCCGCCGGCTTCCTTGATGTATTCCTGGACCATGATCGAGACGTCCAGCCCCATGAACGCCTCGAGAACGCTTTCGGCCGCCTTCTTCGTTTCGCAAAGCACGACGCCGATGCCCTGGGTGCCCTCGAGCAGCTTGACGACCAGTGGTGCGCCGCCGACCATCTGGATCAGGTCGCCGATGTCCTTGGTCGTGCGGGCGAAGCCGGTGACGGGCAGGCCGATGCCCCGCCGCGACAGCAGCTGCAGCGAGCGCAGCTTGTCGCGCGAGCGCGTGACGGCGACCGACTCGTTGAGCGGGAACGTGCCCATCATCTCGAACTGGCGAAGCACCGCGGTGCCGTAGAACGTGACAGATGCCCCGATGCGCGGGATCACCGCGTCGTACTCCTCGAGCTTTCCTCCCCGGAAATGAATCTCCGGGCGATGGGACGCGATGTTCATGTAGCAGCGCAGCGTGTCGACGATGCGCACTTCGTGACCGCGCTCGCTGGCGGCTTCCTTGAGCCTTCGCGTGGAATAGATGTTGCTGGAGCGCGACAGGATCACGATGCGCATCAGAATTCTCCGGAGTCGAGGCGGGGCTTGCCCTGCAGGAACGTGCGGGCCGGGTAGACCAGGGCGTGGTCCTTCATGGCCATACGTCCCAGGAGCATGCGATAGCGCATTTTCGCACGGTTGGTGAGCGTGATGTAAACGCTCCAGCGGTTATGGCCGATGATCATGTCGGTACGGATGGTGTAGCGCTCCTGGTTCTGGCCCGAGCTGGAGCGCACGATCTTCACGCCGGCGAGATCGGCCTCGCAGAACTGCCAGCGATCGCTGCGCACGTGGCTGGTGTGGACCCGGAACCGGACCCGGTCAAGGCCGTCGACCTCGAAGCGCTCGATCTTCGTGGCGTGCAGCGCGCAGGATTTCGCGCCGGTGTCGGTCCGCGCCCGAAGTCGGGAAATGCCGAGTTCGGGCAGCGCCACCCATTCGCATGCCCCAATGATCATGTTCGGTTCGTGATGTCTCTGCGCCATCTTGGTCACCGGAAGAATGAAGGCGCCATTGTAGACGGCTTCGCTTCGCGCCGCGGTTGCCGGCTCGCGCTGACCGAAGCGGGATCTCCGCGGCCGGCGGCCCGGGTCCATGAAGCGGAGAAAACGGGTCGCGGCTTCGCGGTCGCGGGAGGCTTCCGGATCGGCCGGGTTTTGCGGAGCTTCGGGGGCCGGGAGCGCAGTTCCGGTGAGCACCCCCGGGGGTTCGGAGATACAATACGCCGTTTGAATTCGGATCCGGGCGAAACAATGGAACAGACCGCACTGAAAGCACTGCACGAAGATCTCTCCCAGCGAGCCGCGTCGCTCAGGAGGTATCTTTGACCTCGAAAGCAAGCAGGAAAGGCTAGAAGAGGTCACGCGCGAACTCGAGGACCCGAACGTCTGGAACGATGCCGAGCGCGCGCAGCAGTTGAACAAGGAGCGCGCGGCGCTGGACAAGTCCGTGACCGCGCAACGCGAGGTGATCGAGGGGGTTCGCGACGCCGGCGAGCTTCTGGAGATGGCGCTGGACGAGGACGATCCCGAGACGCTCGCCAGCGTCGAGGCCGACCTCCAGAGGCTGGAGCGCCAGATCGGTGGGCTGGAGTTTCAGCGGATGTTCTCCGGCGACATGGACGATCGGCCGTGCTTCATCGACATCCAGGCCGGCTCCGGCGGCACCGAAGCCCAGGATTGGGCCGAGATGCTGCTGCGCATGTACCTGCGCTGGGCCGAGGCGCGCGGCTGGAATGCCGAGCTCGTCGAGGTTTCCGAGGGCGAGGTCGCCGGGATCAAATCCGCCACGATTCGTGTCGAAGGCGAATACGCCTACGGTTGGTGCCGCACCGAGACGGGCGTGCACCGGCTGGTACGCAAGTCGCCGTTCGACTCCGGCAACCGTCGGCATACCTCGTTCGCGTCGGTGTTCGTCAGCCCGGAGGTCGACGACAACATCGACATCGAGATCGATCCCAGCGATCTCCGGATCGACGTCTACCGTGCTTCCGGCGCCGGCGGGCAGCACGTCAACCGTACCGAGTCGGCCGTGCGCATCACGCACGAGCCCAGCGGTATCGTCGTGCAGTGCCAGACCGACCGGTCGCAGCACAAGAACAAGGACCGGGCGATGAGCCAGTTGCGGGCCAAGCTCTACGAGCTGGAGCTCCAGAAGCAGCGCGAGCAGGCCCAGGCCGCCGAGGAAGAAAAGGCCGACATCGGCTGGGGCAGCCAGATCCGGAACTACGTGCTCGACCAGTCGCGCATCAAGGACCTGCGCACCGGCGTCGAGCGCGCCGATACGCAGAAGGTGCTCGACGGCGATCTCGACGAGTTCGTGGGCGCGTCGTTGAAGCAGGGATTGCAGTAAAAACCCTATTGGAACCGCAGATGAACGCAGATTTTAAAGTCAAGAGCGTTACACGAAGAACACGAAGGATGCACGAAGAACACGAAGAAAGCGTTCTATTCGGTATTGAAATGAGTTGCTTGAAGGGTTTTCAGATTTTCTTTCGTGTCCTTCGTGCATCCTTCGTGGGCTTCGTGTCCTGCTTTCGAGCCTTTCAGGTTTTCATCTGCGTTCATCCGCGTTCATCTGCGGTAGATCAACGAATTTTCATATGACCGACCAGAACACCGACGAAGCCCACGACGAGAACCGGCTGATCGCCGAACGACGGAGCAAGCTGTCCGCGCTGCGCGAGCAGGGAGAGGCCTTCCCGAACACGTTTCGGCCCGAACACACGGCCGCGGGCCTGCTGGCCGAGTACGGCGACGCCGAGGCCTGGACGCAGGAGAAGCTGGAAGAGGCGAAGATCCCGGCCTGCGTGGCCGGCCGCATGATGTCCCGTCGCGTGATGGGCAAGGCGGCGTTCGTGCACATCCGCGACGGGTCCGGCGAGCAGATCCAGCTCTACCTGCGTCGCGACGATCTGCCCGAAGGCGTATACCAGGCGTTCAAGCACTGGGACGTCGGCGACGTGGTCGGCGCATCGGGCACGCTGATGCGCACGAAGACCGGGGAACTCAGCGTCCATGCCGACCGGCTCGAGCTGCTGGTGAAGTCGCTGCGGCCGCTGCCGGAGAAATGGCACGGCCTGAGCGACCAGGAAACGCGCTACCGCCAGCGCTACGTCGACCTGATCGCGAACCCCGACGTGCGCGAAACCTTCATCACGCGGGCGAAGCTGGTGCGCGCGATACGGCGCTTCCTCGAGGAACGCGGATTTCTCGAGGTCGAGACGCCGATGATGCACCACCTTCCGGGCGGCGCGACGGCGCGCCCGTTCAAGACGCACCACAACGCGCTGGACGTCGACCTGTTCCTGCGCGTGGCGCCGGAGCTCCATCTCAAGCGGCTGGTCGTCGGCGGCCTCGAGCGGGTCTACGAGATCAACCGCAACTTCCGCAACGAGGGCGTCTCGACCCGGCACAACCCCGAGTTCACGATGCTGGAGTTCTACCAGGCCTACGCCGACCACGACGACCTCATGGACCTCACCGAGGCCATGCTGCGCGAGCTGGCCGAGGAGTTCGGTACCGA
>JBPRGD010000287.1:0-2360 GCA_051428125.1 Candidatus Wenzhouxiangella sp. M2_3B_020
CGCGGCATGGACGCCGGTCCTACGAGGAAACCTGGACCAGCGGGACGTTTCGATGGGCTTCGAATTGCTGGCGCTGTGTCTGCACACCGTTTTCCAGGCGCTCGATCAATTGCCGGAATTCTTCGCGGTCGCGCAACTGACGGAAGCTCGGGTAGTAATAGTCCAGCCCCCACCAGTAGTAGCGCCATTCGTCGTCGACCAGTTCCTCGAGGGACGCCAGCGCGGCATCGTGTTCGCCCTTCAGTGCGTGTAGCCAGGCCTGTTCGATGCCGGCGACCAGCCAGGGGCCCTGTTCGATGCGGGTGCGTTCGACCCAGTCGGAGAACGCCTGCAGCAACGGCTCGGCCTGCTCGGCCCGGCCGGTCTGCTGGTGGCAGTAGATACCGGTCTTGGCGGCGAGCAGCAGGGTCGGGTTGAGGTCCGGTTCGGGCGCAAACAGCATCGGATAGCGTTGTTCGAGCAGGTCCAGAGCGCGCGGGCAGTCGTCCACCGAGTAGGCCTGGGCCAGCAGTGCTGGCGTGAGCGGATCCGGATTGCCGAGGGCGACGGCGGCTTCGAGATGGCGGATCTGTTCTTCGAATTCGCCGCGGAACGCGTGGATGATCTGTCGCAGGTAATGCTCGCGGAACGGCGCGTCGTGGGCGGCGGCGAACTCGTCGGTGCACTGTTCGGCCGACTCGTCGTCGCCGAGCTGGAGCCAGAATTCGCAGACGCGAAAGTGGCGCGGCGCACTGCCGGGGTCCAGCTCGCGGGCCCGGATGATGTGGCGCATCGCCCGGGCCGTTTCACCGGTCTGGGCAAGATAGGTCGCGATGCGGTCGTGCGCCTGCGGAAACTCGGGCCGTTCCTCGATGAACTCGCGAAGCCGGAACAGCGCTTCCTCGGCGCGGCCGACGGCCCAGAACGCATCGGCCAGCCAGACGTTGCCCAGCCCCGAGAACGGATCCAGCCGGACGGCCGTGCGCAGCGGTTCGATGGCATCGTCGTAGCGCGCCTGGCGCCAGAGCGTGCGGCCCAGATGGCGCCAGGCAAGGGCATCGTTGGGGTTGACTTCCACCGCACGGCGGTAGGCGGCGACGGCGTCGTCGACCCGGCCGTGGTTGAAATGCCAGTTGCCGGTTGCGCGCAGCACCATGGCCGAGTCGGGCGCCAGCTCCCGGGCACGCAGAAGATACGGCTCGCGGATGTCGGTGTCGTCGTGGCGCGTGCGCATCGCCCCGCGGCTGCGCTGCATGCCGAGCGCATCGAACAGGCCGAGCAGCGCCTCCACGTTGTTCGGCTCCAGTTCCACTGCCGTTCGGAAATGGCCGACGGCTTCGGTTGCGGATTCAAGCGTGAACTTGTCCAGCGCGAAGCGGCCCTTCGTGATGAGTTGCCAGACCCGCTGCGATTCGGCGTGCGGCGTGTCGCGTTCGGGCAGCAGCGAGTCGCTCATCGTGCGCGCGACCTCGTTGGCGATCTCGTCCTGCAGTTCGAACAGTTCGCCGGCGGGCCGATCGTAGGTGCGCGACCAGATGTGGCGCTCGGTTTCGGCATCGATGAGCTGGGCGAGAACGCGAACGGTGTCGTCGGCGTGCTGGACACTGCCCTCCAGCACCGCATCGACCTGCAGCCTGTCGGCGATCTCGCCGATGCCCGCATCGCTGTCGCGGAACGCGAACGAAGACGTGCGCGCAACGACGTCGAGCTCGGGCGAGAGCGTGAGCATGTGGATGATGCGATCGACCAGGCCGTCTGCGAACGGACCCTGGTTGCCCTCGACGCTCATGTCGGCGAACGGCAGCACGGCAACGGCGCTGCCCGATGCGGCGACGGCGCCGGAATCGTTGTCGGACCACGGCTGCAGCCACCAGACGGCCGCGGCGACGGCGAGAACCAGTGCGATGATCGCGGCGCGGCCGAACAGGTCGATGCTGGTGCGGGAATCGGCTGCATCGGCGACCGGCGGCCCGGACGCCTCGGTCATGCGCCGCTCGGCGGCCTCGTCGGCGTTCAGCCGCTCGAATTCGGGCTCGAAGCGGTATCCGCGCCGCGGCACGGCTTTCAGGATGCGGTGGGGCCGGCGATCGTCGCCGATCGCGCGGCGCAGCGACGAGACCGCGACGTTGACCGAGTCATCGGTGGCCGCCTCGAGGTGCCCCCAGACGCCCTCGATGAGTTCGTGGCGGCTGAGCACCTTGCCGGCGTGTCCGACGAGGTAGTTCAAAAGCGTCAGCAACCGCGGCGAGAGCTGGGTGGCTTCGCCGCGGTGGTGGACCTGTCCCCCTTCGAGATCGATGACACGATCGTTGACTGCGATGTACGTCAAGCCGTCCCCGCTTCGCGAAGCGCTGCGTGAAATGTGATTATATTCGCATTTC
>JBPRGD010000288.1:0-5018 GCA_051428125.1 Candidatus Wenzhouxiangella sp. M2_3B_020
CGGCGCGCAAGAAGAAGGCCGTGCGGCGCTCGAAATCCGCGACAGCAATGGCATGCAGGGCCTGTCGGGAGATGAGCTGGTAGCATTCCTGGCCAGGAACCTGGTCGCCATACTGCCGAACACGAAGTCGCCGATGCAGATTTTCGCCGTGCGGATCGAGAATCGGCGTCCGGTCGCGGTCGGCTCATCGCTGTCGTTCGAGGGCAGGTCCGGGCCGATCGGAGAGTTGCTCCCGGGTGACCAGTTCCTTCCCGGGGACCAGTTCCTCCCGGGCGACCAGTTCGCGACGGGCGAGGCCGTTACCACCGGCGCGAGTGAATATCCGGCGCGCCGCGTCGAGGATTTCGTCGAACGCCAGGCGATGGAAGCCGCGGAACGGGCCCGAGCGCCGAACGGGTTGTTCCTGGTCCCGGTCGCAGCAGATCCGCGTGCGCGCCGAGCCCTCTCGTCCTCGGGCGTGATGATTCCGATGAGCGAGCGGCGGCACTGAGCGGCGCTGCGCTTCGACAGCTCACGGCCTCCACAGCGGCGAAACGGACGGTCCGGCGGTTCACCGCGGCGGCGCATCGCCGAAGGCGACGATGAGCGTGATGCCGGGTGATCGTGCGCCGAAGCACGGGCCGGCGACGGTCGCCTGGCCGTGCGGCACCGGCTCGAGCATCGCGAGCTGCAACTGCGCCCGGACGTCGGAATCCGGCCCGGCCACGCAAGCGCCGGCGGGCCGGCGCAAGACCGCCTGGATACGGTTGGTCCGGTTGTCCGAGGCGTGGAAGCCGAATGCCTGAAGCGCGCATTCGGACCGGAACACGACGGACCGGCCATGGGGCTCGCCGTCGTGCAGGCGAAGCGTCGTGCCGTCGACGAGCTCGATGCCGGTTCCGGTCAGGTGCGGCGTCGTCGACGTCGGGCCCATCTCCCAGAACGGCCCGCCGTCCGGGCCCGCATCCTGCGCCCACACCCCGGCTGCGCCGGCGCAGATCACCAGTGCGGTCACGAGTCGACGCATTCCGGTCCATGCGAACCGGGGCGTCGTGTCGGCGCGTTCGATCATCGGAATTCCCTCGGGATCGGTGGATAATGTATCGCAGGCTCGGCCAAAAGCCGGACATCGGCATTTCGGTCCCGCTCAGCGGCGCTGGCGAGCCGATTCGTCCCAGACGCGTATGACGCCCTCCTGCGCGGTCGAGGCCACCAGCATGCCGTCGCGTGTGAACACCTGGCCGCGCGCGAAGCCGCGACCGCCGATCGAAATCGAACTGTCCATCGCATAGAGCAGCCAGTCGTCGACGCGGGCGTCGCGGTGGAACCACATCGCGTGGTCCAGGCTGGCCATCAACAGTGGTTTGCGGCTGAAGTCGATGGCGTGCGGCAGCGTGGCGGTGCCCAGCAGTTCGTAGTCGGAGACGTAGGCCAGCAGGTTGCGGTGCAGTTCGGGATCGTCGGGGAGTCCGCCCCAGGCACGCATCCAGACGTGCTTGCGAGCCGGCCTGGCCTCCGGCTCCATGAACTTCGGAGGCTCCACCGGCCGGAATTCGAACGGCGGCTCGTGCGCGAGAAACCGCCGCATCTTTTCCGGCACGCGGTCGAGCATGGATTCGTTGATGTCGACCAGGTTGGTCAGCCCTCCCGGACCGGCCACGTCGGGCATCTCCACCTGGTGTTCCAGCCCCTCCTCGGCCACCTTGAACGACGCGGCGAGGTTGAGAATGGGGCGGCCGTGCTGGATGGCGACGACCCGGCGATTGGAGTAGCTGCCACCGTCGCGCGAGCGCTCGACCTGGTAGACGACGGGTCGATGGAAATCGCCCGGGCGCAGGAAATAGGCATGCAGCGAGTGCGGTACCCGGGCTTCGACCGTCCTGTGGGCGGCCGACAGCGCCTGCCCGAGGATCTGGCCGCCGAAGACCTGCGGGGAGCCGATGTCCCGGCTCTCACCGCGGAAGAGGTTGTCCTCCAGACGCTCCAGGGCGAGCAGATCGACGACTTCGGCGAGGCTGGAATGCAGGTCCGGTTGCATCTAGGGTCCGGTCTTCAAGATGGGATCGATGGCATTGCACAGCCCGTGCCACGCCGTGGGCGAGTCCCGGGCCATGCCGGGCGGGCGGGTCAGTCGGCCGGCGGCAGAACGACGATCAGGAACGTCGCGACGGGGCCGATGAACAGCGACAGGAACCACCATCCCAGGCCGCTGCGTCCCTTGCCCTGTGCCAGGCCTGCATTGATCAACGTCAGCGTTCCCCAGCCGACGAAGTAGGGTGTGTCGATCGTCATGATGTCGGTTCCCTCATGAGTTTTGTCGCGCCTTGTTACCAGCGCGGTATTGTGCACCGGCCGTCCCGAACGCGGGTGCCGTCACGGCTTGCCGCCGTCGCGGGCGAGCCCGTTGAGAACGATGTCGTCGAAGCTGACGATGCCGACGGCGACGCGGTCCTCGATGACCGGCGCGCGGGTGAGTTCGAACTGCTGCAGCAGCCGTGCGCAGTACTTGATCTGCATTTCCGGGTGCACCGACAGCACGGGCTTGGCCATGATCTCGTAGACGTTGACCCGTTCCGGGTTGCGGTTCTTCGCGATGACGTGCCGCGCGATATCCGAGATCAGCAGCATTCCGTACTCGTCGTTGTCGTGCCGCTTGTTCACGATGGCCGCGGAGCTTCGCCGGTCGCGCATCATGTTCAGCGCATCGGCGACGCTCTTCATGCCGTCGATGATGTCGAAGTCCGTCTGCATGACGTCGCGGACGAGGATCCGGTCGTTGTCCTGGCCCATCAGAGGTTCTCCTCGACGGTTTCGCTCAGGAATTCGGCCTGCCTGCCGACGCCCACGGCGTCTTCGACGTCGAGCTGGAACGCGAGCCCGCCGCCCGAGCGGCTGTCCATTCCGGCGGCATCGTTGAGTGCCTCCATGACCTTGCGGGCGAGGTGTTCCTCGACCAGGAACATGATCATGTCGCGCTGCGTGTCCAGTTCCAGGCCGAAGAACGTCTTGTGCTTCTTCAGCCCTTCGCCACGCGCCTGGTTGATGACGGTCGCGCCGGTGGCTCCGGCCTCGCGGGCGGTATCCATCAGCTTTTCGGTCATCTCGTCTTCGACGAAAGCCACGATGAGTTTGAAATGCATGTTGTCAGTCTCCTTGTTGGGCGCGCCGGCGACGATGAAGCGCTTCGCCGAGCTGCGCGTATCCCATCACCGCCAGCATGGGGAACAGGCTGGCGAACGCGATCAATCCGAAGCCGTCCATCAGCGGGCTGCGACCCGGCACGCTGCTGGCAAGCCCCAGACCCAGGGCCGTGACCAGCGGGACGGTGACGGTGGACGTGGTCACGCCACCGGAGTCGTAGGCCAGCGCGACGACGGCACGCGGCGCGAATGCGGTCTGGACGATGACGAGCACGTAGCCGGCGATGATGTACCAGGCCAGCGGTGTGCCGGTCACGATCCGGAAGGTTCCCAGTGCGATGCCGGTGGCCACGCCGAGTGCCACCGCGATTCGAAGTCCCCAGACGCCGACGACACCGCCCGAGACGTCGTTGGCCTTGATCGCGACGGCGATCAGTGCCGGCTCGGCGATGGTCGTCGCGAAGCCGATGCAGAAGGCGAAGGCGTAGACCCAGAGATAGTCGATCCATCTCACGCCGACCACCGACGCCGCCGCTTCACCGAGCAGGAATGCCGGATCGGTCAGTTGCCGGGCCATGAGCTTGCCGAGGGGGAACAGGGCCTGTTCAAGGCCCAGCAGGAACATGGCCAGGCCCAGGATCACGAGCACGAAGCCCATCAGCAGCCGGGGCAGATGGGCAGGCTTGCGGCGGAGCACGAACACCTGGAAACCCAGGATGATCGCGGCGATCGGGAACACGTCCCGCAGTGTCGAAGCCAGGACGTCGATCCACGCCTGCACGTTCATCAGGCCACCATCATCCCGTAGCCCATGACGAAGACGATGGGCGTGAGCGAGGCGAATGCGATCAGGCCGAATCCGTCGATCATGGGGTTGCGGCCACGGATGCTGCTGGCCAGCCCGACCCCGAGCGCGGTGACCATCGGCACCGTGATCGTCGATGTCGTGACGCCGCCGGAGTCGTAGGCGATGCCCACGATCTCGTCGGGCGCCGCCGTCGTCATCGCGACCACACCCAGATAGCCGCCGATGATGAGGTACTGGATGGGCCAGCCGCGGATGATGCGAAGCACGCCGACCAGGATCGCGAAGCCCACCGCGAGCGCGACCGCCAGGCGAAGCCCGTTGGCGTAGCGGTCGCGCGAGGCCTCGTCGTCGGCGATCATCTCGGCCTGCGCGGCCACGTTCGCCGCTTCCCCGGCCACGGCGATCAGGGCCGGCTCGGCAATGGTGGTGCCGAAACCCAGCGCGAACGCGAATGCCAGCAGCCAGAAGACATTGCCCTTTTTCGCGAAATCGTGGGCCATGGACTCGCCAAGCGGAAACAGCCCGATCTCCAGGCCCCTGATGAACAACGTCAGCCCGACGACGACGAACAGCATCCCGGTAATCAATTCTCCGAAGTCGGGCAGCGGCTGGCGCAGCACGACGAGCTGGAAAAAGCCGATGACGACGACGATGGGCAGAAGATCCCGGCAACTTGCCAACAGGGGCCTGAAGAGTCGTTTCACCATGCCATGGCCCGGCGGGCGGCGTGGCTGCGGGGACGCCCGGCGCCCGATCCGGTCCCGTCCGTGGGTCGCCGTGGCGTCACCCTCTGCGGACGAGCTGCAACAGGCCGAGGAGGATGGATGCGCCGACGACCGCGACGAGCAGGTCGCCGAGGATCGTCGACGTCGCGATGTTGAAGAAGTTGAACACCCACGCCCCGATCAACGCGCCGACGATGCCGATGACGATGTTCATGACGATCCCCGAGCCCCGGCCCTTGACGAGCAGCCCGGCGATCCATCCGGCCAGGCCGCCGATGAGCAGTACTCCGAGCAGACTCTCCACGGTCATTGATCGACTCCCTGCCGAGCGATTCGAATCCGGAACGCATCGTATCACCCGGGTTT
>JBPRGD010000289.1:0-2137 GCA_051428125.1 Candidatus Wenzhouxiangella sp. M2_3B_020
GGCCAGCCGTGTGTCGTCGCTGACCTGCTGCGCCCAGGTTCCGGACGCGGCAAGAAGCGCGAGCGCGATGACGGACCATCGGAGCATCACGGTCGCAGCTCCGGCAGTTCTTCGCCTTCCGGCACGAATCGCAACGCCAGCCCGTTGTTGCAGTAACGCTTGCCGGTCGGTTCCGGCCCGTCGTCGAAGACGTGGCCCTGGTGGCCCCCGCAGCGCGAGCAGTGATACTCGGTGCGCGGCCAGATGAGCTTGAAGTCCTTTTTCGTGTCGATCGCCGAATCGGCGATCGGCTGCGTGAAGCTCGGCCAACCGGTGCCGGAATCGAACTTGTCCTCGCTGGAGAACAGCGGCTGGTAGCAGGCCGCGCAGATGTAGGTGCCCGGATCGTACTGCTTGTCCAGCGGGCTCGAGCCGGCCGGCTCGGTCTTATCCCGGAACAGGATGTCGTAACGAGCCGGTTCCAGGATCTTCTTCCAGTCTTCCTTCGTCATCGATTCGATCGTCTCCCGGGCCATCGCGGTGGTCGCCCAGCCCCAACTACCCAGCACCGCTGAACCCGTCGCCAGCGCCAGAGTCGTTAATAGTTTTCTTCGTTTCATGACCATCTCATGGACAGCGCCCATTTTTCCTGGCTCCAGTTTGCGGCCGCCACGGCAAAAGCGTGTCAACGGCGCACGGTTCGCTGCATTCGACCCGGAAATTCGATCGTTGATTGCAGAAAAAATATGGTACGTTATAACATTAAGTCATGTTATAACATTCCGATCCGGCCCATCGGCGGTGTGCCGTGGTCGACGAATCCGAATCGAAGGATGCAATCAGCATGAAACGAAACACGCTGTGTCGCGCCGCTGCGCTCGCGCTGGCGGCCACACCACTGGCGGCCGCCGCCCAGGAATCCACCGACCGACGAACCGATCCGGAGGCCGTGGAACTCGACCGAATCGAGGTCCGGGTCCTGCCCCAGGGCGGCACGGCGATGGACGCGACCCAACCGGTCGAGGTGCTTGCCGGTGAAAGCCTGGACGACAAGAAGGAATCCACGCTGGGCGAGACGCTGCAGTCCGAGGTCGGCATCCACTCCACGTTCTTCGGACCGGGCGCCGGTCGGCCGATCATCCGCGGGCTGGGCGGCAACCGCGTTCGCATCACCGAGGACGGCCTGGATTCCAGCGACGCCTCGGCGCTGAGTCCCGACCACGCGGTCTCGGTCGAGCCGCTTCTGGTCGATCGTATCGAAATCCTGCGCGGCCCGGCCAACCTGCTCTACGGCTCCACCGCAAGCGGCGGCGTCGTCAACGTCGTCGACAATCGGATCCCCGAGCAACGCCAGGATTTCAGCGGCGCGGTCGAACTGCGGGGCAACACGGTGGCCGACCAGCGCGCCGGCGTCTTCCGGCTCGACGGCGGCGTGGGCGCGGTGCAGTTCCACGTCGACGGCTTCAAGCGCGACGCCGAGGACTACGAAGTGCCAGGCTTCGCGCTTTCGGCCTCCGAACGCGCCGAGCTCGATGCCGACGAGCGCGCCGAGCTGGAGCGTGGCGTGGTCGAGAACAGCTTCCAGGAAACCGAGGGCGGCACCGTCGGCCTTTCGCTGGCAGGCGACTGGGGCTACGCCGGCGTGGCCTTCAAACGCTACGAGACGCTCTACGGGATTCCGGGCGGACACGAACACGGGGGCGAGGAAGACCACGGCGACGAGCACGGCGATTTCCACGCGATCGTCCTGGGCGAAGAGGACCACGACGAGCACGAAGAGCACGGCGAGGAGAACGTCAGCATCGACCTAGAGCAGGATCGCTGGGAGTTCAAGTCGGCGCTGTTCCAGCCCCTCGCCGCAATCGACGAAATCAACTTCAAGGTCGTGACCAACGACTACCGGCACGTCGAACTGGAAGGCGACGAGGTCGGGACAACGTTCGACATCGAGGGCACCGAACTGCGCAGCGAGATCAAGCTGGTGCCGTTCGGCCGCTCGAGTGGCGTGGGCGGTGTCCAGTACGAGGACAGCGATCTCGAGGCCATCGGTGCCGAAGCCTTCATCCCGCCGACCAGCACCGAATCGCTGGGCGTGTTCTACATACACGAGCTCGATCTCGATCCGCTGAAGTTCTCTGCGGGCGTGCGGCTGCAGCGC
>JBPRGD010000290.1:0-8977 GCA_051428125.1 Candidatus Wenzhouxiangella sp. M2_3B_020
TGCCGTCCTCGAGCAGTTCGAAATCACCGGCGCCGTCGACGGTGATGCTGCCGCTGGCGTCGCTGACGGCGACCTTGCCGCCGGTGTTGCGGACGGTGATGCTGCCGGAGTCGTCGTCGATGCGAACGTCGCCGCCGGTGCCCGCGATCGTGATGCTGCCCGAACCGTCGTCGATCCGGATGCTTCCGTCGACGTTGTCGATGGCGATGGAGCCCGAGCCGTCGTCAAGCGTCACGTCGCCGCCGATCCCGGTGATGTCGATGCTGCCCGACCCATCCTCGATGTCGACGCTGCCGGCGAGTTCGCGGATCCGGATGCTGCCGGAGCCGTCGTTGACCCGAAGCGACAGCGAGGCCGGAACGCGAATGGACAGATCGATTCGATCGTTGTTCATGCCGAATCCGGAGCCCGTGTCGGAAACCAGGCGTGCCCGCTCGTCGCCGTCGGCCTCCAGCGTCAGCGTGTAGTTCTCGTTCGCCGAGACCTGCCAGATCTCGGCCTCGACCATGATCATCTCCAGGCCGGCTTCACCCTGCACGGACAGCGATCCGGAGCCGGCTTCGATCGCGAACAGCATGTCGGGTGGGACCGTCAACTCGAGCTGACGGGTTTCCTGGAGTGTCGGTTGTCGCATCGAGCACGCCGCCAGCGCGAGCATTACGACCATCGTGAAGGGGATACGGTACCGGACTCGTTGGCTGTACATGGGGTGGACTCCCTGGAATTCGGCGGTCATCGGACCGCCGGGAAACGAACGCAAGAAAAAGTTAGCAGACCGAGGCGCGTCGGCCAATAGGCCGTACGTCACTGCATCCGTGTCAGGCGAACACCGTATCGGCGATCGAACGCCACGTTTCGTTGTCGCCGAGCCAGGCCACGACGAGTGCGAGCAGGTTGCCGCCGAGCGCCAGCATCAACGCCGGATGTGCCCGGCGCAAGCGCCACATCGTCAGGCCGATCGCCGCGGCGATCGGGAACGTGGCCAGCACGACGAAGTCGATCAGCGTGCGGCCCTCGACGCCGACGGTGAAGATCATCGAGAACGCCATCAGCCGGACCAGTCCCGGACTCAGTGCCCAGAACGCCGTCGAGACCATCCAGAGCGCATGATCCTTGGGACTGCGGATGCGCAGCATGGCCATGACGACCGACGCCGCGAACCCGATCGCGATGACCAGGTCGACGAACGAGACCCCGTAGAAGAATGCAGACGGCAGGAAGGGCGGAAGCTCCGAGCTCCGTGCGTTCTCGATATTGGCCGGGATCACCGCCAGCGCCGAGGCGACAACCATGCCGGCGAGCACCAGCCCGATCGGCCCGAGCAGGCGGTGACGCGGAAGCCGGCCGTGCGTGGCGAGATACGGCTGGACGATCAGCAACACGAACCACAGCGTTGCCGAGATCCCGTGGAGGTGCTGGTGCCAGGTCGCCTCGCCCAGTTTCATGAAGTACGAGGGCGTGAAGCCCAGCAGCGTGATGATCAGCGGAATCAGCAGCCAGCGGTGCGCGTGGCGAAACACATGAATGCCGCCGGGCACCGGCTGCGTAGAACCCGATGCGACTGCGGTCTGCGAACGAACGGACATGCCTCCTCCTCCAAGCCCTCCCGGCCCGGTGCATCTGTTTGCACGCATGATGCACCCGGGATCCGTTGGAAGTCCAGCCGCCCGCGCGGCGGGCGGCTTGACCACGGCTGCGATGGTCATCGGCAGCTGGAGTTGCCTCCCACGGAACCTGTTCGAAGCTCCGATCGACTCCTGTGGGAGCGGCGAATTCGCCGCACGGGGTCAGACCCTGGACAGCCGGTGCTTCAGATCAGAGCACGCAGCGCGGCGATATGGGCCGGCCCCACCTCGCAGCAGCCGCCGACGACAGAGGCGCCGGCATCCAGCCATCGACGCGCATGTTCGGCGTAGCGTTCCGGTGTCAGTTCCTCGCGCCGATCGGGCACGTTGGCGCCGTCGGCCACGTCGAAGCCCGATCCGATGGCGCTGAAGCCGTTGGCGTAAGCGCCGAACGCGCGACCGGCATGCTCGGACAGCGCCGGCAGTGCGGCCTCGACGCTCTCCGGCATCGAGCAGTTGAGCAG
Source organism: Candidatus Wenzhouxiangella sp. M2_3B_020 (assembly GCA_051428125.1). GTDB lineage: Bacteria > Pseudomonadota > Gammaproteobacteria > Xanthomonadales > Wenzhouxiangellaceae. The sequence goes on from JBPRGD010000290.1 coordinate 2,090, forward strand.
CAGCGCCTCGACGTCCAGACCTTCCAGCGAGTCGATGGCCTCCTGCACGGTCTCCCCGCTTCGCAGCAACCCGCTGCCGTCGTCGGCGACCGTCCACGACACCCATACCGGAAGCCCGGTCGCAACCGCGCCGCGGGCCGCGGCCAGGGCCTCGGCGGCCGTGGACATCGTTTCGCAGATGAAAAGGTCCACCGAATCGGCGAGTATGCCGGCCTGCTCGCGGTACAGCGGTTCGAGTTCGTCGACGGGCCGGACCCGCTCGGGCTGGTAACTGCCGTGTATGGGCGGCAGCGATCCCGCGACCAGGACTTCGCGCTCGGCCTCCTCGGCGGCCTGCCGGGCCAGCGTCGCGGCAGCACGGTTGCAGCGCACGAAGCCGTCCTCGATGTCGGCCGGATCCAGGCGCCGCCGGGTGGCGGCGTACGAATTCGCCGTGATTACATCGGCACCGGCCTCGACGAAGTCGCGGTGCACGGCCAGGACGGACTCCGGCGCGTCCAGCAGCGCGCGTGCCGACCAGAGGCCGTCGCCTGTTTCAAGGCCGCGCGCGGCCAGTTCCTGGCCCATGCCGCCATCGAGGAGAAGTCGGTTTCCGCTTGCAATTCCGGTTGTCGACATGGTCATGGCATACCCGCTAAATGGACCGGTATTTCATCCTGACACACCCCGGGTGATCGCGGAGCATCGCGCGGGTAGAATCGGACATCGCACCCGGAACCGCTCTCCATGGGGAATCGAAGCAGCCAACCCGGGGGTCGACTCGAAGCTGGGGACCTGTTCTTCTTGGTCGCGCTGGCGCTGACCGCAGGCCTGCTGGTGGCGGGCCTGCTGCTGCCGGCGTTCACCAACGACCGGCTGTTCCAGGATACCCAGAGCTTTTCGATCCTCGGTGCGGCGCTGCGACTGGGGCAGGCCGGCAGCTACGGGCTGATGGTCGTCGTCGTGCTTTTTTCGGCGGTGTTCCCTGTCGCGAAGCTGGCAGCGATGTTCGTCCTCTGGCTGCTCGACTTGCCGGCCCGATACGAAAAACGCAGCCTGCGCTGGCTGGAGATGCTCGGCAAGTGGTCCATGCTCGACGTGTTCGTCATTGCCACCGTGACCGGCGCGTCGCACCTGAAACTGCTCAACAAGACCACTGTGGAGCCGGGCGTATACGTGTTCGGCCTCGCCATAGTTCTTTCATTGTCGATCAGCATCTGGCTTCGGCAGCGGCTCGATGTCGAGGTCTCGCTCTCGTTGCGCGAGCGAGCCGCAGCGCGGCGCGTCGCTTCGGTCACGCTCAGCCTGGTCAGTCTGTTGCTGTTCATACCCGGTCTGGTTCTTCCGTTGATGTCGATCGAAAAATGGCTGTTCTGGGACAAGCAGTATTCGCTGGTTGCAGCGCTGCCCGCGATGGCCGCCGACGGCGAATGGTTGCTGCCGCTGGTCCTGCTGGTGTTCGTTGTCCTGCTGCCGCTGGCGCGATTCATCGCGCTGACCCTCGTGCGCGTACGCCCGTCTCCGCGACAGGGACTGATCAAGCTCGCCTACGGCCTCGAAAAATGGACGATGTGGGAGGTCTACGCGCTGGCCCTGGTCGTCGTGGCGTTCAAGCTGGGCGAATTCGTCGACCTCGACTTCCTCGCCGGGTTCTGGTGCATCCTGCTGGTCGCGCCTCTGGCCATGCTCGACGGCTGGCTGTTCGAGCGCGACATCCGGTTCCGGACGGACTGAGCCGACGGGAACCGCGGTTGCCGGGACCGGAGCGGCCGTTCGCCGGCGACGACAAGGGTTTGTTACCGTAGATAAATGAAATCATTTCCTGCAATACGTCGCGCACTCATCGTTCCCATCGTCCTGTTGCCGCTTCTGGTCGGCTGTGCCGCCCGCCAGGCTCAGGATTCCCTGGCCGGTTCCACCGCCCAGAAGCTCGTGAGCTACAGCATCGACGATCTCGTTCGAGCCCTGCCGGAAAGCGATTTCGCGGACTGGCGCGGGAAGTCGCTGTACATCCAGACGCATTTCCTGTCGGATCACATCATCCAGCGTTATGCAGACCGCCGTCTCGCCGTGGAACTGTCGCGTCGCTTCGACATCGACGTCGTCTACGACCCCGATGCGGCCGACGCGATGCTGAACGTGTTCTACACGTCGCTTGCCACGAACCGCGATACGCAGGGCTTCTTCCTGCCGCTGGGCTTCGTTCCGGGACTGGAGGCCGAGACGAAGATCAACCTGCTGACGCTCGAACAGTTCCAGGGCGTGGCCGAGTGGTATTACTTCATCGGCGAGACCGGCACGGAAGTCCGCGGGCAGGTCATGCAGGCGCGGACCCGAAGCGACGCGATCGGGCTGCCGATCATCACGATTCCGCTCGTGACCATCGATCGCGATTGAACATCGGTGCCCGCTCCGGCGGCATCGGCGGCCGGTCATGATTTGCAGCGGCCTTGCTTCGAGGGCCATAATTCCGTTTCCACGCATCCTCCAGGAGTGCACGATGCACAAGTTCCCGATCGCTCTTTTCGCGCTCGCGCTGGCGGCCTGCCAGCAGGCCGAGCCGCCCCAGGAACCGGAGCCCGAAGCCGTCGAGCCGGCCGTGACCGAGTCGCAGGCCGATCCGATGGAAACCGCCGAACCCTCGGCCGGGGTCGGACAGGGCCGGCTCGGGAAGATCCTGGAAGCCCAGCCCGAGGACATCCAGGTCCGCTACGACGAGCGACATCCGCGCGCGACGCTCGAGTTCTTCGGCATCGAGCCGGGCATGACCGTCGTCGAGGCGTTGCCCGGCGGGGGCTGGTACACCCGCATCCTGCTGCCTTTCCTCGGCTCCGAGGGGCGCCTGATCGGCGCCAACTACGCGCTGGAGATGTGGCCGAACTTCCCGTTCGCGACCGAAGAGTTCATGTCGGAGATGCGCCAGTGGCTGGAGCGTTTCCCGCAGGAAGCGGCGGCCATGTGTGCCGGCGACTGCGCCGCGGTCGATGCGTTCTGGCTGGGCTCGCTGCCTACGGAGATGGAAGGCAGTGCCGACGCGGTCCTGTTCATCCGGGCACTGCACAACCTGGCGCGGTTCCAGAACGCCGGCGTCGCGGACTACCTGGACAACGCGTTGGCCGACGCATATGCGGCCCTGGAACCCGGAGGCATGCTGGGCATCGTCCAGCACGAGGCCCGTGCCGAGATGCCCGACGACTGGGCCGACGGCAGCAACGGCTACCTCAAGAAGAGCTACGTGATCGCGCGGGTCGAAGAGGCCGGCTTCGAACTGGTGGCCGAAAGCAACGTAAACGCGAACCCGAACGACCAGCCGACGACCGACGAATCCGTCTGGCGACTGCCGCCGTCGCTGCGAGTGCCCGAGGACGCCGAGAATCCCGAGGCACGGCGTGCCGAGTACCGGGCCACCGGCGAGTCGAACCGCATGACGCTGAAGTTCCGCAAGCCGTCGGACGCCGACCAGTCCGGGACGATGGCCGTGAACGAAGACGAAGCCGAAGGCTGAATTCGAACGGGGTGGGATCGCCGCGAAGCATCAATCGGGTCGTTCCCCGGCACGAAGGTCTTCGTTTCAGCGACTCCGCCGCAACATCGCGAGGCCGGCGATGGTCGCGATTGCGCCGGCGACCCAGTAGAAGATCGTTTCGTTCGTGAAGTTGCCCGTCACCGCTTCGCTGACCTGATCGTCCAGGCCTTGCGACGACTGGTAGCCGAGAAACAGCAGAACGATGCCGATCACGATGAGGGCGAGCGCGATGAGCCGGTTGTTGGACATTGGGTCCGCCTTCGGGATGAGTGGACCACGTTTATACCACCCGGCCGGCCGGGGTACCAGCGGTTACCGACTACAGTTGAGCCGCCCAGTACCCGACAACACCGAAGACGCCCACCGTCACGAGCAGCGAGATCAGCGCGAACAGCCCGTCGCGTGCGATCAGCGAGACGCCGAAAGCGCTCAGGGCGATTCCGGCCAGGTTGGCGCTGAACGGAATCAACTCCAGCGCCGGCATGACCAGTGCCACGCCCAGCGCGGCCGCGGCGATCAGCCGGGTAACGGCGGGACTGACGAGAACGACCAGTCGCCGCCGCAGCAACCGATCCGCGAGCTGGGCGGGCCGCTGCGCGAAATTCAGTGTCTTCTCGAGACGCCTGCGCGAAATCGAGCGTTTCAGCAGGAAATCCGGCAGCCAGAAATACGGGCGGCCCGCGAGAAGTTGGACCGCCGTGATCGCGACCAGCAGCGCGATCAATGTCGGCACGCCGGGTATGTCGCCGATGAGCGGTGCGAGGACGACCATGCCGGCGAACAGCAGAATCGCCCCGAACGAGCGACGGCCGATCTGGGTAAGCACCGCTTCGAGATCGACAGGATCGTGGGCGCAGTCGATGTGGCGAATACGCTCGACCAGTTGCTCGAGTCCGTCGATCTCTTCCGACATCGCGCCGCGGCTCGGCTTGGCGCCCAGTCCGGCGGATTGCCGCGTTTCGTCTTCCTTGCGATTCACATGTTGCGGTTCGATGCAGGGCCTATTATGTTACTGTCAATGAACGAAGATCACTGATTCCGATCCGTCAAGGAGGATCCATGGCCACCGCAACCGAAAAGGAACTCCAGGAACTGAAGAAGGAATTCGCCGCGCTGCAAGGCGAACTTTCGGAAATCGGCAAGACCGTTTCCCAGCTGGCGCGCACCGCCACCGACGAGGGGCGGGATCGTATCCGGGCCGCGGCCGACCAGGGTCGTGAACAGGCCCGCCAGACCTGGGGCGCATTCGAGAAGGAAGTCGAGGAACGCCCCATGACGAGCCTCGCGGCCGCGCTGGGCATCGGCTTCATTCTCGGCAAGCTGCTCGACCGCTGAAGCCGGTCGTCGATTTCCGCATCGCGCGATGCTCAAGAAGCTAAAGAAACGCGTCGAGACCGGCGCGCTCGTCACGGCACTGGTCGTGCCGCTCGCGTTGTGCGTCTTCGCCTTTCTCGGTCTGGCCGGATATTTCGCGTTCCGCGAGATGTTGCCGCCCGAACTGGCCGCGTTGGTCACGGCCGCGTGCGGGATCGTTCTGATCGCGCTGGTCCTCGTCGTCGCGAAGATTGCGAACGCGGGCGGATCAGGATCATCGTCGCGGAACGAGTCCGAGCGCGTCGACTTCGGCGAAGACATCGAGGATTTCCTGCGCGAGCACGCCGATCCCGTCCTCGGAGACTGGGTCCGGGACAATCCCGACAAGGCCGCCGTGACCACGCTAGTGCTCGGCATCGCAGCCGGGTACAGCGACCATTTCCGGCGCGTGCTGATGGACATGTACTCGCGCTACGCGGAGTCGGAGGCCGTGCGCCGGTCCCGCCGCCGTCGCACGGATCGCCGCTGATCGAGATCCTTTTGCCGCTTGCCGGCGACGGAAGCCTGCAGCATCGTCTGGAGGGCTCGCATGCGAAGCGTCTGTATCGTCTTGACCCTGTTGTTTTCAGCGGGATGTGCCGATCCCGGTGACAACGGTTCCGACGAAAACGGTTCCGACCGGGAGACGCGGATCGAGACCGGATCCGGTCCGCTCGGCATCGACGCCTCGGCCCGGGAGCGACTCGACGAGGTGCTTGCATCCCGGCCCGCACCGCTGAAGAAGCGCTATCCCGCCCGCAATCCCGAAGCGACGCTGACGTTTTTCGGCATCGAGCCCGGCATGACCGTGGTCGAGGCATTGCCTCGCGAAGGCTGGTACACGAAGATCCTTTTGCCGTACCTCGGTACCCGGGGGCGGCTGATCGGCGCCAACTATCCGCTGGACATGTGGCCGAACTTCCCGTTCGCCACCAACGAATTCATGGAACGGATCGCGCGCTGGCTGGACCGGTTCCGGGCCGAGGCGGAGCGCTGGTGCACCGGCGACTGCGCCGACGTCGATGCGTTCTGGCTCGGAGAGTTGCCCGAAGCGATGCACGGTTCGGCCGATGCCATGCTGTTCATCCGCGCACTGCACGACCTTGCCCGGTTCCACAAAGCGGGGAAGGGCGACTTCCTGGATCGCGCGCTGGGCGATGCCTTCGCCGTCGTCAAGCCCGGCGGCATTCTCGGCATCGTCCAGGACCAGGCTCGTCCCGGCACGCCCGATTCGATTGCCGACGGTAGTTCCGGTTACCTGCGACAACGTTTCGTCATCGAGCAGGTCGAAGCGGCCGGTTTCGTGTTCGTTGCCGAAAGCGACATCAACGAGAATCCGGCCGACCGGGCGAACGTAGAGAACTTCGTCTGGCGTCTTCCGCCGACGCTCAGAACCGATACCGACCCGGGTGTCGAGCGCGACTACGCATCGTTCGACGACGCTCACCGCATGACGCTGCGATTCCGCAAGCCGCTCGATCGCTGATCTTCCACGCCGATCACTGCCTCGCCGGTTGGCCAGGCGCATGATGCCGGTGCGCAATCCTGCGCCGACGCGCCGCGGCAGCTTCGGCGTGGCCCTTCCGAATCGGGTGGGGTTCGGACTTCGGGATGGCGAGTTCGCCTGGCTCCCGGGCATTTCCGCGCCTGGTCGGCGCAGTCGCGGGCTCGACGGTTACTCGATCCGCTCCATCCGGTCCGACGCACCCAGCGAAACCACGCGCCCGTCGACGGTCCGGAATTCGCGGTCGCCCAGCGCCTTGCGCCGCACCTCGTAGACGGTGCGATCGCCGGTGCGCGCATCGATGACGACCACGTCGATGATCTCGTTGCGCTCCTTCCAGCCCAGCCACGTGATCGTGGCCGCGGTCACGATCATCACCGCGGCCAACGAGTATCCGAACCATTCGGTGGTCGACGGCGAGCGACGGCCGTTTCCCGAAGCGGCCGGAGGGTCCGAACGGGTCTTCCGGTTTCGCTTCATGCGCGCGATCACGACGACGATCGCGGCGACGGCGAGCGTAATGAGG
>JBPRGD010000291.1:0-10699 GCA_051428125.1 Candidatus Wenzhouxiangella sp. M2_3B_020
CCGTTCAGCAGCCTGAAGATCGACCGGGGATTCATCCGCGGTCTCGACACCGACGAGCGTCACCGCAAACTGGTCGTCTCGGCGCTGCGGCTCGGCGAGGCGCTGGGGATGAAGGCCGTGGCCGAAGGCGTGGAAACCGAATCGGAGCTCTCGGTGCTGGTCGAGGAGGGCTGCGAGTTCGTCCAGGGTTTCCTGTTCAGCGCCCCGGTGTCGGCCGAGGAGCTGACACGGATGTGCCGGGAACAGGAGCGGGCGGACCGCGACGGCGAGGACGAGCGCGCCTAATCGGTGCGGATCTGTTCCTCTTCGCGCAGATCGGCCTGGATGTCCAGGAACTGGTTGACCAGCTCCGAGACGTGCAGCGCGCCGACCAAGGCGCCCTGGTCGTCGACCACCGCGACGCTCTGGTCGTCGGTCCGGCGGATGCGGTGCATCGCCCGCCAGAGGCTGAGATGATTCAGCATCACGATGTCGTCGCGGTTGCGCAGTTCCAGCGCCGGCTGGTCCGGCTCGGCGCACATCAGGTCCTCGAGCCGTACGCTGCCCTGGTACGTGCCGCTGCCGTCGACGAGGAAGGCCTGTCCGCGGCGTGCGTCGATCATCGCCTCGCGCGCGCTGACGGCGTCGGTGTCGCTGCCCACCGAAACGAAGCGGTCGGTGACCAGCGGGTCGATGGGCCTGGACTCGAGAATGGCCTTGCTGCGGCCGGCGGAGAGATCGACCTTCCTGAGCTTGAGCTGCCGGTCGAACAGGCAGCGCCCGTAGAGGCGCGCGGTGATGAAGTTCGCGATGCCGACGCTGGCCAGCGCGGCCAGCGTCAGCGTATAGCTGCCGGTCAGTTCCATGACGATGACCACCGCCGTCACCGGGGCGCCGATGACCGGTGCGGTCACCGCCACCATGCCGCAGATGGCGTAGACCGTCGTGCTTTCCACGGGCATCCCGAGGCCGTCGCCCAGTGCCGTGCCGAACAGCGCGCCGAACAATGCGCCGACGACCATGGCGGGACTGAACACCCCTCCGGTGAAACCGAAGCCCAGGCACATCGCGGTGGCCGCCAGCCGCGCGGCGAGGATCAGCGCCAGCATCGACGCCGGCAGTCCCAGCTGACCGAGCGTGACCGAGCGCAGCAGTTCGAATCCCATGCCCAGCACCTCCGGAAGCTGAAGCGCGGCCAGGCCGAGGATCAGCCCGGCCAGCGCCGGCTTGAGCGGCTCGAACAGCCGGATCCGGCCGGCCAGCCGGCCGGATCCCAGGATGGCCTGCATGAAGCCGATCGCGACGCCGGCGCCGAGGACGCCCAGCAGCACGAACAGGCCGAATTCCCAGAGATGCGGTGCCGCCAGCGTTTCGGTTCCCAGCATCGGCCCGCGCGCGCTGAGCGCGTGGGCGACGATGTAGCCCATGATCGACGCCAGCGCGACCGGTGCGAACGCGCGCGGTGCGAAGTGGCGCAGGATGATCTCGTGGGCGAACAGGATGCCGGCCATCGGCGCGTTGAACACCGTCGAGATCGCCGCGGCCACGCCGCAGGCGATCGCGATGTTGATGGTCGTGATGTCGGCGCGGAAGATCCGGGCCAGCGCCGAGCCGAGGCTGCCGCCCATGTGCACCAGCGGCCCGTATTCGCCCACGGCGGCGCCGCTGCCCAGCGAAAGCAGGCCGCTGCTCGCGCTGGCCGCGCCGGCGCGGCGCGGCAGGTGTCCCCTGCGCGTCTGCACCGTCTCGATCAGCTCGGCCGGGCCGTGCAGGTTGTGATCGCCCGCGGCCCAGCGCAGCAGTCCCACGGCCAGTCCGCCGAGCGCCGGCACCGCGACCGTCATGACCAGAAGCCAGTCGGGCGCGGCATCGACGCGAACGGTCGGCGAGACCAGCAGCAGGTCGTTGAGCGCGACCACGGCGGCCACGAAGCCCTGCGCAACGAGCGCCGCCGCGGTGCCGGCGACGATCGGCAGCAGCAGTGTGGTCAGCACGGTCTTCCAGTGGATCTTCGGCAACGGGGGTCGGTCCAGCGGATCGAACCACAGTCTAGCGAACGCGCCGGCACCGTCGCCGAACGGGCCCGATGGCGTGCCGTGCTCCGTTAGACTGCCTGAGCATGGAGCGGGCCAACACAGCGCCGCCGGGCGCCGTCCGGCGCAAGCGCATCTTCCGGAGACGCCGCGGCCGGATGCGCCGGTTGCTCCTGCTGCTGCTCGCGATTCTGGCGGCCGCTGCCGCCGCGCTAAGTGCCTGGCACCGGTACAAGCCGCTGCCCGACGGGCTCGGTGTCGCGATGCCGATGCGTGCGCCGGAGCGGGTGCGTTTCCTCGCCGATCGAACATGGACCGACCCGACCGGCGAGCGCCGGGTCGAACAGCGCATCTTCGATCGGGTCATCGAACTCATCGGGCAGGCCGAGCGGCTGGTCGTCATCGACATGTTCCTGTACAACCACTTCGCCGGCGAGGTCGATCCGGAAGACGACGACATGCGGCCGCTGTCGCGCGAGGTCACCGACGCGCTGGTCCGGCGCCGTACCGAGCGTCCCGGCCTGCGCGCGATCCTGATCACCGATCCGATCAACACCTTCTACGGCAGCCTGGAGCTGCGCCAGTTCCAACGTCTCCGCGAGGCCGGCGTCGACGTCGTCCTCACCGACCTGGATCGGCTGCGGGCATCCAACCCGGCATGGTCGGGGCTATGGCGGCTGTGCTGCCGCTGGCTGGGCCGGCCCGACGGCGGCGGCTGGCTTCCCAACCCGATGGGCGAACAGGACGTGGCGCTGCGCAGCGTCCTGCGCCTGCTCAACTTCAAGGCGAATCATCGCAAGACGCTGGTCGCCGACTCCGGCGAAACCTGGATCGGGTTGGTCACGTCGGGCAACGCCCACGGCGCCTCGAGCGCGCACGGCAACATCGCGATCGAGTTTTCCGGCCTGGCGGCGCTGGACCTGCTGGACACCGAGCGCGCCGTGGCCGCCTTCTCGGCGCCCGACCTCGCATGGCCCGACATCGCAAAGCCCCCGGCGCGGACGACGGACATCGACGGCCTGCGGCTGCAGGTGCTCACCGAGTCGGCCATTCGCGATGCGGTACTGGCGATGGTGGACGCCGCCGGGGAAGGGGACGCGGTCGACCTCGCGATGTTCTATCTCTCGCATCGCGGCATCGTCGAGGCGTTGCTCGCGGCCAGCGCACGCGGGGCGGAGATCCGCGCGCTGCTGGATCCCAACAAGGATGCATTCGGCCGCGAGAAGAGCGGCATTCCCAATCGATCCGTGGCCGCCGAGCTCGTCGACGCCGGAATCGAAGTGCGCTGGTGCGATACGCACGGCGAGCAGTGCCACCAGAAGCTGATCCTGTCGCGCTTCGCCGACGGCTCGGCCGAGGTCATCGCCGGCTCGGCGAACTTCACGCGCCGCAACCTGGACGATCTCAACCTCGAGACCGACGTTCGTCTCGTCGCGACCGCCGACTCGCGATTCATCGGCAACGTTGCCGAATGGTTCGAGGGGCGCTGGTCCGAGCCCGGCGATCGCAACTACAGCGTGGCGTACCCGGAATACGCGGCGGAAGGGTGGTTGCGGTACTGGCGCTACCGTTTCATGGAGGCGACGGGGCTGTCGACGTTCTGATGTCGGCCGGGCGGCGACTTCAACCGGTCCTGAAACCCTCCGGGGCCTCGTCGTCGGCAGATTCCGACTGGATGTCGGTGACGTCGGCCGAGCTGGGGCCGTCGCGCAGCCAGTCCTCCAGCTTGTCCAGCGCATCGGCCGACCCGCACGCCAGCACTTCGACGCGGCCGTCGTCCAGATTGATCGCGTGGCCGGTGATGTCCAGCTCGCGTGCCTGTCGGCGGGTGGACTCGCGGAAGAACACGCCCTGGACGCGCCCGGAAATGTAGTAACGCTTGCACTCGGCCATGGATCAGCCTCCGTTGTCGATTCGAGTCTCGATGGTATCGCTTGTGATCGGGCCCATCCAGGTCTCCACGAGTCGGCCGCGCGGGTCGACGAGGTAGGTCGTCGGCAGCGCGCGCGGCGCGCCCAGCGCCTCGGGCGGGTCGTAGACGTCGACGAGCAGAATGGGATAGCTGGCCGGGTATTCCTCCAGGAACGCGTCGAACGTCGCGGGCTCGGCGTCCTCGAACGCCAGGCCCAGCACCGTGATGTCCTCGCGCCTGTCGTGCATCTCGGAGAAATCCGGGATCTCCTTGCGACACGGCGCGCACCACGTCGCCCAGTAATTGACGACCACCCACTGGCCGAGAAGACCGTTCAGTGCGACGGTCTTGCCGTCCAGGCGCGGCAATTCGAAGTCGATGGCATCCTCGGCGGGCGCCGGCGACGATGCGGGATCGTCTCCGGCCCGCGCCTGCCGCTCTTCGCAGGCGGTGAGCACGAGGGCCGTGCCGATGAGCAGCAGTGCGAAAGGCTTGGCGATGGGAGACGGCAGCATGAGGCTCCTTCGGGGCCGGCGATCCCGGCCGGTGTCGGATCGGAATCGTAGGCGTCAGTCGGATTGGACGGCAACGAATGATTTTAGCGGGCGCCGCATCAACGGATCGGCGGTGGATTCGATTTCGTTCATCGCTTCGATCAGCGCCCGGTCCACCGGCGTGCGCTCGGGAAAATCGTCGAGCTCGCCGATCGGCAGTACCAGCCTCATCGACCGATACAGGTCGGCCAGCGTCACTTCCCCGAGATCGGCGCTGAGGAACCAGTCGCCGCCGTCGTCGCGCTGGATCAGGGCGACATCGTCCAGGCGGCCCAGCAGTTCCTCGAGGTCCTCGTCGGTGGCCGCCGTTTCCAGTTCCAGCAGCTTGCCGGTCGACACCCCGCGGCCGCGGACCTGCGCCTGCCAGAGATGCGAGACGATCCGCAGCGCCAGCAGCAGGTAATGACGCGGATTCCAGGTCCAGTCGGCGCGGCGGTAGTTGAACGTCGTCAGCGCGGCGGCGAGGCTGGCGCCGAGCAGGATCACGACCCAGGAGACGTAGATCCAGACCAGGAAGATCGGGATCGCCGCCAGTGCGCCGTAGACCTTCTCGTAGGTGGGGAAATTGCTGATGTAGAACACGAAGCCGCGCTTGGAGACTTCGAACGCCAGCGCGGAGAACGCGGCGCCGGCCAGTGCGTGGTGCCACCGGACGTTGCGGTGGGGCACGATCATGAAGATCAGCGTGAAGGCCAGCAGCGCGACGAAGAACGGCGTGACCGCCAGCGCCACGTTCTGCAGCGTGCTGCGGATGACCTCCGGCGCCACGGTCGGCAGTGCAGCGATGTACGAGGTCAGGCCCAGGCTGGCGCCGAGCAGCAGTGGTCCCAGCGTCAGCACGGCCCAGTAGACCAGCAGGCGGCTGGTGGGACGGCGGGGTCGGTCGACGCGCCAGATCCGGTTGAGCACCCGCTCGATGGTGGCCATCAGGATCAGCGCCGTGATGATCAGGAACAGCGTGCCGGTGCCGGTCAGCTCCGCCGACCGTTCGACGAACTGGTCGAGGTACTGGCGTACGACGTCGCCGGCGGCTGGCACGAAGTTCGAGAAGATGAAGTCCTGCAGCTGGTTGACGCCGTAATCGAAGACCGGAAACGCCGACAGCACGCCGAGGATCACGGCCATCAGCGGCACCAGCGCGAGCAGGCTGGTGTAGCTCAGCGCACCGGCCGACTCGAAGCTGCGATCCTGCTTGAAATGCTCCCAGAGGTGCTCGCCGAACGACTTCAGCCAGCGCGGGTCCAGCAGCGCGCCCAGCCTGCTGGGAAGATCATGAATTGACGGCGATCGGTCAGAATGTGCGTTCGAATTGTCCGATGAAGGGTTGTCCATGACCGTCATTATCTACCATAACCCCCGGTGCTCCAAAAGCCGGGCGACGCTGGCCCTGTTGCGCGAGCAACGGATCGAGCCGGAAATCGTCCACTACCTGGACGATCCGCCCGGCCCCGAACGACTGCGCGACCTGGCCGGAATGCTGGCCGTGGCGCCGGCCGAGATGGTCCGCACCGGCGAAAAGACGTGGAAGGAACTGGGGCTGGACATCACCGAGGTCCCCGACGACGAGCTGTTCCGCCTGATGAGCGAGCATCCCGTCCTGATCCAGCGCCCCATCGTCGTCGCCGATTCCCGGGCGCGCATCGGCCGGCCGCCCGAGGCCGTGCTCGAGATCCTGTCGCGGAGCACGCCATGAAGGACATCCTGGTCCTGGCCTACACGGTCCATGGCAATACGCTGAACCTGGCGCGCGAGATCGCCCGCGGCGTCGAAGGCAACGACCGATGCGCCGCGCGTCTGCGAAGCGTCGCGCCGATCACGTCCGCGATCGACCCGGAGCGCCGCGAGCTGCCCGGAGACGGGCCGGCGCTGGTCGAGCGGTCCGACCTCGACGAGTGCCATGGGCTCATCCTCGGCAGCCCGACCCGCTTCGGCAACATGGCCGCGGCTCTGAAGCACTTCCTGGACTCGACCAGCACCGAATGGATTTCCGGCACGCTGGCTGGCAAGCCGGCCGGCGTCTTCACGTCGACGGCCAGCCTGCACGGCGGGCAGGAATCGACGCTGCTGTCGATGATGATTCCGCTGCTGCACCACGGCATGCTGCTGGTCGGCCTGCCGTACACCGAGAAAAGGCTGTTGACGACCCGCGGCGGCGGCACGCCGTATGGGCCCAGCCACTGGTCCGGACAGGACAGCGACCGGCCGCTGGACGAAGACGAGATCCGGCTCGCGCGGGCCCTGGGCCGCCGCGTCGCAGACATCGCGACCCGGCTGTGAGGCTGCCGCTCGCGCTGGCCCGGATCGCCTGGATCGCTCTGATCGCCGTGCAGGCGGCCTGGTTCGGCTGGTTGGCGCCCGATCCGTCGCTGGGTCGTGCCGGGGCCACGGCACTGGCGATCGTTCCGATGCTGCTGCCGCTGTGGTGGATCTGGCGGCTCAGGGTCAACGGGCTGGTCGTCGGCGGCATGCTGCTGCTGGTCTACTTCGCCGTGGCCGTCAGCGAAGCGTGGGTGGAGCCGTCGGCGCGACCGGTCGCGCTCATCGAGATAAGCCTGATCGCGGTCTATTTTCTCGCGCTGCTGGACGTGCGCGGAACGCGGGGTACGCGCGGCGAGTGAATCGGCGTTGCGGCCGATATACTGGGCGAATCCCCCCCCGAAGCGAAGAGAACCCGATGACGGACCGGACACCGCTGTCGTTCATCCAGGAGCCTCCCGGCCTCGGCAACGAATACCGCGAAGACTGGCTGCTGCGCGCCTGGCTGGAAAGCCGGCTGCCGTCGGAGATGCTCGAGCAGGAAACGCCGTTTCTCGACGAACTCGGCGAGCGCTCCGGCGGGGAGTGGTACCGGATGCAGCGCGAGGACCGGCTCAACGAGCCGCGCCTGACGCAGTGGAGCCCGTGGGGCGAGCGCATCGACGAGATCGAGCTCACGCCGCTGTGGAAACGTGCGAAGCACTGGGCGGCCGAGTACGGGCTTGTCGCGGTCGGCTACGACGACGATCGCGCAGAGCACGCGCGCACCGTGCAGTTCGCGCGCGCGTGGCTGTTCATTCCATCCACCGACTTCTACGGCTGCCCGCTGGCGATGACCGACGGAGCGGCACGGATCCTGAGCGACGCCGGCAACGACGAGCTCGCCGAGCGCGCGCTGACGCACCTGCTGGCGCGCGACGGCGATGCGTTCTGGACGTCGGGCCAGTGGATGACCGAGACCATCGGCGGCTCCGACGTCAGCCGGACCGAGACGATGGCGCATCGCGACGGCGACGGGCAATGGCGCCTGACGGGCCGCAAATGGTTCACGTCTGCGGCGACGTCGGAGATGGCGCTGACGCTGGCCCGTCCCGAGGGCAACCCCGAGGGTTCGCGCGGGCTGGCACTGTTCTACGTCGAGCCGCACGACGACGACGGGCGATTACGGGATATCGAGATACTGCGGCTGAAGGACAAGCTCGGCACGCGCAAGCTGCCCACTGCCGAGTTGTGGCTGGACGGCGCGCCGGCAACTCCGGTGGCCGGGCTGGAGCGCGGCGTGGCCGCCATCGCGCCGATGCTCAACCTGACGCGGACCTGGAACTCGGTGACCGCCTGCGCGCTGATGCGGCGGGGCATCGCGTTGGCGACGAGCTATGCCCGCCGCCGGACCGCGTTCGGAAGGACGCTGATCGAGCAGGCGCTGCACCGACAGACGCTGGCGGCGCTGGAGGCCGACTACGCTGCGGCCGGCAGCGCGACGCTGGCGATGGTCGCCGAGCTCGGCCGCGTCGAGCACGACCATGCCGATGCCAGCCCGGAACTGCTCCGACTGCTGACGCCCATGGTCAAGCTGGGCACCGCCCGCGATGCGGTGGCCGCCGCGTCGGAAACCCTGGAGTGCTTCGGCGGCGCCGGCTACATCGAGGACACCGGACTGCCGATGCTGCTGCGGGACGCGCAGGTGCTGTCGATCTGGGAGGGAACCACGAACGTTCTGGCACTGGACCTGCTCCGCGCGCTAAGCGATACCGGCATCGATCCGTGGCTGATGCGGATGCGTTCCCGGTTGTCGGAAATCGGCGACGGTCGGCTCGAGGAAGTCAAGCGCGTCGCCGAATCGGGGTTCGAGCAGGTGGCCGATTGGCTGCAGCAGTCCCCCGAGGTGCTCGAGGCCGGCGCGCGTTCGGTTGCGATGAATCTCTACCGGATCACCGGCCTGGTCGAGCTGGCATCGCTGGCCGAGCAGCGGCTGGCCGCCGAGGACGACCGCCCGCTGATCGCCGCCATGCACTACGCGCTCCACCGCTTCCGGCTCGATCCCGTCGATGTTCGCGGCCTGGGCCGATCGCTGGTGCGCGAATGATGCCGCGCCGCAATCGCGGGGAGAGGCTGTCTTGAATCTTCTGCAGATCATCACGACCGGCGGGACGATCGACAAGATCTACTACGACGAGAAGTCCGATTACCAGATCGGCGAGCCGGAGATCGCCCGCATCCTGACCGACATGAACGTCGCGTTCCGCTGGCAGGTGCAGCCGCTTCTGAGGAAGGACTCGCTGCAGCTCACCGACGCCGACCGCGAGCTCGTGCGCAAGGCCGTCGAGGCCTCCGACGCGCGCCGTTTCCTGATCACGCACGGGACCGATACCATGGTCGACACGGCGCTTGCGCTGGGCGAGCAGACCGAGCGGGTCATCGTCCTGACCGGCGCGCTGAACCCCGCCCGATTCATCGGCTCCGACGCGGTGTTCAACATCGGCTGCGCCGTCGGCGCGGTGCAGACGCTGGACCCCGGCGTCTGGATCGTGATGAACGGCCAGGTCTGGGATCCCGAGCACGTGCGCAAGAACCGGGCGCAGAACCGGTTCGAGGCGGCGGAATAGGGCGCGCTGCGCGCGCCGGGAGTGGGGGTTTCCGGTTTCGGGTTTCAGGTTTCAGGTTTCAGGAAACCCGAGTCGTGGCGTGTTCGGGGAAGTCGGCACCGAATCCGCCCAGCCCCAGCCTGGTCCTTCCCCGGTCGCGGGGGAGGGGATGGCAGGAGTGACTCGAACTCCCGTGGGAGCGGCGACTTCGCCGCGATCGGCCGAGGCCGAGGCGACAGAACCATCGGCCCGCGGAGGCGCCTCCCACAGGGATGACAAGCGGCCCGACTCATCTTCCGTGGGAGCGGACCCCGTTCCGCGAGGGGCCGGGCCACGGGCCGTCGGGGACGTAGCCCCGACCTACAACTCCCCTCACAGGTCCGGGCGAAGGCTCTTCTTTTTCCTGTGGGAGCGGACCCCGTTTCGCGAGAGGCCGGGTCACGGGCCGTCGGGGACGTAGCCGCGACCTGCAACCTTCTCACAGGTCCGGGCGAAGGCTCTTCTTTTTCCTGTGGGAGCGGACCCCGTTCCGCGAGGGGCCGGGCCACGGGCCGTCGGGGACGTAGCCCCGACCTACAACCTGGATCATCGGCGCCCAGCTTCTGTCGGTCGATACGGAAAATCTGAATCCCGAAACCCGAAACCCGGAACCCGGCTTTACCCCTCGAACCCGTTCTCGAAGATCAGGTCCGTCGGGCCCTCGAACCGGTAGACCGTTCCGCTCGCGACGACGTAGAGGTTGCCTGCCTGGTCCTCGCCGAACGAGCGCAGGCCGAAACCGGTGTCGAAGCGATCGACGACCGTCGCCTGCCAGTTCCCGCCATCTTCTTCGGCCACGCGGATATCGCCCGAGCAATAGTCTCCGTATACGTAGAATCCCTCCAGTCCGAAGACCGGGCCGCGGTAGCGGTAGCCGCCGGTCACCGAACAGTCGGGGCTATCGCGGGGGTACTCGAGCACGGGAAACGTCAGTTCCGCGTCCGGAGGACAGCCGGCCGACTCGAACGTCGACGAGCCCTCGTAGCAGTCCCAGCCGAGATTCGCGCCGCCGGAGACCGGCGCCTCGAGAAGGTCGATTTCTTCCCACTGCCCCTGGCCGACGTCGCCGATCCAGAGGTCGCCGGCGACGCGGTCGAAGCTGAACCGCCAGGGATTGCGGAGGCCGTAGAGGAAGACCTCGCCGCAGGCATCGGGGTCGTCGGCGAACGGATTGTCGCCGGGCACGGCGTACTCGGCCGCGTTGCCGTCGCCCACCGAGCAGAGGTTGTCGTTTTCGGTCGCGCCGGTCGTGGCGTCGACATCGATCCGGAGGATCTTGCCGAGCAGCGCCTGGGAATCTTCCAGAGACGCGGCCTGGCTGCCGCAACTCGACAGTTCGAC
>JBPRGD010000292.1:0-2863 GCA_051428125.1 Candidatus Wenzhouxiangella sp. M2_3B_020
CAGCCTCCCCACACTCCAGCCAAAGCCAGCCTCCCCAACAAAACTCTCCAACTGCCCCATCGCCCCCCCCTCCCTTTCAACCGCACCGCGAGCCACAGTCGCAAAGGCAGCAGCAACGGCAGCCACAGCACATGCAGCAACAGCACCATCACCAACACTCCCACTGCCACTCCCAGCAAGAGCAGCAGCAGCAACAGCAACAGCAGCAGCTGCTGAGGCCACAGCAACTGCACCACTCCCATGGCAGCCTCTCCCCCCCGCAACCACCTGACCACAGCCCTCCCCCAATTCCACATCCACAGCCCTCTCCACCTCCCAACCCACCCCACACACACCCAGTGCAAGCAGGGCTTGAGGCAGCCGCTCAGGCAGCAGAGCACCCCCACTATTCCTCTTTGCGCCACAATTGGCTGCATTGGGGGGAGCGACCCAACCCCCTGCTCTCTTCTTTGCTCAATCCCCCCCCTGCATCCCACCTCATCCCAGCCCTCACCACCAACGCAGGCAACCTCATCACCAACGGCCCCACAATGGCAGAGACAGCAGCCCACCACTTTGCACGCGCCTCAGCAGCCCCCTCTTGCGATCCCAGCAGCGCACAGGCCGTACTCAATGCAATGGCCTCCAACTGCACCCCCATCCCAACCCATGCTGCCATAGCAGCAGGCTCCCCCACAGTCACTGCTGAGGAGGTCCACATCGCCATAAAGCACACCCCTCGCTCCAAGGTCCCAGGACCAGACAGCATTCCTGCAGAGGTGTGGGCAGCTTGCAGTGACTTCATAGCCCCCCTGCTTGCAGCTCTGTACACAGCCATAGGGCAGACCGGCTGCACACCAGCGGGCTTCAAGGACGGGCAGCTGTCGCCCCAGCACAAAGACGGGTGCAAGGCCACCATCAGCAACTACCGCCCCATCACACTGCTCAACACTGACTATAAGCTGCTCACCAAATGCCTCGCCCACCGGTGGGGCCCAGCTCTCGCCCAAAGCATTGGGCCCGAGCAGACTGCCTTCATGCCGGGGAGGCTCATGGGTGAGTCCATTCTGTTGCTGCAGCTGTTGCCGCATGCCTTGGCCGCTCAGGAAGGGGGTTCAGGCTCATCAGAGGGGGCTGCTGTGTTCCTCGATTTTGCCAAGGCCTACGACACTGTGGACCGGGGCTTCCTGCTCAAAGCCATAGAGATCGGGGGAGGGGCAGTCACAAATGCAGATGCAGAGCAGCTGCAAGAACAGCAGCAACAACACACACATCACCACCAACAACAACATGAGCACCCAAGCTGGGATGGCACAGCAGGTCCGGGGAACAGTGCAAAAACAGCAGGCATGGTGGGCTGGGCCCACACTCTGCTCTGTGACACGTGGGCCTCAGCGGCGGTTAATGGGTGGGTCTCTCGGCCGCGCGAATGGGAAGCAGGGGTGAGGCAGGGCTGCCCACTGGCACCAGCCATGTACCTGTTTGTGGCATGGGCCCTGCATTGCTGGCTTCGCACCATCCCACAGGTGGGGCTCATCATTGCTGAGCAGCGGCTGTGTACTTCGCAGTATGCAGACGACTGCGTGGCGCTGCTAGAGTCGTGCTCTGAGGGTGCAGTGCAGGCCCTCACAGATGCCATGGCCATCTTCTCTAAAGCCACAGGCCAGCATCTCAACCTTAAAAAGTCCAGCATCCTCCCCCTCGGCAAACTACCACCCACCATCCCTCCTTCACTCTGCGGTGTGCCTGTGAGCCCCCACGCTCGCACGCTGGGCATCACCTTCACAAACCCCCAGCTCCAGCAGTTTCAGCAGCAGCAGCAGGCACAGGAGCGCCAGCAGCAGCACCGTACACACTCTCAGCTACTCCATAGCACACAAGCAGCAGAGTGGGCAGCCCTCACACAGCGGCAAGAGCAGGCAAAACAGAGGGTCAGCTGCGTGCACCAGCGCGCTTGGGATGCGCTGTGGGAGCGCATCTACCAACACCATGGCGGGGGGGGGCCCACAAGACACGAGCAGGGGATCACACAGGCTGAGGAGGAGGAAGTCGAGGCCCTTAGCGCCCGACAGGAAACAGAATGGGGGCAGATGAGGCGGGTGCATGAGCTGCAAAAACACAACACCAAACAGCAGCACCAGAGTGAGCACGCTGCACTGCGAGCGCAAAACCCCTCCCTCCGCACACACAACCAGGGGATTCTGCCAGGTGAGGTGGACTGGGAGCAGGTGGTAAAAAAGGTGGAGCACAAGTGCAGCAAGCTCACCCGCCTCTCCCTCTCAGCCTTTGGGAGGGCCGCCGGGGTCTCGAGCTATGCCCTCAGCCCCCTGCTATTTTATGCAGAGTTCAGTAGACTGCCTCAGCACATACAGCAGCGAGTTCACCGGCTGGTTGCTGCCACAGTAGAGGGGGACAGCATAGGAAATAGCAGGAGCAGTGGGGGGGTCCCATCAGCACTTCACATGGGCCCCCCTCAAGAGGGAGGGCTTGGCTTGCTGCCGTGGCCCCAACATATCACTGCTAGGCATGCTCGCTGGGCCCAACACCTCTTACACCACATCACCAGTCAGCCGGACCCCAGCAGCAGCACCCCCCCCCCTTGGGTGCTCACAGCGATGGCTGTGCTGCACGCACGGGGTGAGATCCACCCAGCCCAGCAGCTCCGCCCACCCCATCCCCACCACAACCAGCCGCCTCTTCCCCCTCCCCTTGCCAGGATGGCTGCCGCCCTCAAACAGCTAGAACAGCCCCCCAGCCCTAGCCTAACCGAGCACCACCAGCCCCACTCGCAGCAGCAGCAGCAACAGCAGCAGCAGCGGGCGGAGCACCACACGGCAGAGCACCAGGCCCTGCTGCCGAAGGCGCAGCCCCTCCTCCGCCGGCA
>JBPRGD010000293.1:0-8189 GCA_051428125.1 Candidatus Wenzhouxiangella sp. M2_3B_020
GAAATCGCGATGCGCTACGTGCTCGGCGCCGGGCGGGGCCGACTGCTGCGGCAGTTGCTGGTCGAAACGCTGATACTCGTCGCCGCCGCCGCGGCGCTCGGCGCCTGGATGGCTTACCTGGGACGTCGGCTGTTCGAGCGGATCGAACTGCCCTCGCCGCTACCGCCGCTGCTCGACCTCGAAATCCAGTTTTCGCCTGCCGTCATCGGTTTCGTGGCCGCGGCGGTGATCGTGACCACGCTGCTGGCCGGGTTGTTCCCCGCCTGGCGCACGACGCGTGCCGAGCCCGGCCGGGAGCTGGCCGGCTCTGGAAGATCGGTGGGCGAAGGCCGGTCGGGACTTCGCGCCGCGCTGACCGGACTGCAGGTCGCCTTCTCGATGCTGCTTCTCGTTCTGGCCGGACTGTTCATGGGCGCATTGCAGCGCGCGGCCGACGTGGACATCGGCTACCGCGTCGACGACGTCTACGTCGCCGGCATCGATTTGCGGCGGATCGGGTACGACCACGGCGAGCGGGTCGCGCTGGTCGATCGCTATATCGAGGCGGTGGCGGCCGATCCCGCGCTGGAAGTTGCGGGCGCGGCCAGCGTGGTGCCGCTCAACCAGAGCCGTCAGGGGCTGGGCGATTTTTTGCCGGCCGACGGCGAGCCGGTCGAAACCGACGTCAACGTCGTCGCCGGCGACTTCTTCGACGTGCTGGAAATGCCGGTGCGTGGCCGCAAGTTCGACGAACGTGATCGCTTCGGCGGCGAAGGTGTCGCCATCGTCAACGAAACGCTGGCATCGAGGCTGGCGCCGGACGGCGATGTGATCGGGCAGGTGATCGACTACGGCGGGCCCGGCGACAGCCGTCCGCTTCGCATCATCGGCGTTGCGCCCGACGCGCGCTATGCAAGCCTGAGCAACACCGGGGTTTCTTTCGTCTACCTTCCGTATGCGCAAACGCCCGGCGTGGGCATGCACCTGCTCACGCGCAGCGGAGCGGGCCGGCAGGCCGTCGACCGTCGCCTCGCCGAGATCCAGAACGAGGTCGACCCCGACCTGCTGCGACCGCGCGTGGACGCGCTGGCCGACGTTGCCGCGGTCGGCCTGCTGCCGCAGAAGATCGCCGGAGGCCTGGCCACGACGCTGGGAATGCTCGGCTGCATTCTCGCCGCGATCGGACTCTACGGCATGCTGGCCCAGCTCGTTGCCGCCCACGTGCAGGAGATCGGCGTGCGCCAGGCACTGGGGGCGAGCCCGGCCGCGATCCGGCGTCGCATGGCGTGGATCGGCGCGCGACCGGCGATCCTGGGCGCACTCGTCGGCATCGGACTTGCGGGGGCTGCCGCGATGATGCTGGACGGATTCCTCTTCGGGGTCCGCGGCACCGACGGTCTTGCGTTCCTCGTCGCGCTCGCCGTCCTCGCCGCGGTCTGCGCGGTCGCGCTGATGCAGCCCGCTCTCCGGGCCGCCCGGGTTCTGCCATCGGAGGCGCTGCGCGATGAATGATCGATCCGGCGATCCGCTGATCCGTCTTTCGGGCGTTGGCAAGTCGGTGCCTCACCGTGGGGGCCGCGTGAACCTGATCGCCGACATCAATCTCGACGTCGGCGAGGGCGAGTTCGTCAGCATCGTCGGACCATCCGGCTCGGGCAAGTCGACGCTGCTGAACATCCTCGGGATGCTCGACCACGAATGGACGGGCAAATTCGAGTTCGACGGCAGCCGGATCGACGCGATGAAGCCGGCCGCGCGCCAGAAGATCGCGCGCGCGGCGATCGGCTTCGTATTCCAGCAGTACCACCTCATCGACGACCTCGACGTCGCCGAGAACCTCGACCTGCCGCTGACCTACCGCGGCGTGAGCCGCACCGAACGCAAGGGCCGGGTCGAGAAGATGCTGGAGCGATTCGAGCTGGCCGACAAGGCCGATCTCTATCCGTCTCAGCTCTCGGGCGGACAGCAGCAGATCGTCGCCGTCGCCCGCGCCGTCATCGGCCGCCCGCGGGTCATCCTCGCCGACGAGCCCACCGGTGCGCTGCACACCAGCCAGGGCGAGATGATCATGGATCTGCTCGAAGAACTGCACCAGCAGGGACAGACCGTCGTCCAGGTCACCCACAACGAAGCGTTCGCCCGGCGCGGCGACCGGACCCTGCACCTGCTCGACGGGCGGATCGTCGACGGACCGTAGGTCGCGGCGACGTCCCCGACGGGATCCGGATCGGTTTTCAGGTTGAAGTCTTCAGTGCTCAGCAGGCGCGGGGGCGTCCCGATTCCCGGGTGGCATCCTGTCGCGAAAGACGGATCGGGCGGCCGGGCTTTGCCCGTCGCGGCGGATTCGCCGCTCCCACAGAAATACTGGCAGGGCTCGACACAGGATCTGGATCGGTTTCAAGATTGAAAGATTCGGGAAACCCGAGTCGCTGGACCCCGGATCAGGTCCGGGGCGACGGGGCAAGCCGTCGGTGCTCAGCAGGCGCGGGGGCGTCCCGATTCCCGGGTGGCATCCTGTCGCGAAAGACGGATCGGGCGGCCGGGCTTTGCCCGTCGTGCCGGATTCGCCGCTCCCACAGAAATACTGGCAGGGCTCGACACAGTTCTGTGGGAGGCGCGAATTCGCGCCGACGAATCAGAACATTCGAACCGAACCAACCACCAAACAGAAGAACCCAGGAGCTTGAATCAGGTGGGTAGGTCGGGGCTACGTCCCCGACGGGATCTCGGGTTTTGAGTTCTCAGCAGCCGCGGGTCGATCCGTTTCCGGCCTTAAAAAAAAGACGGATTTCCTTCATTTCTTCTTCGTGTTCTTCGTGGTCAAAGCCTATTCAACGATTCCGATCGTCGCGGCGAAGTCGCCGCTCCCACAGAAGTCTGGTTTTGACGCGTCATCGCAGCAGTTGGAGCGCGTCGTGATAAGCCTGACAGCCAGCGAGGCGCTGGTCGCCATGGATGAATTCATGCGGTCGTCCTCCTGTATGTCGAGGCCAGGAAATTCCCGGCACCAGTTTTGGTGACCCCGATGCGGTGATTCATCTATTCACCCTCGGGACGCGCCCCGACATTAGCCAATCCGATTTGCCGTTGCCCTAACCGAATGATAATATTTGAAAAAGCGATCGCTAACCGGGCATTGCGAGATGGGTGATCGTGCGGACTTCAGGCTGGGTGCAGTCACGTTCCATCCGGCCACCGACGAGATTTCCGGGCCCGCCGGAAGAACTCACCTGGAACCCAAGGTCATGGATTTCGCTGTCCATATGGCCGCTCGGGCCGGCGAAGTCGTCGGGCGCGACGAACTGATCGATGAGATCTGGCAGGGTTACCCGGGAGCAAGCCAGTCGCTGACGAATGCGGCTTCAAAGCTGCGCCAGGCGCTCGAAGATACCGGCGGCGATCGCGAAGTGCTCGAGACAGTCCCCAAGCGCGGCTACACGCTAACCGCTCTTGTCGAACCCGTAGAATCGCGCCACCGGCGAACGGTCGTGATGCTTACAGCCGGTCTCGCGCTTGCACTGCTGGTAGCCATATTGGTTGCGGATTGGGCCTTCGAAAGCACCAGCCCGGTCGAACAATCGGTCGCGGTCCTGCCGTTCGAGAACATGAGCGCGGACCCGGATCAGGAATACTTCGCGGCCGGACTGACTGAGGAGCTTTTGAACCTGCTGGCCCGGGTAGAGGGATTGAAGGTCACGGCCCGTACCTCTTCTTTTCTGTTCGAAGACGCCGATGCCGATGTGGCCGAGATCGGCCGGGCGCTGGGGGTTGCGAACCTCGTGGAAGGCTCGGTGCGCAAGAACGGGAATCGCGTGCGGATCACGGTGCAGCTCATCGATGCAGACGACGGTTATCACCGCTGGTCCAAGACGTTCGAACGCGAGCTGGTCGATATTTTCGAAATCCAGGATCAGATCGCCGGGGCCGTCGTGGCCGCGCTGAAAGCCGAAGTGATGGGCGTCCCGGAGCAGCGGCCGGACAGCCGAACCACCGGCTCCACCGAAGCCTACGACCTTTACCTCGCCGGCAAGCAACTCTTGCATCAGCGCGGGCGCTGGCACCCCTTGGACCAGCGTGGCCGGGAAGATCTCGAGGCGTATCGGAGAATGATCGAACTCTTCGAGCGGGCGGTGGAGATCGATCCCGGCTTTGCGCCAGCCTGGGCGGGCATTGCCAACGCCTACAGCAGAAAGCCGGAGTGGTGGCTCGAGAACTACATCGAGCGTGAAACCGTTGGAGCGCGCGCACTGGAGGCGGCCCGGCGGGCCGTCGAGCTCGATCCGGACCTTCCCGAGGCCCACGCGGCGCTGGGGTTGGCACTCGGTAAGTTCGCGGACAAACCCGAGCAGGGCCGCGTTCACCTGCAAAAGGCCATCGAGCTCAATCCGGGCTACGCCACGGCCCACCGATGGCTCGCCCACCACTACCGAAATGCCGGCCACCTCTCCGACGCGCTGCCTCTAATGGAAAGGGCGGCGGCGCTCGATCCGCTCAACAACACCACCGTGGGCTGGTATGCGCGGACGCTGGCTGCGATGGGACGCTATGACGAGGCCACGGCCGAGTTGCGACGCCTGCACGAAGACACGCCCGAGGCCGCTATATTCCAGGCGACGCCGTTTACCCTCGCCTTTGAAAGCGGCCGTTTCGTCGAGGCTCATTATTTGCAGAGAAGCGGACGGACGGGGTCTTGGGAATCCGCGGCAAGCGACGAAAGAACGGGCTGCTGTAGCGACCAGGATTTGTTTGGCCAAATCAGGGTGGATGTCACGCTGGCTCGTTTCGATGTGGCGAGATCCTGGTTGGCCGAGCTTCGTGAATCGGCGCCGGAGTTCAACCTGCTCCGAATTGCGGGGCATTTCTGGTTGTTGAATGCAACGGGCCAGTACAAGCGATTGCAGATGGACTCGAAGAGCCTGCTGGATCTCGATCTGCCGAGATCGCTCAGGAATAGAGCTCTGAACACCCATGGACGCGCGAGTCTTCTGGCCGGCGATGTCGATTCGGCGATTCGCAGTCTCGAGTCGACCAGGCACTGGACAAACTGGCGCTCCCGGACCACAACCCAGGGTCTGCTCGCATACGCCTATATGCAGGCCGACCGACCGGAAGCCGCTTATGATTTTGCAAGCCGAACGCTGGCCCTGCTGAAGGAGACCGAATCGTACGGCAATCGCCGGCCGGTCGTTTTCTTCCGGCAGGCCGCGATGCTGGCCCTGCTCGACCGCGAAGAAGAGGCATTCGAGGCCTTGGAGGAGGCGTTTGAATGGGGCTGGCGCCATTATCACCAGCCCGACACCTTCCGACCCCTCCTGGATCAGCTCATCGGCGACGATCCACGCTACACGGCGTTCACCCAACGAGTCCTGGCAGGCCTCGAAGCCATGCGGGCAGCGGTCGAGGCGGAGCGCGGGATGACCCACGAACCCTGATCCCCGCGCGGCACAGAGACATTCGAATTTCCCTCCGATTACGAAACCGTTAGCGAACCATCATCCGGCGGTTAGGACATTTCGATCAGGCCGGCGCAGCATGACAGCCACTTCGAATCAATTGGAGGCAAGTCATGCAACGTGTACTCAACCAGGCACTTTTCGTGCTGATGCTGGCAGGGGGATTCTGCGTCGCAGCACCTGTTGATGCGCAAGCGCAGGGCGACCCGGGCCGTGACGACGGGTTTGTTACCGTCCCGATCAAGATCCATTGGGGAGAAGGCGTCTTTGTCGTCGTGCCTTTCGACGACCCGCTGGTGCCTGACGACGTGGATACGGAAAACTGTCCGACCGGCGAGGGAGGATTCCCCAACGGCGGCGGCATCGTGATCAGCAGTGGGGATGGCGAAGGGCGCCATCTCGGGCGGATTGCCAATTTCAGTACCCGGTGCGCTGCCCAGTTCTTCCCCCCCACCGATCCGCCAGCGGTCAATTTCGATGTGCGCACGACGGAGACAGCCGCAAACGGTGACCAGCTTTTCGGAAGGATGGAGTTTGCCCCAACGCCTTACACCCCCCAGGACGTCGATCTGCCGATGGTTCGAATCACTGGTGGAACCGGACGGTTCGAGGGCGCCAGCGGCTGGCTGACACCAAGCCAGAACCTGGAAACGACCTGCACCGACGATAGCGGCTTCTGTCTCGAAGGCACGTGGTCGGGCGGCTACGTGGAAGGCCAGCTCACCCTCCCCCGGCCATGAGCGTCAGCGTGAAAGACAGAGGCGTTAACGACGGGATCAAACACTTGCGTTTACTTGCAGCGGGACGCTGGAAACATACGCAAGGCGTGCATTAAACCGGGGGGGGAAATCCTCGGGTTCGTGGGCGGCAACAAAAATGTTGCCGCCTTCTCCTGTCCGGAATGCCGCATCCTGCTTTCGGCTTCGTCGGATCGGCGCCTACCAACGAATTCGTTCAGCGCCGGAACCGCTCCAGCAAACCGTCGAGTTCGTCGAGGCTGGAGTAGCGGATGGTGACCTGGCCCTTGCCCGAGGAAGAGTGCTTGACCGAGACCGGGGCGCACAGGTTTTCGGTGAGTTCCTGCTCCAGTCGCTCGATGTTCGGATCCTTGCGCTCGGTCGGCTTTTTCTCGGGGCCGCCGGCCTTCAGGCGCTTGACCAGCGCCTCGGTCTGGCGCACAGAGAGCTGGAGGTTGACGACCTGACGGGCGGCGTTGATCTGGTCGTTGCCGGTCAGCGCGAGCAGCGCCCGGGCGTGGCCCATGTCGAGCTGGCGGCCGTCGACCAGTTCGCGGACCTTGGGCTGCAGCTCCCGCAGCCGCAGAAGGTTGGTGACCGACGTGCGCGAGCGGCCGACGTTGGCGGCGACCTGCTCGTGGGTCAGCTCGAACTCGTCGATCAGCCGCGCCAGCGCGCCGGCCTCTTCCATCGGGTTGAGGTTCTCGCGCTGGATGTTCTCGATCAGCGCCATCGCCAGCGTGACTTCGTCGGGCACGTCGCGGATGACGGCGGGAATCTCGTGCAGGCCGGCCTTCTGGGCTGCGCGCCAGCGGCGCTCCCCGGCGATGAGCTCGTAGCCGCCCGAAGCGACCTTGCGCACGACCACGGGCTGGACGACGCCCTGGGCACGGATGGAGTCGGCCAGTTCCTCGAGCCGGTCGGGATCCATGCCGGTGCGCGGCTGGTACTGGCCGGGCTGGATGCGGTCCAGAGGCAGTTTCTTGAGCTGGTCCTCGACCAGTTCGCCCCCGGTGTCCTCGCCACGGGCCGCGGCGTGGGACTTGCCCAGCAGCGCGTTCAGGTTCTTGCCCAGCGGGGCTTTCTTCCGGGTCGCCATGTCAGCTCGAGGTCCTCAGTCGTCGCACGTATTCCCCGGCCAGGCCCCGGTAGGCCAATGCGCCCCTGGAGGCCGGATCGTAGCTCAGCACGGACTCGCCGTAGCTGGGCGATTCGGCCACGCGCACGTTGCGCGGCACGATGGTGTTGAACAGCTTGTCACCGAAGTGCTCCGACAACTGGCGCGAGACGGCCCCGGAGAGGTTGTTGCGAATATCGTACATCGTGCGCACCAGCCCCTGGATTTCCAGGTCCGGATTGACCGACGACTGGATCTGCTCGATCGTGTCGACCAGCGCGGTCAACCCCTCCAGCGCATAGTACTCGCACTGCATCGGGATCAGCACGCCGTCGGCGGCGGTCAACGCGTTGAGCGTGAGCACGTTCAGCGCCGGCGGGCAGTCGATGATGATGTCGTGATAACGGCCGCGAAACGACGACAGCGCTTCCTTGAGCACGTGCGCCCGGTCGTCGCGCTCCATGACCGCGACCTCGCCGGCGGTCAGGTCGCCGTTGGCCGGCGCCAGGTCCAGTTCCACCGACGACGGACGGACCAGAACGTCGCCGATTGCGGCCTCGCCCATCAGCACCTCGGCCATGCTGGGCTGGCCCTCGTCGATCTCGATGCCGAGGCCTGTCGTGCAGTTGCCCTGGGGATCCATGTCGACGAGCAGCACCTTGCGCTCCATCGCCGCCAGCCCGGCGGCCAGGTTCAGCGCCGTGGTCGTCTTGCCGACGCCGCCCTTCTGGTTCGCGATCGCGAGCGTGTGTGCCTGACGTGCCAATGGACTGCCTCCGGCCGTGAAAGAGCCGGGCCGGCGTCGTGCCGGGTCCGGCGGGATCGGTCCGACATTGTAAGCATGCCGGGCGGGCGGTTTCGGGCCTTCGCGACGGAGCAGGAGAATCGAACCGCGAACAGGTT
>JBPRGD010000295.1:0-1161 GCA_051428125.1 Candidatus Wenzhouxiangella sp. M2_3B_020
CCCCACTGGGCGATGAGGAAGTACATCGGCACCAGCATCAGTTCCCAGAACAGGAAGAACAGGAACAGGTCGACGGCCAGGAACACGCCGAGCACGCCGGCGATCGCGAACATCAGCGCGGCGTAGAACGCGCCCGAGGCCTCGCGGATCTCGCGCACCGAAACCCACGCCGCGGCGATGCCCAGCACCAGCGTGAGCAGCAGCATCACGAAGCCCAGCCCGTCCAGCGCCAGCCGGAGCCCGATGCCGAAGCGCGGGATCCAGTCGACGTCGACCGTGCGCCACCAGCCGCCGACATCGCCGCCACCGAGGTTCAGCACCAGCACGAGGTCGAACAGCAGCGCGAGCACCGCGACGAGGAACGGGGTCTTCTTCTCGGCATCGGAGCGCGCGTGCCCGGCCCACCAGCAGATCGGCGCGGCGATCAGCGGAATGGCGACGATCCAGATCAGTCCCATGTCCAGATCCCCAGGCCGACGAGCACGACGGCGCCGACGACGATGCCCAGCGCGTAGCTCCGCACCCGCCCGGTCTGCAGCGCGCCGAGCAGCTGGCACATCACGACGCTCGAGTCGACGAACGCGCCGGTGACCGCACGATCGACGGCGTCGTTCCGGTTCCATCGGGCCAGCCGGGAGAACGGCGCGACGATCGATACGCGGTAGAGCGCGTCGATGCCGAACCCGGACTTCAGCACTTCGATTAGCGCGCCCGACGCCGGCCGCCGGTCACCGCGGCCGAACGCCCACCACGCCAGGCCGATACCGAGCAGCACCAGCGCAGACGATCCGACCGCCGGAATCCAGTGCATCGCGTGCCCGCCGCCGATGGCCGGCGCGCCGAACGCGGCGCCGACGAGGCTGAACACGGCCAGCACCGCGACCGGACCGTGCATGACGGGGCTGGGCCGCTCGGCCTTGTCGGTGGCCGGTTCGCCGGCGAAGACGAGGAACACGAGCCGGAACGCGTAGACGGCCGTGATCAGCGCGCCGGCCGCGGCGACGGCCCAGAGCATGACGTCGGCCTCCCAGGCCGCACCGAGCACGGCTTCCTTGCTCCAGAACCCGGCCGTGACCAGCGGCAACGCGGCCAGCGACGCCGCGCCGATCGTGAAGGCCGCGGCGGTCCACGGCATGGTCCTGCGCAGCCCACCCATCCGGG
>JBPRGD010000296.1:0-1434 GCA_051428125.1 Candidatus Wenzhouxiangella sp. M2_3B_020
CTGGACTCCCGCTACCGCCATTGTCCCCCAGACAGACAACCTGACATCAAATACGACTCATGTAACCTCTCCCCCAGCCCCTCTCCTACAAGGAAAGGGGAGTCAAACTCCCCTCTCCCTCTTCCAACAAGGCAAAACCCACTATCAAGCCGGACAATTTGCCGCCGCCCTAGACGCTTGGCAACAAGCTGCTGCTGCCTACCAGACTCAAGGAGAACCCCTCAACCAGGCAATGACATTGAGTAACCTGGCACTCGCTCATCAGGAATTGGCACAATGGAACCAAGCCAATCACGCCATGGAGCAAAGCTTCGCCCTCCTAGATACCATTCCCCCCAATACCCCAGAACGTCTCCGGGTGCAGGCACAAGCCCTCAACACCCAAGGCACCCTGCAACTGGCTCAAGGACAAGCCGAAACCGCCCTGAAAACCTGGCAGCACGCCACCCAACTCTATAGCCAAATCCCCGACGAACCGGGCATCATTCGCAGCCAAATTAACCAAGCCCTCGCCCTGCGAGCCTTAGGGCTATACCGTCGCGCCCGCAACACCCTAGAGCAACTCGAAACCACCTTACAAACCCAACCCGACAATCCCCTCAAAGCCGCCGCTTACGCCAATTTAGGTAACCTACTCCGCTCCCTCGGTAGCCCCGAAGCCCAGGAAACACTCCAGAAAAGTCTAGATATCGCCCGCACCCTCAACTCCCCCGCTGACATCAGCGCCGCCTTACTCGGCTTAGGCAACACCGCTCGTTCCCAAGGGCAGAATGAGCGAGCCATCGACTACTATCAAAAAGCCGCTGCCAGCGCCATTTCCCCCAATGCACAATTTGAGGCATCTGTCAATCAACTCGACCTACTCCTGGTAACAAACCAAAGGCAACCCGCCACTACCTTAATCCCTCAACTCCAGGAACTCGCCCAGCACCTACCCACCACCCGCCCCGCCATCTATGCCCAAATCCACTTTGCCCAAACCCTCACCCACCATCAAACTCAACTGAACCCCACCCTATCTGCCCCAGAAATCGCCCAGATTCTCGCCCACGCCCAACAGCAGGCGCAACACCTCAAAGACACCGTAGCCGAATCCTATGCCCTCGGCTACCTAGGACACCTCTACGAAACAGCCCAACAATGGCAGGACGCCGAACGCCTCACCCGACAAGCCTTGGCACAAGCCAAAATTCCCCCAGAAGTCGCCTATCAATGGCAGTGGCAACTGGGACGACTCTTAAAAGCCCAGCACAAACCCCAAGTCGCCACCAAAGCCTACACCAGCGCCTATAAAACCCTAAAACTCCTGCGAGGAGACTTAGTTGCCGCCAACCCCGATATCAAATTTACGTTCCGAGAAAAAGTTGAACCCGTCTATCGGGAACTCGTAGATTTGCTCCTATCCCCTCAAGAAGCCAGCGAACCTAGCCAAGA
>JBPRGD010000297.1:0-7271 GCA_051428125.1 Candidatus Wenzhouxiangella sp. M2_3B_020
TCCCTCCACGACGCTCTTCCGATCTGGTCGGTCCGAGTCGTCGCGGACGTCGCCGCGACCTACGGCCTTGGTTGGGTAGGTCGGCGCTACGTCGCCGACGGGATGCCGGGGTCGGTCCGAGTCGTCGCAGACGTCGCCGCGACCTACGGCATTGGTCGGGTAGGTCGGCGCTACGTCGCCGACGGGATGCCGGGGTCGGTCCGAGTCGTCGCGGACGTCGCCGCGACCTACGGCATTGGTCGGGTAGGTCGGCGCTACGTCGCCGACGGGATGTCGGGGTCGGTCCGAGTCGTCGCGGACGTCGCCGACGAAAGGCGCTGGGCCGCGGCTCAGGGGCGAGGCGACAAAAGCGCGCAAGAGGCGGATCGGCGGCGGACCGGCAATTTGACTCGCGGGCGACAGGGGCGTATACCGGCGGAACAACAAGGAAAAACAATTCGATCAAGGGGAAGCGGAGACGCTCATGAAACGTCTGGTCTTCCTGTTCATCACCATCTCCCTGCTGGGAATCTTCCATTTCTCCGGTTCGCGTTTCCTCGGCCACGCCGCGGGTAGCGGGAACGATGCCGAGCAAGCCGAGAACTATCTTCCCGAGATCGCGCCGGTCGGCGCCACGATGCTCGATGGCCTGGGCGATTACACCCGCGCGATCACCACCGACAGCCCGGAGGCGCAGCGCTGGTTCGACCAGGCGATGATGCTGACGTGGGGATTCAACCACCAGGCCGCGGAGCGCTCGTTCCTGCAGGCGCTGTCCGTCGATCCCGAATGCGCGATGTGCTGGTGGGGCGCGGCACTGGTACTCGGGCCGCACGTCAACGCCGGCATGGATCCGTCGAAGAACGAAGCGGCCTGGGAACGCCTGCAGGCGGCCCGGCGGCTTGCGCCAAAGGCCGAGCAGTGGGAGCAGGCCTGGATCCGGGCGCTGGCCGCGCGCTACGCCGAGCGACCGCCGGAAGACCGTAGCGGCCTCGACCGCGCCTACGCCGATGCGATGAAGCAGGTCGTCGCCGATTATCCGAACGACCTCGACGCCGCCGCGATCTACGCCGAGGCGCTGATGGACCTGCAGCCGTGGAATTACTGGGACGACGACGGCAACCCGGTTGGGGAAACGCCCGAGATCGTCGCGGTGCTGGAAGGCATCATCGACCGCGATCCGGATCACGCCGGCGCACTGCATCTCTACATACACGCGGTCGAGGCCTCGGACGAGCCCGAACGCGGCGTGGCGGCGGCCGATCGGCTGCGCACCCTGATTCCCGGTGCGGGGCACCTGGTTCACATGCCGGCACATATCTACGCCCGCGTCGGGCGCTGGCACGACGCGGTGATCGCCAACCGTCGCGCCATCGAGGCCGACAACGCCTACCTCGCGGCCTGCCGGCCGGGCCCGGGCATCTATCCGCTGGGCTACGTGCCGCACAACCATCACTTCCTGTGGTTCGCCGCCACGATGGCCGGCGAGCAGGAGGTCGCGCTCGAGGCCGCCGAGTCCACGCGCGAGCGCACCAGCGATCCCGACCTGATGCGCACGCCGGGCTTCGAAGCGATGCAGTACTTCGCGCTGACGCCGCTGTTTGCGCGCGTGCGATTCGGGCGCTGGGACGAGGTTCGCGAAACGCCGAAACCCGCCGACGACCTGCCGTACATGGTCGCGATGTGGGAATACGCGCAGGGGCTGGCGGCGGTGCGCAACGGCGACGTCGAAGAAGCGGTGTCGCACCATGCAAGGCTCGCGGAATTCGCCAGCAGTCCCGTGATCGAGGCGATGAGCGTATGGAACCGCTACTCGGTGATCCACGGCGTGCGCATCGGCGAGCGCACGCTGACCGCCGAACTCGCCATGCAGGCACGTGATCTCGACGGTGCGAAAAAGGCCATGGACGAGGCGATCGCCATCGAGGACGAGCTTCCGTACGACGAGCCGCCGCCGTGGCACTACCCGGGCCGGATGGTGCTGGGCGCGATGCTGCTGGAGGCCGGCCGGGCCGAGGAAGCCGAGGCGGCCTACCGCGCCGAACTGAAGCGCAACCCCGAGAATGGTTGGTCGCTGAAAGGCCTGGAAGAGGCGCTGATCGCGCAGGGCCGGAACGACGACGCGAAGGCGATCGCCGAACGCCGCAAGCAGGCCTGGGCCCACGCCGACTTCGAACTGGCCTCGACGCGTTTGTGACCGAGGTTCCCTAGGGTCGCGGCAGGCCTTCCAGGTCCTGGCGCAGTTCGCCGGCGTCAAGGGGGGCGCGCCAGAACGCCGCCATGCGGCCCCCCGGATCGATCAGCGCCACGGCCGTGGCGTGGTCCATCGTGTATTCCGCGTTCCCGGTGGGCACGCGCACGTAGGCCATCTGCAGGCTGTCGAGCAGCTGGTTCAGTTCGCTTCGCTCGCCGGTCACGCCGATCCATTCGTCGTCGAACAAGGCCAGGTACTCGGCCAGCCGTTGCGGCGTGTCGCGCTCGGGATCGACGGTGACGAACACCGTCCGCAGCCGGCCGGGGTCGTCCAGGTTCTTCTCGGCGGCCTTGAGAATGCCCAGCGTCGACGGGCAGATGTCGGGGCAATGGGTGAAGCCGGAGAACAGCACCGTCCAGCGGCCGGTCAGGTCCCGGCGCGAGAACGGTGCGCCGGTGTGGTCGACGAGCTCGAACGTTTCGATGGACCAGCGCGGATCGACAATGCGCGCGTGTTCCAGCGCGAGTTCGTCGGCGCCATCGTCGCACCCGGCCGCCAGCAGCACCAAGGCACCGGCCAGCATCGTTCGGATTCCGATCATCGGATTCGTCTCCTCGCGGCAGGCGCCGCGACGTGTTCCTCGATCTTACGCCGGTCGGCGCGGGATGCAACGTTGCCTCCGGGCGGCGGGACCGTGGCCGGCAGGCAAGGTGGGCGGATGCCGCGGGCTTGCACGGAACGTCGCGGACGTCGCCGCGACCTACGGGTCGGGTAGGTCGGCGCTGCGTCGCCGAGGCGATGTCTGCGTTGATCTCACTCGGTTATTCTTCGCCGATGATCTCGAAACTGCGAATCCACTGCGCTGCGCTGCTGTTCGCGGCCGCGCCGCTTGCCGCCCAGGAACCCGCGCCGGTCGCCGTGGCCATGCCCGAGGTGAGGCCGGCGGTCGAACGGGTCGAGCTGACAGGCTCGTTCACGGCGCGCCGGTCGGCGCGACTGTCGCCGCGGCTTTCGGGTCTGGTCGAGTCCATCGGCGTCGACGCCGGCGATGAAGTCGGGACGGGCGACGTCGTGGTTCGGCTGGACGATCGGCTGGCCGAGCTGCAATTGGCCCAGGCCGAAGCGGCGGTGGAAGAGGCGCGGGCGGCATACGACGAGGCCGTCAGGCTCCGCGAGGAAGCCGAGCGGATGGGCGAGGACCGGTTCTTCCCCGACACTGAGGTCCGGGCGCGCCGTTCGGCCGTCCAGGTCGCCGAGGCCGCGCTGGACGTCGCGATCGCCGAGCGCGACACCGCGGCCGAGCGCGTGGCCAGGCACGAGATCGTCGCGCCGTTCGACGGCGTCATCGCGCGCCGCTTGACCGAGTCCGGCGAGTGGGTCGAGACTGGTACGGCGGTGGCCGAGCTGGTCGCCGTCGACGACCTGTGGCTGGACGTGCAGGCGCCGCAGCGGCTCTGGCCGCGGCTGCGAGAGCGCACCGACGTGGAGGTCGTCGTCGATGCGCTGGGCGGGCGGACGTTCGTCGCCGAAGTGGCCGCGCGGGTGCCGGTCAGCGACCCGAATGCCCGCACGTTCCTGCTCCGGCTGGTGCTGCCCGAGGGCGATCCGGACATCACGCCGGGCATGTCGGCACGGACGCGATTGCGGCTGGAAACCGACGCCGATGCATTGCTGGTGCCGCGCGACGCGCTGATCCGATACCCCGACGGCACGGTGACCGTCTACGTCGTCGACGATTCCTCGTCGCCGCCGCGCGTGCGCCAGCGCCAGGTCACGGTCGGACGGGTCGACGGCAACCGCGCCGTGATCGAGTCCGGGCTCGAGCCCGACAGCCCGGTCGTCGTGCGCGGCAACGAGGTGCTGAACGACGGCGATCCGGTGCGGGTCGTCGAGTCGGACGAGGGCTGACGCGGTGTTCGCCGGCGTCATCCGTCACGGCATCATCCTGGCCGTGGTCGTGCTGGTGATCTGCGTGCTGGGCGTGCTGGCGGCAACCCGCATCCCGGTGCAGATGATCCCCGACCTGGAGGTCCGCGTCGTCTCGGTGGACACGCGCTGGCCCGGCGCGACGCCGCAGGACGTCGAGAAGGAAATCCTCATCGAGCAGGAGGAATACCTGCGCGCGCTGCCGGGGCTGGAGCGGATGATCTCGACGGCGTCCTACGGCTCGGCCGAGATCCAGCTCGAGTTCCCGTTCGGCGTCGACATCAACGAGGCGCTGATTCGCGTCAACAACGCGCTCAGCCAGGTACCCGACTACCCCGAGAACGTCGACGAGCCCAGCCTGGAGGCCAGCTCGTTCTCGCAGAACTCGTTCATGTACCTGCGCGTCGAGCCGCTGGAAGGCAATCCCTTCGAGCTCGACATGACGCTGATGCGCGACTTCGTCGACGACAACGTGCGTGTGCGCATGGAGCGCGTGCCGGGCGTTTCGCGCGTCAACGTCGACGGTGGTGCCGAGCGCCAGGTGCGCATCCTCGTCGACCCGGCCGCGGCGGCCGAGCGCGGCATCTCGCCGGCCGATGTCCGCGGCGCGGTGCGCGGGCGAAACCGCGACAGCTCCGGCGGCGACCTCGAGGCCGGCAAGCGCCGCTATCTGCTGCGAACGGTCGGGCGCTACGGGTCCATCGAGGAGATGGAGGAAACCGTCGTCGCGCGCATCGGCGACAGCCTGGTCCGGCTGGGCGACATCGCCGATGTCGAGCTGTCCCACTACGAATTGCGCAGTCGCTCGTCGGTCAACGGCAAGGCCAACATCAACGTGTCGGTCGATCGCGAACCCGGTTCCAACGTCATCGAAATCAAGCGGGCGATGCTGCCGGTCATCGACGAGATCAACGAGGAACTGCTCGAGAACCTGGGCATGCGACTGGTCCTGACCACCGACGACGTGCGCTACGTGCAGGCCTCGGTGGCCAACGTCTGGCAGAACCTGATCCTCGGTGCGCTGTTGGCCACCGGCGTGATGTTCCTGTTCCTGCGCTCGGGCAAGGCGACGCTGGTGGGCGTCATCGGCGTGCCGATCTGCACCATCGCCGCGTTCCTGGGGCTGCTGGCGGCCGGGCGCACGATCAACGTGATTTCGCTGGCCGGCGTGGCCTTCGCCATCGGCATGACGCTGGACAACTCCATCGTCGTGCTGGAAGCCATCGAGCGCAAGCGCCGCGACGGTATGGAAAAGATGCAGGCCGCGCTGGAAGGCGTGCGCCAGGTCTGGCCCGCGGTGCTGGCCTCGACGATGACGACGGTGCTGGTATTCGCGCCGATCTTCTTCATCCAGCAGGAGGCCGGGCAGCTGTACTCCGACGTTGCCGTGGCGATCTCGGCGTCGATCCTGGCCAGCATGCTGGTCGCGATCACCGTCGTGCCGACGCTGTCGGCGCGGTTGACGTTCGGGCTGCGCGGAAGCGCCGAGACCGGCGCCGGGCTCCGGCAGCGGGTCGTCGACTTCGTCGGCTGGCTGGTCGCCTCCGCGCGTCGCCGGATCGTGACGCTGGGCGGCGTCATCGGCGGCGTGCTGGCCATCCTGGTTTTCCTGACGCCGCCGGCCGAGTACCTGCCCGAAGGCGAGGAAGCCAAGATCTTCGCCAACATGATCGCGCCGCCGGGCTACAACTTGAGCGAGATGACCCGCGTCTCCGAGCAGGTCAAGGACGAGTTCCTGCC
Source organism: Candidatus Wenzhouxiangella sp. M2_3B_020 (assembly GCA_051428125.1). Classification (GTDB taxonomy): domain Bacteria; phylum Pseudomonadota; class Gammaproteobacteria; order Xanthomonadales; family Wenzhouxiangellaceae. Next base: position 5,840 of record JBPRGD010000297.1, read on the forward strand.
GCACGTCGACGGCGACCCGGAGGCCTTCGACCGCGGCGATTCCGACGTGCCGGCGCTGGACTACGTGATCCTGCGGGTCAGTCCCGGCAGCGTGTTCATGATCGCCGAGACCGTCGATCCCGACCACATCGACGAGCTGATCGGCATCGTCACCGGGCACTTCGAGTCGTATCCCGGCATGCGCGCTTTCGCCAGCCGCGGATCGATCATCTCGGGCAACGAGGGCGGTACGCGCAGTGTCAACCTCGATATCAGCGGGACCAGCCTGGCCGGAATCTACGGCGTCGCGCGCACCGCGATGGATTACGCCGAGCGGACATTCGAGAATCCGCAGATCAATTCGTCGCCGGGCTCGCTGTCGCTGGACCAGCCTCTGATCGAGGTGCGGCCCGACTGGGCGCGCGCCGCCGAGCTGGGCTTTTCGGCCAGCGAGCTGGGCTTCGCCGTGGCCGCGCTGACCGATGGGGCGTTCATCGACGAGTACTTCCGCGGCGACGACAAGATCGACATGTTCCTGTTTTCATCGGAAGGCAGCGAGCGCGAACTCGCCGGCGTCGAGGACCTGCCGGTGTTCACGCCGTCCGGGCGCGTCGTTCCGCTATCGGCTATCGCCGAGCTCGTCGAGACCGTCGATACCGACTCGGTGCGCCGGCTCAACGGTCGCCGGACCGTGACGCTGAACGTGATTCCGCCGCGCTCCACGGCGCTGGAGACCGCGGTCGCGCGCGTTCGCACCGACGTCATCGACCGGATGCGCGCCGACGGCGAACTGCCGCAGTCGGTATCCATCGACATCTCGGGGGCCAGCGACGAGTTGACGAAGACCCGGGCCGCACTGGCCGACAACTACGTCGTCGCGATCATCCTGAGCTTCCTCGTCATGGTCGCCATCTTCCGCCACTGGGGCTGGCCGCTGGTGATCCTGACCGCCGTGCCGCTAGGGATAGCCGGCGGCATCGCCGGCCTGGTCGCACTCAACGCGGTCGGCGTGCGCCAGCCGTTCGACATGATCACGATGCTGGGCTTCCTGATCCTGCTCGGCGTCGTCGTCAACAATCCGATCCTCATCGTCGATCGGACGCTTGCAAACCTGCGCGAGGGCGCCGAAGATGTCGTCGAGGCCGTGCGCGAGGCGGTGGCCACGCGCATCCGCCCGATCATGATGTCGATGATCACAACGCTGTTCGGGCTCGCCCCGCTGGTGTTCATTCCCGGAGAGGGCACCGAACTCTACCGCGGCGTCGGCATCGTGGTGCTGTCGGGGCTCTTGTTCGCGACGCTGGTGACGCTGACGTTCCTGCCGGCGCTTCTGGTCACGGTGTTGCGCTTTACGAGGCGCACGGCCTATTGACCGCCCCGTCCAGCCCGTCGGCGACGTAGCGCCGACCTACCGCGAGGTCGTGGGTCGCGGCTACGTCCGCGACGGGATGCC
>JBPRGD010000298.1:0-1192 GCA_051428125.1 Candidatus Wenzhouxiangella sp. M2_3B_020
TGCCGCAGCAGCTGGGATAATGGGCCCAGCCTAGCCTGATCAGCAGAGGAAGCGCGAGCGTGCAAAGCAGTTTCTCGGATCTGGAGTACGCAGCCAAGAAGAAGGTCACCCGGCGGGACCGGTTCCTGGCCGAGATCGAGATGATCACGCCCTGGGCGGCGCTGGTCGCGGAGATCGACGGCTACTACCCCAAGGGCGGCGGGCGTGGCCGGCCGCCGATCGGGCTGGAGCGGATGCTGCGGATGTACATCGCCCAGCAGTGCTTTGGGCTCTCCGACGAGGGCATCGAGGATGCGATCTACGACAGCCAGGCGATTCGGCGCTTTGTCGGTATCGATCTTGCCCGTGAGGATGCCCCGGATGCGACGACGCTGCTCAAGTTTCGTCGGTTGCTGGAGCGTCACGGGCTGACCCGGCGGATATTCGAGGCCATCAACGCCCACCTGGCCGAGCGGGGGCTGATGCTGCGCGAGGGCACCATCGTCGATGCCACGCTGATCGCCGCCGCGCCCTCGACGAAGAACCGCGCCAAGCGACGCGATCCCGAGATGCACCAGACCAGGAAGGGCAAGCAGTGGTATTTCGGCATGAAGGCCCATATCGGGGCCGATGCCCACACCGGGCTGGTGCACAGTCTCAAGGGCACGGCGGCGAACGCGGCCGATGTCAGCGAGGCGCATGCGCTAGTTCATGGTGATGAATCGGAGGTCTTCGCCGATGCCGGCTACCAGGGCGCGGACAAGCGCGCCGAGAACGCCGGCTCAAGCGCACGTTGGCATATCGCCATGAAGCGCGGTGCGCGCAAGCAGCTGACTTACAGCGCCGAAGACCAGCTCACTGAGCGCTGGGAGCGGCTGAAGGCGAAGGTCCGGGCCAAGGTCGAGCATCCCTTCCACGTGGTGAAGAACCGCTTCGGCCATCGCAAGGTGCGCTACCGAGGGCTGGCGAAGAACGAGGCGCAGCTGTTCACGCTGTTCGGCATGGCCAATCTGCTGCTTGGCGAGCGCTACTGGCAGCGCCACTGCGCCCAAGGTGCGCCCTGAGGGCGCCGAATCGGGGCGAGAACCGCCCCGAGGGCGACAAAATCGACCGGATCGCCGGTCGAAACCTGGAAAACTGACCGAAATCTGTCCGGATGGACCGATCCAGACCGTAAACAGAAGCGCGGACCGAATAGTTCAGCGCTTCCCTA
>JBPRGD010000299.1:0-7126 GCA_051428125.1 Candidatus Wenzhouxiangella sp. M2_3B_020
GGCGGCAGCGGCTCGCGGATGGGGGGAGGCGGCGGCGCGTCCTGCGCCGGCAGCGGGCCGGCCAGAACGGCGGCCGCGGCCAGAATCGCAATCTTGATCGGATCGAATGTCATGGAAGCCTCCCGGTCCGCGTGGACGTCAGCGTATCAGACCTGCCGGGCCGGGATTCAGGCCCGACCGCGGCCTGTACCAGTATCATAGACCACCCGTATCAAGGTCGCGTTCCCCCATGAGCGAATCCTCCGACAAGCCGGTCTGCCTCGTCGACGGCTCCTCGTACCTCTACCGGGCGTTCCACGCGCTGCCCAGTCTGACCAGCGGCGAGGGCGAGCCCACCGGCGCGGTGTTCGGCGTCGCCAACATGGTTCGGCGGCTGATCGAGGAGCGCGAACCCGAGCGCCTGGCCGTGATCTTCGACGCGCCCGGCAAGACGTTCCGGCACGAGGACTTCGCCGACTACAAGGCCAACCGGCCGCCGATGCCGCCGGAACTCCGCGACCAGCTCGAGCCGCTGTTCGAGATGATCGACGCGCTCGGCGTCAAACGTATCGCAATCGAAGGCGTCGAGGCCGACGACGTCATCGCCACGCTGGTCCGCGAGGCGCGCGAGAAGAACCGGGGCGTGCTGATCTCGTCGGGCGACAAGGACCTCGCCCAGCTCGTCGGCGACGGCATCGTGCTCGAGGACACGATGCAGGACAAGCGCTATGACCCCGACGCGGTCGAGGACAAGTTCGGCGTGCCGCCCGAGCGCGTCGGCGACCTGCTGGCTTTGACCGGCGATACCTCCGACAACATTCCCGGTGTCGAGAAGGTGGGGCCGAAGACGGCTGCGAAATGGCTGAACAAGTACGGCAGCCTCGACGACGTGATCGCCAACGCCGACGACATCGGCGGAAAGATCGGCGAGAACCTGAGGGCCACGCTGGACCAGCTGCCGATCTCGCGCCGGCTGGTCGCGCTCAAGGAAGACGTCGATCTCGAGTTTTCGCTGGACGATCTCGGCTATTCGGGGCCCGATGACGACAAGCTGGTCGCGCTGCTCAAGCGCTTCGGCTTCACGACCTGGCTCAAGCAGGTCGGCGCGCCGGCCGGCGACGAGCCGGGCGAGGCAGGCGCCGACGACGTCGACCTCGAGGTCGAAACGGTCACGACCAAGCAGGGGCTGGAAGACCTCGTCGAGGCGCTGCAAAGTGCCGAACTCATCGCGTTCGACACCGAGACCACCAGCCTGGAATCGCTGGACGCCGAACTCGTCGGCTTCTCGTTCGCGATCGAGACCGGCAAGGCCTGGTACGTCCCGGTCGCGCACGTCGACCAGGACACCGAGTTCACCCGCGACGAGGCGGTCGCGGCGTTCAAGCCGCTGCTCGAAGATGAAAAGCTCCCGAAGCTCGCCCAGCACACCAAGTACGACCTCAACGTGCTCGTGCGGGCAGGTATCGAGCTGGCCGGCATCGCCCACGACACGATGCTGGAGTCGTACTGCCACAACGCCACGGCCACGCGCCACGACCTCGACTCGCTGGCCGCGCGCTACCTCGGCCGCCAGACGATTCCCTACGAGCAGGTCGCCGGCAAGGGCAAGCAGCAGCTTCGATTCGACCAGGTCCCGGTGGCCACCGCTGCCGACTACGCCGGCGAGGACGCCGAAGTGTGCCTGTCGCTGCACCAGCGGTTGTGGCCGGAAGTGCAGAAATACGACGGCGTCAAGCGCGTCTACGAGGAACTCGAGGTTCCGCTGATCCCGGTGCTGGCGCGCATGGAGCGCACCGGCGTGCTCGTCGACCGGGATACATTGGCCAAGCAGAGCGAAGAGATCGCCGAGCGGCTGAAGGGCCTGGAGGAAAAGGCCTGGACCGCCGCCGGCGGCGAGTTCAATCTCGGCTCGCCGAAGCAGCTCCAGGAAATCCTGTTCGAGCGCCTGTCGATCCCGGTCGTGCGCAAGACGCCCAAGGGCGCGCCGTCGACCGCCGAGGACGTGCTGCAGGAACTGGCCGTCGACCACGAGCTGCCGGCGATCATCCTCGACCACCGGGGGCTGGCCAAGCTCAAGAGCACGTACACCGACCGCCTTCCCGAAAAGATCCGCGACGACACCGGCCGGGTGCACACGCACTACCACCAGGCCAACACCGCCACCGGACGGCTGTCGTCGGCCGACCCGAACCTGCAGAACATCCCGATCCGCACCGAGGAAGGCCGCCGCATCCGCAAGGCATTCGTCGCGCCGGAGGGCTGCACGATCCTCGCGGCCGACTACTCGCAGATCGAACTGCGCATCATGGCCCACCTGTCCGGCGACGAGCGCCTGCTGCAGGCCTTCGCCGACGGCGAGGACATCCACCAGGCCACTGCCTCGGAAGTCTTCGGCGTGCCGCTGGACGACGTCACGCCGGATCAACGCCGGTCGTCCAAGGCCATCAACTTCGGCCTGATGTACGGCATGAGCGCCTGGGGCCTGGCCCGCCAGCTCGAGACCGACCGCACCACCGCCAGCGAATACATCGACACGTACTTCGCCCGCTACCCCGGCGTCCGCGAGTTCATGGATTCCACCCGCAAGCTCGCGAAGAAACAGGGCTTCGTCGAAACGCTGGCCGGCCGCCGCCTATGGCTGCCCGAGATCAACTCCCGCAACCGCCAGCGCCAGCAGGCCGCCGAGCGCGCCGCCATCAACGCGCCGCTTCAGGGCACCGCCGCCGACATCATCAAGCGGGCGATGATCGACGTGGATGCGTGGATCCAGGAAGATAACGTGCCGGCGAAGCTCGTCATGCAGGTGCACGACGAGCTGGTGCTGGAGGTGGAGAAGGATGCGCTGGAGGGCGTGCGGAAGGGGGTGATCGAGCGGATGAGCAAGGCCGGGGAGCTGGATGTGGAGTTGCTGGTCGAGGCGGGGGAGGGGGCGGATTGGGATAGCGCCCATTAAGTTCGCTCTTTAAACATCTCGACCCAACCGGTAGCCCAGGTAAGCGCAGCGCACCCGTGCGTAAAACCAGAGGTGCAACGCACTGAGCAGCGACAGGCGAACACCAGCGCCACCGGACCGAGCAGACCTGCTGTACCAGCTCGTCGGGCGCCGCTATCCGATGTTTGTCGAGCACCTTGCCGAGGCCGGTAAACAGTTACCCAACCATGTACGGCAGGCGTTCGATGGCTACCTGCAGTGCGGCCGGCTGGAGCACGGGTTCCTGCGCCTTCGGTGCGATGCCTGCCACGCCGAGCATCTGCTCGCGTTCAGCTGCAAGCGCCGCGGCTTCTGCCCCAGTTGCGGTGCGCGCCGGATGGCCGACGGCGCAGCCTGGCTGGTCGACCAGGTGCTGCCCGAGCGGCCGATTCGCCAATGGGTGTTGAGCCTTCCATTCCCTTGCGCTTCCTGTTGGCCACGCACCCGGCATTGATTGGCCGGGTGCTCGGCATCGTCTATCGGGTCATCGCAGGCCACCTGACTCGGCAGGCCGGCCACACGCAGCAAACCGCCCGCACCGGCGCGGTCACCGTGATCCAGCGCTTCGGCTCGGCGCTGAACCTCAACATTCATTTCCACATGCTCTTTCTCGACGGGGTCTATGGGGTCGATTCATCCCCCAGTATCCGGCCGCGCTTTCGGTGGGTGCGCGCACCGACGTCAGCCCAACTGACGAAACTGGCCCACACAATCGCCTACAGGGCGGGGCGGTTACTGGAACGCGAAGGCTTGCTGGACCGCGACACCGAACAGCTCGATCTGGGTGAAGCGCTCGACACCGGCGAGCCGATGCCGGATTTGGCCGGCCACTCCATTACCTATCGCATTGCGGTCGGCCCACACCGCGGGCGCAAGGTCTTTACGCTGCAGATCCTGCCCGACAACGGCTGGGAGGACGGGCCCGCCAACGCGCCCGGCAGCGTCGCCGGTTTCTCCTTGCATGCCGGAGAGGCCGTCAAGCCTAGCCAACGCGAGTGAAAGCACGTGGACACCCACCTCTAAGGTACTCGAAGGAAAGCACGTGGACACCCACCTCTAAAGCCAACGCGAGTTGAAAGCACGTGGACACCCATTTCTAAGGTACTCGAAGTGAGGCATGGAACGCTTCAGAACAGGTTTTGGGGCGTTCTGACGCGAACCAGAAACCCCGCAACCCCAAGCAGTAAAATCAGAACCAACAACCCAATTGGCGAAGTTGTCTGCACGGGCCTGGCGATCGGCAAATCAGCGAAGACCAATAATTGCTCAGCTTCGTTGTTTGAAAGGTCCGGGTCGTCGGCAATGGATCCGTGGACATCAAATACAGATAGATTCCACCGGGCAAGCTGGCTCGCGATCGCGGTTTCCAGTACACGGAATCCGAAGTCGCAGGTTCGGCTCTCGCCCGGCAAAATATCGTAGGTGACCCAGCTTCCGAAATAGTCGCCCGGCCCCGGATGCCCGACTGGCGAAATGCCGCAGGGTCCACTAAAAGGCCCTGGAAAAACAAGAGGGGGAAATCCGAAACCTGTCCCGTTTGGAGTCGCAAGCCACCCAAATATAACGGTGCCGATATCCGGACCTGAATTCGAAATCGTAATGCTGATCGTTCCTTCGGTTCCCGGGGGGATCGGGTTCGGCGGGTCAATGCTGACGTCGATGCTGATGTCAGCCGACGCCGCACCGGCCAGGACCGGAAACGCGCCGACAAGTGCGAAGATGACCAGCGCCAATCTCATCATGGCGATTCAAAGCCGTCGGCAAATAGCAGTTCCGGCGGCGGAGTGCGGTACTGCTCCATGGTCGGTGTCAGAAGCTCGAAAGTCCGGACGTTGTCGCGCTCGTTTTTGATGCCCGACGGCTGCGAACCGATCAATACAGCCGGACTGGAGAAATTCAGCGGCTGTGGCAGCTCATCGAAAGGAGGATTCAACGGGACCCTCATTAGCGTTCCGAACGGGTCCCCGGTCTCAATGAAATGTGCAAACGACCAGATGAACGAGGCATCGGCGGGATCTTGCGATGCTGGGCCGGGCTGGTGCTCCGCGCCCATCAGGTGGCCCAGTTCATGAGGAAAGGAGTTTCTCATGGGCAGGTTCGCGCATTCGACCGAGACCCAATTGATCGCAAAATCCTCGAAAGCCACGCCGACTCCGCACTGAGATACGTCGCCGACTCCGCCGCAGGTCGGGCTTTGGAGATAGGCGATGCCACAAAAGGCCAGTTCTTGCACCCCTTGGTTATTGAAGAAGTTGCGAAGAAGAACCGAGGTGACATCAGCATAATTCGCATTGCGCGCGGCGATAATCTGAGAATTCAGACGCAGTTGATCACGATCCGCAATGGCATCCGCACCGGCAATCCCGGAGGGAACAAACCCAGTCAGCAACTCCCTATGAACTTCCCGCACGCTCAAATCGGCCAAGCCGCTGTTGATGAATGCCTGGTTGGTGTTGTCAATGGCCTGCTGGATCAGCGCATCCAGCCCTGCCGGGCCGCCGGCGTCGATCTCAGCCTGGGCGGTATACATGATCAGCAGGTCCAGCTCGACCGGGCCCGAGCCTTCGGTCACCGCATCGAGGCCGGCCTGGAATTTCGCATTCGAATGCTCGCCCCGACCCGGAGTGGTCCGGCTTCCAGGCTGCCCGAACACGTCGGCGTCCGTCGACGGAAGATTCGACGGATCGATCTCGGCCAGTATATAGCCGTCGTCCGGCGCCCCGGAAATCCGGTAGGAGGTCTCGTCGGTCACCAGCGTGCCGCGCGCAACGTCATTGACGACGGTCAGACCCAGCCAGCCGCCGTTTGGCAGTTCCCCGTACCAGCGAAACGACACGGGCGTATCCGGATTGCCATCGGGAACGTGGTCGCCGCTGCAGTCGAGCCGTTCGACGTAGCCGGCTCGGGCAATGAACCGCTTCCGCGCAGCGTCGATTTGGCGGCCGCCGGGAAGCCTCAGTTCGACTTCTTCTGACCCGGCGCCCAGCGTCGGGATCGGGTTCGGGATGTCGAATCGTCTGCGGAAAACCGGGTTGTCGCTGGCGATCGGGACGCCGTCGAGGTCGAGCACGGCGGTCGGGTCCGGCGGCGCGGTCGATGGCTCGGTCCCCAGAACGACGACTTCGCCGGGTTCGAAATCCTGCGCGGTCAGATCGAACGTCTGCTGGTCGGCCAAAACGCCGAGCCCGGTGCAGTCCAGCGCAGTGACGGGCGAGACCCCGGAGGGTGCACCGGCCCGGAAGCCAATATGGCCGAGTACGCCGGATGGAAGCAGTTCTAGGTCCGGGCGAAAGATCAGATACCGGATCACGTCGTCGTTGGGCGGGTCCTGCCTTCTGCAGCCGGCAAAAAATTCCTTTTCCCGCAGCAGCGACAGGCATTCGGACGGGTCGACTTCGGCGAACAACGAGGGCTCGAACACGAGGTCGAACTGGAGCGCGGTGAAGCCGCGATGATTGTCCAGAATAATCGGGATGCGCACGACTGAGCCGGTTTCGACCGACCCTGAACCGATCCGGATCGTCGGCTCCGTCGTCGGCGCCGGTGCTTGCTGCGCACCGGCCAGCGCGATCGTGAAGCCTATGGTCAGGACGATAGTCAGGACAATCGACAGAACAACCGCGAACGAGTACACAAGACGCGTGACTGCCGAATTCTGTAGCTGCTTCACCAAACCCCGCCCCAAAAGAGGACCCCAAGTGAAACATAGGCCTGCAGCGATGGGCTGTCAAGCGAGCAACGCAGAAGCACGTGGACAGAAGCACTGACAGAAGCACTTGGACACCCACCTCTAAGGAAAGAGCGGCTCGACAGAAGCACTTGGACACCCACCTCTAAGGAAAGCAGCGGCTCCGGTAGGGCCTGACCACTGACAACGTGGACACCCACCCGCCAGTGACAACCACGTGGACACCCACCCGCCAGAGAGGAGCGCAGACCACGTTGCCTTTTTGGCCAACATACGGCGCAACTAGTCGGAATCCGTGCCGTTCGCTCGCATCCGCACTCGGATTTGCCGGAAGTGCAGAAATTCAGGCACGCCGAATCTGACGCTGGCGCCAGATTGGAGAGGAGATCGCTTTGGAGGCTCTCAGCCCGGACTGAAGAGCTGCGCGGCGGCCGCCTGGCCCTTGAGAAAGGACCGTCCAAAAGCCTTTGCCCGGTCCCGCATCGATT
>JBPRGD010000300.1:0-12805 GCA_051428125.1 Candidatus Wenzhouxiangella sp. M2_3B_020
ATTGACGCCCTGGCGTGCCCCGGACGGGCGGCTGTTCCTGGTCGATCGCGGCTGGGCGGAATGGCCTGCCCGTACCGAACCGCTCCCGGATCCCGAGCCGGCGGGCGACTCGGATGCAATCCGGGGCGTTCTGAATTCCGGTCCGGACGTCGGCTTGCGACTCGGCGAGGTCGAACTGCCGGACGATCCGGACTGGCCGTTGCTGGTCACGTATTTCGACGCCGAACCACTGCGCACGCTGTACGGCGATTCCCTGCAGCCGGCGGTGATTCAGCTCGATCCAGCGCACCCGGCCCACCTGACCGGCGATCCCTGGCAGGTCGTCACATTCGGGCCGAAGCGACACGTCGGCTACGCGATGACCTGGACATCCATCGCGATCGTGGTCGGGCTGATCTGGCTTGGACTGTCGATCCGGGGACTCAAGAGGCGCGAGGACGAAGAACGATGAAAAACAAGCTGACGCTGATCGCGCTGTTCGCGCTGTTCTTCGCACCCGTGCTCGTGGCGGTCTTGCTGCACTCCGAATGGATCGACTGGCAGGCATCGCCCGACAAGGCCCATGGCGAGCTGATCGATCCGGTCGTTCCGCTGGGTCGCTTCAGCCTGCCCGACGCCGGCGGGAACCCGCGCGGCCTCGCCGACCTGGAAGGCCGCTGGCAGCTGGTCCACGTCGTCGGCGACGCATGCCGGAGCGAATGCATGCAACGCCTGGAACTGATTCACAACATCCGCCTGGCGCAGGACCGTCACGCCGACGAGGTCGGACTCTTACTGCTGGCCGACGGTGCACTGTCTTCCGAGAAGGCCGCGACCATCGAGGCGATCGACGGCAACTGGCTGCTGTTCGACGGCGCCTCCGCCGCCGAACTGATGCGGCCCTTCCCGCAGCCGAAGCCGGGGACTTCTTACATCGTTGATCCAAAAGCAAATATAATTGAACGTTTCGGTCCCGACCGGCCGCTGAACGGCATCCGGAAGGACCTCGACCGTCTTCTGACCTGGACCGTGAGTGAACAGGAATAGTCTTTTTCGACGTCTCGCCTGGGCGGCAACGACACTGGCGCTGGTCGTCATCGTTGCCGGGGCCTGGGTACGCCTGACCGATGCAGGCCTGGGCTGCCCCGACTGGCCGGGCTGCTACGGCATGGTCACGTGGCCCAGTGCGCCCGAACACGTCGAGCGCGCCAACGCCGAGTGGGGTCACGTGCGCGCCGTGGAATCGGGCAAGGCGTTTCGCGAGATGTTTCATCGCTACATCGCCGGCATCCTGGCGCTGATGATTCTTGCGCTGGCCGTGATCGGCTGGCGTCATCGGGACCGGCCCGGACAGCCGGTCGCGCTACCGATCGGCCTTTTCGCGCTCGTCGTCTTCCAGGCCGCGCTGGGCATGTGGACCGTGACGCTGCTGCTCAAGCCGGCCATCGTGACCGCGCACCTGATCGGCGGCATGACCACGTTCGCGCTGCTGACCTGGCTGGCGCTGTCGGTCACGCCGCGGGCCCACCCGCCGTCACTGCCTGCCAGGGCCCAGCACAAGGTCGCGTGGATCGCGCTGGTCGTACTGGCGGCCCAGATCGTCCTCGGCGGCTGGGTCAGCACCAACTACGCCGCGCTGGCGTGCACGGGCTTCCCCACCTGCGGCGGGGAATGGTGGCCGACGACGAATTTCGCCGAAGGATTCCGGATATGGCGCGGCGTCGGCGTCGATTACGAGGGCGGCGTACTCGATCCGGCCGCACGAAACGCCATCCACCTGGCGCACCGGGTCTGGGCGCTGGTGGTGATCGCCGTCTTCGCATGGCTGGTCGCCCGGCTATGGCGGGCCGAGGATCTGCGCGGCACCGCCGTGGCCATCGTGCTGCTGCTGGCCGTGCAGGTGGGCCTCGGCATCTACAACGTCGTGGGCGGACTGCCGCTGGCCGCGGCAGTGGCGCACAACGGCGTGGCCGCGCTGCTGCTGGGCTCGCTGGTCCTTCTGATCGACAAGACGCGGCTGCGGCGCTCGGAATGACGTACGGCCAGCTTTCAAGGCAGGTCAATGCGTTCGTCGACCTGTGCAAACCCCGCGTCGTGGCGCTCATCGTGTTCACGGCGATGGTGGGCATGGCGCTTGCCGTGCCCGGCCTCGTGCCGCTCGCGCCGTTCTTCTGGGGCAGCATCGGGATCGCGCTGGCCGCGGCAAGCGCGGCCGCGCTCAACCACGTGCTGGACCGGCGCATCGATGCGCGCATGACGCGCACGCGCCACCGCCCGTTGGCGACGGGCAGGCTCAGCGAGGCGCAGGCCCTCGGGTTCGCCGCGGGCCTCGGCGTGCTGTCGATGCTCATCCTGGGCCTGCTCGTCAACCCGCTGACGGCCGTGCTCACGTTCTTCAGCCTGATCGGCTACGCCATCATCTACACGGTCTGGCTCAAGCGCGCCACGCCGCAGAACATCGTCATCGGCGGGGCCGCCGGCGCCGCGCCGCCCGTGCTCGGCTGGGCCGCGATCACCGGCGAAATCCACGCCTACGCGCTGATCCTGTTTCTCATCATCTTCGCGTGGACGCCGCCGCACTTCTGGGCGCTGGCCATCTACCGCCGCGACGAATACGCCGGCGTCGGATTGCCGATGCTGCCGGTGACGCACGGCACCGAGTTCACGAGATGGCAGATCCTCTTCTATACCATCGTGCTCGTCCTGGTGACGCTGCTGCCTTATCTCACCGGCATGAGCGGACTGATCTACCTGGCCGGCACCAGCGTGCTCAACGCCGGGTTCCTCGGCTATTCCATCGCACTGCTCAGGCGTCGCAGCGAACGGCTGGCCATGGACATGTTCAGCTATTCGGTGCTCTACCTCATGGCGTTGTTCGCCATTCTGCTGATCGATCACTATTTGAACATCTAGGGACTTTCAATGACTGATTCCGGAACGAATCGCTCGCTGCGTGCACTGCAGGATCGCGCGGAATTCATCAGCCGGCATATCGGCCCGCGCGACGACGACCTCGAGGAGATGCTGGAGTCCATCGGACTGGACTCGCTGGAAGCGCTCGTCGACGACGCCACGCCACCGAGCATTCGTAGCGAGCGGCCACTGGACCTGCCGGCCGCACGCAACGAGGCGCAGATTCTCGAGCGGCTGCGCCGCATGGCAAACGAAAACACCGTCAATCACAGCCTGATCGGGCTCGGCTACCATCCGACACACGTTCCGCCGGTGATCCTGCGCAACGTGCTCGAGAACCCGGGCTGGTACACCGCCTACACGCCCTACCAGGCCGAGATCTCGCAGGGCCGGCTCGAGGGCCTGCTCAACTTCCAGCAGATGGTCATGGACCTCACCGGCATGGAGCTCGCCAACGCCTCGCTGCTGGACGAGGCCACGGCGTCGGCCGAAGCGATGGCGATGATCCGTCGCCTGACCCGCAAGAACAAGTCGCCGCGTTTTCTCGTCGACGGCGACTGCCTGCCCCAGACCATCGACGTGGTCGCCAATCGCGCCCGCCACCTCGGCATCGAGGTGGAGGTCGTCGACGATCTCGAGGCCGCCGCGCGCGAAGGCGGCTACTTCGGAGTGCTGGCCCAGTACCCGGGCGCCAGCGGCCGGGTGAGCGATCTGTCGCCGGTGATCGAGGCCGCCCACGAAGGCGATGCGATGGTCGCCGTGGCCGCCGATCTGCTCGGCCTGGCGCTGCTCAAGCCGCCCGGAGAAATGGGCGCCGACGTGGTGGTCGGCTCGGCCCAGCGCTTCGGCGTCCCGATGGGCTACGGCGGACCGCACGCGGCCTACCTGGCGACCCACGAGAAGCACCGGCGCAGCGTGCCGGGCCGCATCATCGGCGTTTCCCGCGACCGCCACGGCAATCCCGCCTTCCGGATGGCGCTGCAGACGCGCGAGCAGCACATCCGGCGCGAAAAGGCCATGTCCAACATCTGCACGTCGCAGGCGCTGCTTGCCGTCATGGCCGGCTTCTACGCCGTATGGCACGGGGCCGAGGGCATACGTACCATCGCCTCGCGGGTGCACCGTCTCGCGCGCGCCAGCGCCGAGGCGCTGCGCCGCGGCGGCATGGAGCCGGTCCACGATGCATTCTTCGACACGCTGCTGATCCCGGTCACCGAAGGACGCAAGAAACGCCTGCTGTCGGAAACCCAGCGTGCCGGCTACAACCTGCGTGCCGATCGGAGCGGTCATATCGGCATCAGCTTCAACGAGGTCACGACCATCGACCAGGCCGCCGAGGTCGTGCGCCTGCTGACCGACGAGGACTGCGACCCGCGCGCGATCGATGCCGAACTGGACGAACGACCCGCCGCCATTCCCGAGGCGCTGCGGCGCGAGAGCGAATATCTCACCCACGAGGTCTTTTCACGCTACCGGTCCGAAACCGAGATGCTGCGTTACCTCAAGCGGCTGGAGAATCGGGACCTGAGCCTGGCCCACGCGATGATCCCGCTCGGTTCGTGCACGATGAAGCTCAACGCGACCGCCGAGATGATCCCGATCACCTGGCCCGAGTTCTCCGACCTGCATCCGCTGTGTCCCTACGACCAGGCCCGCGGCTACCACGATCTGATCTCGGACCTCGAGCGCATGTTGCGCGAGATCACCGGCTTCGACGGGATTTCGCTGCAGCCCAATGCCGGCTCCCAGGGCGAGTACGCCGGCCTGCTCACGATTCGTCACTGGCAGGAAAACCGCGGCGAAGGACACCGCGACGTCTGCCTCATCCCCTCTTCGGCGCACGGCACCAATCCCGCCAGCGCGCAGATGGTGGGCTACCGCATCGTCGTCGTCGGCTGCGACCGCAACGGCAACGTCGACCGCGCCGATCTCAGCGAGAAGATCGAGAAACACCGCGATCAGCTCGCGGCGCTGATGATCACCTATCCGTCGACGCACGGCGTCTTCGAGCAGGACGTCGTCGAGATCTGCAACGAGGTGCGCGCCGCCGGCGGCCAGGTCTACCTCGACGGCGCGAACGTCAACGCGCTGGTCGGCGTTTCGCGCATCGCCGACTATGCCGACGTCTGTCATCTCAACCTGCACAAGACGTTCTGCATTCCGCACGGTGGCGGCGGACCCGGCGTCGGCCCGATCGGCGTGCGCGAACACCTGGTCGAACACCTGCCCGGCCACGTCAGCGGCACGCTGGGCGCCGGGCACGGCACCAATCCGGCGGTCGCGGCAGCACCCTGGGGCTCGGCGGCCATCCTGCCGATCTCGTGGGCCTACATCGCGTTGATGGGTCGGGATGGGCTGCGCAAGGCCACCGAGGTCGCGATACTCAACGCCAACTACGTCGCCCGCGGCCTCGAAGACCACTACGACATCCTCTATACCGGCAAGAACGGCCGCATCGCCCACGAATGCATCGTCGATCTGCGACCCTTCAAGGAAAGCGCCGGCATCAGCGAGGAAGACGTGGCCAAGCGGCTGATCGACTACGGCTTCCACGCGCCGACGATGTCCTGGCCGGTTCCCGGTACGCTGATGATCGAGCCCACCGAGAGCGAATCGAAGCAGGAACTGGACCGCTTCATCGAGGCCATGGTCGCCATCCGCCGCGAGATCGACGCAGTGGCGTCGGGGGAACTGGACGCCGACGACAACCCGCTGAAGATGGCGCCGCACACCATCGACGAGCTGGCCGCAGACGACTGGACGCATCCCTATTCGCGCGAGCGGGCCGGCTGGCCGGTGCAGACGCTGAGGCTGTCGAAGTTCTTTGCACCGGTCGCGCGGGTGGACAACGTCTACGGCGACCGCAACCTGGTCTGCTCGTGCCCGCCGATGGAGGAGTGGCTGGAAACGGCCTGAGGCGAGCGCCGGAAACGAAAACGGCCCGGGAAGTCCCCGGGCCGTTCCGTAACGCTCGACTCGGCGCGCGGCGGCCGCGCATCCGGACTCAATCGTCGTTCGGTGAATACCCCATCGAGGACTGGAGCACCAGCGTTTCCCGCCAGTAACCGCGCATGTCTTCCAGCGTCTCGCCGAAGTCTTCCCAGATCTGAGCGGTGCGCTCTTCGCCCACGGCTTCACGAAGCACGCCGGTGACACCCTTGCGGTCTTCGTCCATCGCGGCGAAGTTGGCGAAATGCTCGACGACGAAATAGTCGGCGTCCCAGTAGCCGCTGGGCATGACGTTGAACCAGTCGCCCTGGTGCTCGTACTCGGCATCCTTCATGTAACCCGTCATTTCGCCGACCAGCGCGCGGAAGTCGTCGCCCTCGTCGACCCGGAAGTTGTGCAGCCGGACGACGGTATAGTCCTCGGCGCCGGCGCCGCTCCAGGCGGGGAGCTTCTCGGCATAGGACGTTTCCCAGGACGCCATGTGGTCGAACACGCCCTTGCGGATCTCGTCGTTGCCCCAGCAGCTCTCACTGGCCTCGTCGTCCTCGTCGAACTCGGCCCAGTTGTCGAAGCGTCCCACGATGTGGAACGCGGTCCGGTCGCCGTCGAGGCTGCGCCAGACGCTGTAGCTGTCCTCGGCTCCGTTTTCGGCAAGGCATTCGGCGACCGCTTCCATCCCGGCGCGGAACTCCGGAATGTGGCCGAGCTTGGCCTTGACGTGGTGGATGGTGAGCTTGTATGCATCGCCCTCTTCGTGGTTGTCCGCCGCTACGGCGCCGGAGGCGATGACGAACGCCGCAGCGCACGAGGTCAGGATCTTCGGTTTGATGTTCATGTTCGGGTCTTCCTTTGATGATTGTCGATGTGTCGGCGTTCGGAACATGGCCTCGAGGATCCGAACCCGATCGATCATACAGGCTTGGTCACATTATTCAAAATTTTTTGTGATTTATTTCACATTGAATAAAGAGAAACGGCCCGGTTCGGCCGGGCCGTTTCCGCGCAGCGCAAACGGCGCCGCGCGCTCTCCCCCGGGAGACTCAGTCCGCGTCGGGGCTGTAGCCCAGGTCGGACGACCGCGACAGCAGCAGCGTGGAATACTCCCAATCGTCGTGCAGCGAATCTCCGAACTGCGCCCAGAGTTCGTCGGCGCGCTCTTCGCCCTCGGCATCGACGACCGTTCGATAGGGTCCGGCGCGATCCTCGTCCATCGCCGCGAAATTTTCGTAGTGCGCGACGACGAAATAGTCCGGCTCACCTGCGTCGTTTCCGATCACGTCGTACCAGGACCCGAGGTGCTCGTATTCGGCCTCCTTGAGGATGCCGGTGATGGTGCCCACGGTCTCCCGGAAGGCTCTGCCGTCGTCGACGCGGAACCGGTGCAGCCGGACCACGTCGTAACCCTCCGCGTCTCCGCTCCAGTCCGGAAGGGACCGAGCGAACGAGGTCTCCACGTCCGTGATGTGCGGAGAGATTTCCTCTTCGATCACGGACCAGCACTTCATGCTGGCCTCGTCCCGCTCGTCCATCTCGGCCCAACCGTCCATCTGCGATACGAGATGGATCGTCGAGTGCTCGACGTCCCACCACGCGCTCCAGGAGCCTTCCCCGCCCTCTTCCTCGTAGCAGGAAATGTAGGACTCCATGCCGTCGGCGAACTTCCGCCAGTGACCGGCCTTTAGGTCGATCTCGGTGATTTCGATCATCTGCGACTCGTCTTCCTGTGCCGCCGCGATACCCGGGACGAGCACGGTGCCGGCAACGACGCCGGCGAGCATGGTTCGGATGTTCATGATTCGATGTCTCCCGTGAATGATCGGCTCTCCGAAGTGGATCGCGCACCCGGAAAGCCGGTTCGGGCACGGATTGCTGCGCCGGCCAGCGCGCAGGCCGCGCAGGTTGAATCAGTCGGACGCCGCCTCGCTGCTCAGCTCCGCGATGCGACGGTAGATATAGGACCAGTCGTCGTCGACGGCATCGCGAAACTTCGCGCGCATTTCGGCCGCGGCGTCTTCACCGTGCACGGCCGCATAGCGCGCCCACGGCGAGCTGCGCTCTTCGTCCATGGCGGCAAAGTCCTCGAACGGGTCGACGACGAAGAAATCGGCCGTTCCCGGCCCGCCGCCGCGCGTGTAGTGCCACCAGCCGCGCAGGCCCTCGCCATCCTCGCGCATGACCTCTGTGACGGCCTCGACGACGTTCGTGAACGCGGATGCATCGGCAACGTCGAAACTGTAGACCTCGACCAGTTCGTGGGTCCCCGGCTCGCCGCTGATGCCGGGCATGAAACGTGAAATCATCGTTTCGACGGCGTCGAGATGCGGATCGATGCGCTCGCGGAGAATCGATTGGCACGCCTGCGTGGCCGGATCGCGCTTGCCCATCTCTTCCCAGGTCGGGTTGGAGAACACCACCGAATAGACGATGCCCTTGCCCTGCATGCGGCGGTACGACGTCCAGGTTTCCTTGCCGTCGTTTTCGGTGTAGCAGTTCTTCCAGGCCGCCATGCCCTCGCGAAACGCCGGCTCGTGACCTAGCCGGACGTGGAGGTCGTAGACGGTGTACAGGTTGCCGGCGGATTCGTCGTCGTCCTGGCCGACGACGGTGATCGGAGACAACGACAGGAGAAGAATCGCGCTCGCGATTGCGGCGAATCGGGGTGAACCGGGCATGACGTCTACCTCGCTGTGGATATTTCGCACAATTCCTTTTCGGAATGTGCGGTTTATCACAGTATAGGCAGGAGCGCAAACGACTGCCCGGGCGTCCGGCGCCGGGTCTTCAGACCTCTTCGGTCTCCTCGGCCGGCGGCGACGGGCTCACTTCCATCGCGTGCAGCCGCCGGTCGTCGGCCGCGGTGACGCGGAACTGCCAGCCGCCCAGGGCCACGTCATCGTCGACTTCCGGCACCCGCCCGAACTCGGAAACGACGAGCCCGCCGATCGTGTCGAACTCCTCGTCGCTGAACTCGGAGCCGAACGATTCGTTGAAGTCCTCGATGGGCGTCAGCGCCTGGACCAGGTAGCGGCTCTCGCCCAGCGCCTGGATGTCCTCGACCGTCTCGGCATCGTGCTCGTCGTCGATGTCGCCGACGATTTCCTCGAGCACGTCCTCGATCGTGATCAATCCCGCCACGCCGCCGTATTCGTCGACGACGATCGCCATGTGGTTCTTGTTGACCCGGAATTCGTTGAGCAGGACGTTCAGGCGCTTGGATTCGGGGATGATGACCGGCTCGCGGATCAGGTCGACGAGCCGCGGACCTCCGTCCCGGCCGACCAGCTTGAGCAGATCCTTGGCCAGCAGGATGCCCTGGATCTCGTCCTTGTCCTCCCCGACCACCGGGAATCGCGAGTGACCGGAATCGATGATGAGCGGGAGGATCTCGTCGAGGGTGTCGCCCTTGTGGATGACGACCATCTGCGATCGCGGAATCATCGCGTCGCGGACCTGGAGCTCGTCGACCTCCAGCGCGCCCTGGATCATCTTCAGGGTCTCGGCCTCGATCAGACCGGAGGCGGAGGCTTCGCGGAGAAGCTGCAGCAGGTCGTCCCGGCTCCGGGGGTCGGCTCCGAAGATGCGTCCGAGCCGCTCCATCCAGGTCATCCCGCCGGAGCCGTTGCTACTATTGGGAGGGTCGTCGTTCATCGTGTTCAGGTCGTGACCGCAATCAGGCGGCGCTGCCGGGCGCGTAGGGGTCGGGTACGCCGAGTTGTTCGAGGATGCGCCGCTCGGCGTCTTCCATTTCCGACGCCGCCGGCTGTTGTATATGGTCGAAACCCCGCAAGTGCAAGACCCCGTGCACGACGAGGTGCATCCAGTGGTGGGATGCGGTCTTGCCCTGCTCGGCGGCCTCCCGCAGGATCACCGGCGCGCAGAGCACGATATCGCCCATCAGCGACGGGACCGAACCCGCCGGCAGCCCCGGCGGTGCGCTGCCCGCGAAGCTCAGGACGTTGGTGGCCTGGTCCTTGCCCCGCCACTGGCGGTTCAACGCGCGCCCCTCGGCCTCGTCGACGACCCGTACGCAGATGGCGGCGTCGGCCGCGTCGTCCAGCGCGGCATCGACCGCGGCCAGTAGCAGTCCGTCCTCCGGAAGGTCGTCGGAATCGAGTTCGCGCTGGATTTCAACGGGCATGGTGATCCGGAGATTCGTTGTCCGATGCCCGATCATACGCCTCGACGATACGCCTCACGATGGGGTGCCACACCACGTCGCGCGCATCGAAGAAGGTCTGCCCCACGCCTTCGACGCCCTTGAGCAGGCCGATCGCCTGCTTGAGCCCCGACAGCGTCTTCGGCGGCAGGTCGATCTGCGTCAGGTCGCCGGTGATAACGGCCCGCGACCCGAAACCGATGCGGGTCAGGAACATCTTCATCTGTTCCGGCGTGGTGTTCTGGGCCTCGTCCAGGATCACGTACGCATCGTTGAGGGTGCGCCCGCGCATGTAGGCCAGCGGCGCGACCTCGATGACGTTGCGCTCGAGGAGGCGACCCACCTTCTCGAATCCCAGCATCTCGTAGAGCGCGTCGTACAGCGGACGCAGGTAGGGATCGACCTTCTGGGCGAGATCGCCGGGCAGGAACCCCAGCCGTTCGCCGGCCTCCACTGCCGGGCGGACCAGCACGATGCGCTGGACCCGGTCGGATTCCAGCGCGTCGACCGCGCAGGCGACGGCCAGGAACGTCTTGCCGGTGCCGGCCGGGCCGATGCCGAAATTCACGTCGTTCCGGGAAATCCGCTCCAGGTAGCGACGCTGGTTGGGACCGCGCGCCCGGACCAGCCCGCGGCGGGTCCGGATCGACACTTCCGCGCCCGGGTCCTCGTCGACCTCGTCCAGCCCAGAAGCCTGCAGGCTGAGATTGACCAGTGCCGGGGTGAGCACCTCGCGCTCGGTCTGCCTGAAGAGCTTGCGCAGGACGCGCCGCGCGGCCTGGGTCGCTTCGGGCTCGCCTTCGATCGCGAAGATGTTGCCGCGCGAGTTGATGTCCACACCGAGGCGCTTCTCGATCAGCCGCAGGTGCTCGTCGAACGGACCGCACAGGTTGGCCAGCCGCTGATTGTCGGCCGGCTCCAGTTCGATGGTCACGGGGGAGGCGGACTGGTTCATTCAGGCCGCGGACCGCGCCGGAATCCGGCCGCGCAGGGAATTGGACAGCGCCGCGGTGATTTCCAGGTCGACGAACCGCCCGATCAGCGACTCGGGGCCGGCAAAGTTGACGACCCTGTTGTTCTCGGTGCGGCCGGCCAGCTCGCGCTCGTCCTTGCGGCTGGGCCCGTCGACGAGCACGCGCTCGGTGGTGCCGACCATCGCCTCGGCGATGGTCGCGGCCTGGCGATTGAGCTGTTCCTGCAGGCGCCTGAGCCGGGCCTTCTTGTCCTCCAGCGGCACGTTGTCGGGGAGGCCCGCCGCCGGCGTGCCCGGCCGGGCGGAGTAGACGAAGCTGAAGCTCTGGTCGAATTCCAGGTCGCGGACCAGCTTCATCGTCCGCTCGAAATCGGCCTCGGTCTCGCCGGGGAACCCGACGATGAAATCCGACGACAACGAGATGTCGGGGCGAACCTGCCGCAGCCTGCGAATCCGGTCCTTGTACTCGAGAACGGTGTGGCCGCGTTTCATCAGCGCCAGCACCCGGTCCGAGCCCGACTGCACCGGCAGGTGCAGGTAATTCGCCAGCTTCGGGACATCGGCATAGGCCGCGATCAGCCGGTCGGAGAACTCGACCGGGTGCGAGGTCGTGAAGCGGATGCGCTCGATGCCGTCGAACGCGGCGACGTAGCGGATCAACATCGCCAGGTCGGCGGTGCCGCCGTCGTGCATCGGGCCCCGGTAGGCGTTGACGTTCTGCCCGAGCAGGTTGATCTCGCGCACGCCCTGCTCCTCGAGCTGGGCCACTTCGGCGATGACATCGTCCAGAGGACGGCTGACCTCGTCTCCGCGGGTGTACGGCACGACGCAGAAGGTGCAGTACTTCGAGCAGCCTTCCATCGTCGAGACGAACGCGCTGGGCCCGCGCGCACCCGGCGGCGGGAGATGATCGAATTTCTCGATCTCGGGAAAACTGGTGTCCACGGCGGGTCGGCCGGAGTCGCGCACGCGGTCAAGCATCTGCGGCAGCCGGTGAATGGTCTGCGGACCGAAGACCATGTCCACGTAGGGCGCGCGCTCGAGGATTCCCTCGCCCTCCTGGCTGGCGACGCAGCCGGCCACGCCGATGACGACGCCGGGCCGCTTTTCCTTCAGCGGGCGCCAGCGGCCCAGCTGGGAAAAGACCTTTTCCTGGGCCTTCTCGCGGATCGAGCAGGTGTTGACCAGGATGACGTCGGCCTCGCTTTCGTCGTCGGTCACCTCGAACCCGTGCGACGCGGCCAGCACCTCGGCCATGCGGTCGGAGTCGTACTCGTTCATCTGGCAACCGTGGGTCTTGATGTAGAGCTTGCCGGACATGACTTCCCGGGGAATTCCAGAAGCTTGCGATTCTATCAGAAGGTCCCGCCCTGCCCCGGCTCGCGCCCGGTATGCGCGAATCGCGACGAACGGCGTGATCGACCCGTCGCGCGCTACGGGATACCCTGTCACCAAGCAGACCCCGGACCCCGGCAGACCGTCATGTCGAAGGCAGGAACCGCCCTTCTACTCTGGGCCCTAGGGACGGCGTGCGCAAAGGCCGACGCCCCCGACGCCGGCTGCGATCACGCGATCGTCGATGCCGGGACCATGCGCGATGTCATCGCGCGAATCGAGGGCTACGACACCGGTGCGACCACGAACCAGTCCCGCTTCGTCGCCGAATTCCTGTTCGCGCTGGCCGACAGCCCGGCACTGAACGGCGCGCGATCGTTCCAGGTCCAGCCCGATCGCTTCATGGCCGCGTGGCTGGCGGCGACCGATCGAAAGCCGGACGAAGCGCCGGTGAGCATGGCCAAGGTGATGGAATTCGGCCAGCGCTTCGTCGTGGACAC
>JBPRGD010000301.1:0-7123 GCA_051428125.1 Candidatus Wenzhouxiangella sp. M2_3B_020
GAAGGCCCAGGTATTGAGCAGCACGATGCGGCGAACGCGCTCGGGGTTCTGCACGGCCCAGGCCATGGCGATGGCGCCACCCCAGTCGTGCGCCACGATGTCGATTTCGCGATCGGGTTCGACCTCGTCGAGCCAGTGGCCGAAATCCGCAACGCGGCTGGCCATCGTGTATTCGTAGGCCGATTCGTCGGGCCGGTCGGAACGCCCCATCCCGATATGGTCCGGCGCGAGGCAGCGACGCTCCCCGCAAAGCGCGGAGATGACGTTGCGGTAGTAGAACGACCAGGTCGGATTGCCGTGGACCATGACGACGGGGGTGCCCTCGACGCGACCCTCGTCGACGAAATGCATCAGGTGACCCGACGGCAGCTCGTGGAAATGGTTGTCGAACGGGTACAGCGACGTGTCGAGCCCGGGGAGTTGGGTCATCGTGAGACTCCCGATGCCGGCGGACGCCGGCGAGTGCGGTTTACCAGACGACCTCGGCCATCGAGCAGTTCAGGCCCGAGCCGATGCCCATCAGCGCGATCTTGTCGCCGCGCTCGACGCGGCCCTCGTCGACGATGCGCGACAGCACGGTCGGGATCGACGCCGGGCCGATGTTGCCCAGCTTCGGGAAGATCCGGTAGACGCGCGCCGGGTCGACGCCGAACTTGCGGATGAACGAGTCGGTGTGTGCCTTGGAGACCTGGTGGATCACGATGTGGTCGAGGTCGTGGATGACCCAGCCAAGCACCGTGCGCGCGGCGGTGTAGGTCAGGTTGGCCAGCTTCATGCCCTCGCTGAGCAGGCTGCGCGTGTCGGTCGACATCTGGTGGTTCCAGCCGCGGCACAGGTTGTTGAACTGCGTGGCCGCGCGGGTGACGCCGCCCTTGTAGGCGTGGCCGCCGGGCTCGAGGTCTCCGCGGGTCAGGATCATGGCGGCGGCGCCGGAGCCGAGCGTGAGCGACGCGAACTCGCTCTTGAACTGCTTGCGCGTGACGCTGGGATCGAGCAGGCGGCGGATCGTGGTCTCGTTGATTTCCTTGGAGGATTCGCCGTTGACGATGAGCGCGTAGTCGATCTCGCCGCGCTCGAGCATGCGACCGGCGATGTTCATGCCGTTGATGAACGCCAGGCAGGCGTTGCCGACGTCGAAGCTCTCGCAAGTGTTGGCCAGCTTGAGGTTGCTGTGCACGACGCAGGCCGTCGAGGGCTCCAGGAAGTCGCGCGAGACCGAGGTGTTGATCAGGATCCCGACCTTCTTCGGGTCCAGGTCGGCCTTTTCCAGCGCCTTGCGGCCGGCCAGCGTGGCGGCATCGGACGGCATCACGCCGTCGTCCCAGTAGCGGCGCTCCTGGATGCCGGCCAGGTCGATGAGCGGGTTCCCGGGCACCCGGAGCTTCCGGAAGGTCGGCTCCAGCCGCTGGTAGATCTCTTCGCTGGACACGGCGTTCGGCGGGTCGACCGAGACGACGGACTTGATGACGACGTTGTTGAACAGCATGCGCTTGGAATCCGGCCCGCAGAGCGGACTTGGCCATTAATCCTCCGATTATAACGGACAGGGTCGCGGGGACGCGAAGACGGCGGCATCGGGAGAGATCGCCGGATGCCGGGGATTTCTGCCGATTGTGGGGAGGGAAGCCGGGTTTCGGGTTTCGGCAAGCGCAGGCCGGTGGGCGGCGGTGCGGTCGGAGACGATCGGAGACGGGATCGGCTGTCGAGGCTTCGACCGTCGCGGCGAGGTCGCCGATCCCACAGAAGATTGCCGGGTCGATTTTCGTTCCTGTGGGAGGCGCGACTTCGCGCCGACGATCAGTGCCGCCGAATTCCGCCATCCCACTCCACCGGCGACCCACGAAATCACGCCCGGCCCCGCTTGCTGAAAACTTCAATCTGAAAACTGAAAACTTCGTCTTCCCTGTGGGAGGCGCGAAGTCGCGCCGACGGTCGGGCCGATTACCGACAGGACATCGCGGCGGGGACGCCGCTCCTACGACTGAGCGGGGTTCGGAGGTCGCGGCGCCGCCTCCGACGCCCATGGACTGGCGGCGAGGTCGCCGCTCCCACAGGAGAAGGGCGAGTTTTCAGATTGAAGTTTTCAGTTTTCAGCAGGCGGTGGGCCGGTCTCCGGTGGTTCCGGCGTGTTGCCGCGGGAGATCGGTTCCGGTGTGAAGGCTTCGATCGTCGCGGCGAGGTCGCCGCTCCCACAGAAGCAAAAGACCGGGCTCCGTCCCACTCCTGTGGGAGGCGCGACTTCGCGCCGACGATAGGGCCGGCGAATTCCGGCACGTCGCTCCATTCGCCACCCACGAAACACACGGAGACCCCCCGCTTGCTGAAAACTTCAATCTGAAAACTGAAAACTTCGTCTTCCCTGTGGGAGGCGCGACTTCGCGCCGACGGCGGGGCCGATTACCGACGGGACATCGCGGCGGGGACGCCGCTCCTACGACTGAGCGGGGTTGGGAGGTCGGGCGCCGTCTCGGACGCCCATGGCCTGGCGGCGGGGTCGCCGCTGCTACGGTCCGAATCCGGGTCCCGGTTTTCAGCCCTTGTACTCGACGATGTCCTGCTCGATGGAGCCGAAGTAGCTGACGCCGTCCGGATCGGTCATGTCGATGCGGACGTGGTCGCCGAAGTTCAGGAACGGGGTTCGGGCCTCCCCGGAGTCGATGATCTCGAGCATGCGCTTTTCGGCCAGGCAGCTGGCGCCGCGGGCGGTGTCCTGGTTGGCGATGGTTCCGGAGCCTAGGATGGTGCCGGCAGCCAGTGGACGCGATTTCGCGGCGTGGGCGAGCAGTTCGGCGAACGAGAATTGCATGTCCTCCCCGGCCTCGGGCTCGCCGAACAGTTCGCCGTTGAGGTGGGTGACCAGCGGACGATGCAGCTTGGCGTCCTTCCACGCGTCGCCGAGCTCGTCGGGCGTGGCGAAGACCGGGGCGAGCGCGCTGCGCGGCTTGGACTGCAGGAAGCCGAAGCCCTTGGCCAGCTCGGCCGGGATGAGATTTCGCAGCGAAACGTCGTTGAGGATGGTGACGAGCTGGATGCGCTCGGCGCATTCGTCGGGCGAGGCGCCCATGCGGACGTCGTCGCAGATGACGCCGATCTCGGATTCGAAGTCGATGCCCCACGACGTGTCCGCCATCGCGATCGGGTCGCGCGGGCCGAGGAAGCCGTCGCTGACGGCCTGGTACATCAGCGGGTCGGTGAAGAAGCTCTCGGGCACCTCTGCGCCGCGCGCCTTGCGCACGCGCTCGACGTGCGGCAGGTAGGCGCTGCCGTCGACGAACTGGAACGCGCGCGGCAGCGGCGCGGCCAGCGCGGCGATGTCGAGGTCGAACGCGCGATCGCATTCACCGGCCTGGAGTTGTTCGTACAGCGAGTTCAGCCGGGGCGCGACGTTGTCCCAGTTGTCCAGCGCCATCTGCATGGTCGGCGCGATGTCGTTGGCCTTGACGACCTTCGTGAGTTCGCGGTTTACCACCGCCAGCGTGCCGTCACGGCCGCCTTCTTTTAGGGTTGCTAGTTTCATGGTTGGAGGATCCTGATCGGTTCGGGATTGGTTTTGATCGTTTGTCTTCGATTCGCGAGCGCTTTCGGTTTTCAGGTTTCCGCTTTCCGGATCCGGCTCATCGGGCCTTGGGGCTTTCGGAGCCGGAATCGCGACGTTGCAACGTCAGCTGACTGCGGAAAACGGAAAACCGAAAACTGAAAACTACGTTTTCTTCCAACTATCCACATACCCCTCCCACTCCACTTTCTCGGCATCGTCGGTGACGTCGAGGGCGTCGCGGGTGTCGATCATGACGGCGACTTCCTCGGTGCCTTCGCTTTTCTGCTCGAAGGCGTTTTCCAGTGCCTTGGGGTGCGGGCCGTGCGTGAAGCCGCACGGGTGCAGCGTCATCATGCCGGGATGGATGTTGTCGCGCGAGAAGAAGTTGCCGGCGTGGTAGAAGATGAGTTCGTCGTAGTCGTCGTTGTTGTGAAAGAACGGGACCTTGAGCGCGCCCGGGTCGGTCTCGAACGGACGCGGCACGAAGGTGCAGACGACGAAGCGGTTGGCCAGGAACGTCGTGTGCGCCGAAGGTGGCAGGTGGTAGCGGTGGCTCATCAGCGGGCGAATGTCGCGCCAGTTGATGCGCACGGGCAGCAGGTCGCCGTGCCAGCCGACCGCGTCCAGCGGATTGAACGGATACGTGATCGTCGACAGCTGGTTGCGGCGCTTGACGACCACGCGCCATTCGCCGTCGCCCTTCTGGGCCTCGAAGTCGTCGTCGATGGCCGGCGTGTCCAGCATGGCCGGGTCGAAGATGGCGTGCGGGCCCACCGGCCCCTTGTCGGGGAGCATGTAGCTGGAGTTCGTGGCCTCGATCATCAGCACGTCCAGCGGACCGTCGCTGTCCAGCCGCCACATCGTCCCGCGCGGCAGCATGATGTAGTCGCCGTCCCTGAATTCCAGGTGGCCGTAATCGCAATAGAGATCGCCGGCGCCAGAATGGACGAACAGCAGTTCGTCGCCGTCGGAGTTGCGCACGAGGTGGTCCATGCCGCCGGCGGCCTTCCACGACCGGATGCGCGTATGGGCGTTGTTCATCAGCTCGGCGGCCTGCCACGGTGACCCGGCCGGGGCTTCGAGCTTCGTGGTGTCGAACGCGCGCGGCCTGAGCGGGCCCTCGAACCCGGTCCATCCGGTCGGCGGATGGGTGTGGTACATGTGGCTTGCGGGGCCGAAGAAACCTTCCTTGCCCAACTCGCGTTCGTAGGTGCCTTCTGGCAGATCCGCATGCGCCTGGCGCGACGCCTTGCCTTCGACCTTGGGGTGGGTAATCCAGGATTTCATAGCAACACCACGTTCCGTTTTCGGAATTCGTTTCTTGGTCGGATAAAACAGAGACGGTTTACGGTTTACGGTTTCGGGTTTCGGGTTTCGGGTTTCGGACTTCGGTTTAGGGTTTAGGGTTTAGGGCGTTCGCGCGACGGAAATGTGCCGTGCGCCCCAGGCCGAGATTCGCGCTTGCTTAAACCTTAAACCTGAAACCGTAAACCTCTTTCCAGAATATCCCAACCCGCACCGTCCCCGGCGAACCACCTACGCCGAATCGAAGCCTCAAAGCACCCCCCGCCTTTCCTGATCCCGCTCGATGGCTTCGAACAGCGCCTTGAAGTTGCCTTCGCCGAAACCTTCGTTGCCCTTGCGCTGGATGATCTCGAAGAAGATCGGGCCGATGTTGACCTGCGTGAAGATCTGCAGCAACTGGCGGTTGCTTTCGTTCGGATCGGCGTCGATGAGGATCTTGTTCTTGCGCATGCGCTCGAGATCCTCGCCGTGCTCCGGGATGCGCTCGTCGATGACGTCGTAGTAGGTGTTCGGCGTGTCGAGGAACTCAATGCCGTTTTCGTGCAGCTGCTCGACGGTTTCGTAGATGTTGTCGGTGTACAGCGCGATGTGCTGCACGCCCTCGCCGTTGTACTGGTCGAGGTATTCGTTGATCTGGCTCTTGGGATCTTCGGACTCGTTGATCGGGATCGAGATCGCGCCGTTCGGCGCGGTCATGGCCTTGGAGCGCAGGCCCGTCTGCTGGCCCTTGATGTCGAAGTACTTGACTTCGAAGAAGCCGAACAGCTTTTCGTAGAACTCGGCCCAATCGGCCATGTTTCCGTTGTAGACGTTGTGGGTGAGGTGGTCGACGTACGTCAGGCCCGCGCCCTTCGGATGGCGATCCACCGACGAATCGAATTCGAAGTGCTGTTCGATATCCTGCTTGCCGGAGGTCAGGTACAGCACGCTGCCGCCGATGCCGGAAATGCGCGGGCAGTCCAGCGCAAGTGTGTCGGCATCGCCTTCGAAATCCTTGCCGCCCTTCTGCATGATGTGGTCGTAGGCCGCCTCGGGCTTGTCGACGCGGATGCCGAAGCCGGTGCAGCACGGACCGTGCTTTTCGGCGAACTCGCTGGCGAACGAGTCGGGCGTCTCGTTGACCATGAAGTCGATGTCGCCCTGCCGGTACAGCGTGATCGGCTGGTCCTTGTGCTTCGCCACGGCCGTGAAACCCAGGCTCTTGAACAGCTCGTGGAGCTTTTCGGGCTCCGGCGATGCGAATTCGATGACTTCAAACTGCTTGACTCCGAGCGGATTGGATCGGGTTGGGTCCATGGCGATTCTCCTGATGTCCGGTTTGCACGGGTCGGCCCGGCGGCCGACCTTGCCGATACTCTCGATATTAGTTACATTTGAAACTAAATTCAAGGGATCCACCGTCGCATGTCCGCCCTCGACCTGGAACATTTCCTACCCTATCGCCTGTCCGTGCTGTCGAATCGCGTCAGCCAGGGCATTGCCCGTACCTACGAGCAGCGCTTCGGCCTGTCGGTGACCGAGTGGCGGGTGATCGCCATCCTCGGCCGCTATCCCGGCGCGTCGGCTACCGAGGTGGCCCAGCGCTCGGCCATGGACAAGGTGGCCGTGAGCCGGGCCGTGCGCCGGCTGCTGGAGGCCGGCCGGATCGAGCGGGAGCCCAACGATGCCGATCGGCGCGAGCGTCACCTCCGGCTGACCGAAGCCGGCCGCGCGCTGCACGACGAGATCGTCCCGGCCGCGCTGGCCTACGAGCAGCGGATCCGCGAGGCGTTGACGGAGGAGGAGAACGTGGTGCTGGAGCGGTTGATCGAGAAGTTGGTGAGGGTGGTCTGACCAGGGTGGTTTCGGGTTTCCGTGGTGGGATCATGCGCGGCGGCGCGGGGTGGACAGGCCGGTTTAGGGTTTAGGGTTGAAGGTTTGGAGTGCCCCCGATTTTGTAGACACCGGGGTTAAGCACGGCCTTCCTCGGCTCGGGCTTCATATACCGCCGGCGGCAGGTTGCCGGCCTGCGTATGACGCCGGATCCGATTGTAGAACTCGCCGAAGTAGTAGTCGACTTCGCCGGCCATCTCCTCGCGATCGACCAGCCCCAGCGGCCGCAACCATTCCTTCTTGGCCAGAGCGAAGAAGCTCTCGGCACAGGCATTGTCCCAGCAGTCGCCTCTACGCGACATGCTCAAGCACACCCCGCGAGCGGCCAGCCAGCGCTGCACCGGGCCGGCCGTGTACTGCACGCCCTGGTCGGAGTGGAACAGCAGCCGCTTCCCGTCCGGCCGGCGA
>JBPRGD010000302.1:0-1578 GCA_051428125.1 Candidatus Wenzhouxiangella sp. M2_3B_020
CGTATGCGGGTCGGCTTATTCACCCAACTCCGTTGGAAGCGGCGGGATCGGTGGAACCGGTGACTCGAAGTCTTCGAGCTCGGCAAGAATTTGCTCGATCGCGCGCTCGAGCTGCGTGTCGCGGCCGTTGTTGGTCGCGACCGGGTCCAGCTCGACCTCGATGTCCGGGGCCACGCCCTCGTTTTCGACCGACCAGTCGCCGTCGGCGTCGACGAAGCGGAAGAACGGCACGCTCATGTAGCCACCGTCGACCAGCGGCGGATTGGCCGCGATGCCGATCAGGCCACCCCAGGTGCGCGTACCGATCAGCTTGCCGAGGCCCAGGTGCCGGAACGTGTACGGCAGGTAGTCCCCGCCCGATCCGGCGTCCTGGTCGATCAGCATCGTCTTCGGCCCGTGCACCGCGCCAGCCGGCGTGTTGTACGGCAGGCCGTCGCGATCGACCCACGACGATAGGTGGGGCCGGCTGAGCACTTCGACGATGTAGTTGGCCGCCTGGCCCCCGCTGTTGGAGCGCTCGTCGATGATCAGCGCTTCCTTGTCCAGCTGCGTGAAGAAGTAGCGGTTGAAGAACGTGTAGCCAGCGCCGGCCGTGTTGGGCAGGTAGATGTATCCGACCCGCCCGTCGGTAGCCTCTTCGACCTTCTTCCGGTTGGTCTCGATCCAGTTCCACAGGCGCAGCGCGCCCTCGGAACCGGTCGGCTCCACGACGACGTCACGCGAGTCGGTGCCGTCGGCGTTCGGGCCGACGGTCAGCATGACCTGCTTGTCCTCGGTGCCTTCGAGCATCCGGAAGATGTTGTCTTCGGCGGTCAGGTCCTCGCCGTTGATCGCGAGGATGTACTCGCCTTGACGCGCCTCGTTGCCCGGCTCGGTCAGCGGGCCGCGCAGGAACGGGTTCCACGACTCGCCGGAGTAGACCTTCGCCAGCCGGTAGCGGCCGTCGGCGATCTCGAAGTTCGCTCCGAGAAGTCCCGGG
The DNA here is from genome assembly GCA_051428125.1 of Candidatus Wenzhouxiangella sp. M2_3B_020. GTDB lineage: Bacteria > Pseudomonadota > Gammaproteobacteria > Xanthomonadales > Wenzhouxiangellaceae. Next base: position 980 of record JBPRGD010000302.1, read on the forward strand.
GTCACGCCGTCGGGGCGATAGACATCGCCGCCACCGATCCGGTTATGACCGGCCTGCAACTCGGCGATCATCTTGACCAGCAACGCGTTGAGATCTTCGCGCCGGCCGACGTGCTCGACCAGCGGCTCGTACTGGTCGTAGACCGCCTGCCAGTCGATGCCGTGCAGGTTGTCGGCGTAGAAGTACTGCTGCTGCATGCGCCAGGCTTCGTCGAAGATCTGCGCCCACTCCTCTCGCGGATCGATCCACATCCGCATGCCGCTGGTGTCGATGACCTCGGGGTCGATGTCTTCGCCGACGTCGGCGATGGCCAGGCCGTTGCCCCGCTGGACCAGCATCTTCTTGCCGTTGGCCGAGATAACGAAGCCGCGCACGCCCCTCAGGACCGTCGAGGCCTCGCGCTCCTCGAAATCGAAGCGCTTGAGCTCGCGCTCGTCGGCGGTCGACTCGCCCGGCGGCTCGTTCGTCGCGCCCGGCTGGGGAGACTCGATGTAGAACAGGTTGCCGCTGCCGGCCGCCTGAAGACTACTGTAGTTGCCTTCGGCGACCGGCAGGCCGATGATGCGCTGCGCAAGACCGTCGAAGTCGATCTCGACCTT
>JBPRGD010000303.1:0-32934 GCA_051428125.1 Candidatus Wenzhouxiangella sp. M2_3B_020
ACGGTTTACGGTTTACGGAAGCGAAAGCAAAAGCCGAGAACAGTTCGGGAGTCGGATGACGGCAGAAGTCTAGGACTCGCCCCGAGTCTGCTTGCGTAAACCGTAAACCCTAAACCGTAAACCGGCTCCGATTTCCCGGAAGCCGGATGATCCTCAAGCCTTCGCCTTCTTCTTCGAAGCCTTCTTCTTGCTCGACTTCTTCTTCGCCGCCTTCTTCTTGCCTGCCTTCTTCTTGCCGGCTTTCTTCTTCGAAGCTTTCTTCTTGCCGCCTTTCTTCTTCCCGAACTTGCCGCGCCGGCCCTTGGGCGGGGCCTCGGCCAGCAGCTTCTTGCATTCCTCCAACGTCAGGTCGGCCGGTTCGGCGTCCTTGGGGACGCTGGCGTTTCGGTCGCCGTCGGTGACGAACGGACCATAACGACCCTTGAGGACCTCGATGCCCTCGTCCTCGAACGACTGGATGATGCGCTCGCGAAGCATCTGCTTGTGCCCGGCGATCTTCTCCAGCGCCTGCTCGAGCGTGACGTCGTGCGGATCGATGTCCTTCAGCGAGACGAAGTTGCGCTTCCCGTAGCGGATGTAGGGGCCGAAGCGGCCGATGTTGGCCTGCACAGGCTCGCCTTCGGGCGTCTCGCCAAGGTCGCGAGGCAGCTTGAACAGCTCCAGCGCTTCGTCCAGCGTGATCTTGTCCATCTTCTGGCCCGGACGAAGGCCAGCGAATTCCGGCTTCTCGTCGTCCTCGGCCGCACCGATCTGCGCGAACGGCCCGTAGCGACCGAGCCGGACGATGACCGGCTTGCCGGTCTTGGGATCCGTGCCCAGTTCGCGCGCCTGCTGGGCTTCCTTGCGGCTGACGGTTTCGTCCTTTTCGTGCACCCGCTCGATGAACGGCGCCCAGAATTCCTCCAGCAGCGGAACCCAGTCATGCTCGCCCCTGGATATCGCGTCGAGCTCGTCTTCCAGCTTCGCCGTGAAGTCGTAGTCGACGTAGCGTTCGAAGTGCTGCGACAGGAACTTGGCGACGACTCTACCGGTGGAGGTCGGCGTGAAGCGCCGGTTCTCGAGCTCGACGTATTCGCGATCCTTCAGCGTGTCGATGATCGACGCGTAGGTCGACGGCCGGCCGATCCCGCATTCCTCGAGCGCCTTGACCAGGCTGGCCTCCGAGTACCTCGGCGGCGGCTCGGTGAAGTGCTGTTCGGGCCGGATCTGCTGCAGCGCCACCGAATCGCCCTCGGAGAGTTCGGGTAGCCGGTTGTCCTTCTCGCTCCTGCTGTCGGCATAGGCGCTCAAGAAACCGGGCTCGATCAGCGTCGAGCCGTTCGCGCGGAACGTCGCGTTGCCGACGTCGAACTCGGCCTTGACGGTGTCGTAGACCGCCGGGATCATCTGGCTGGCCACCGCCCGCTGCCAGATCAGCTGATACAGGCGGTACTGGTCGTCGCTGAGATACGACTTCAGCTTGATCGGCGTCAGCGATGCCGACGTGGGCCGCACCGCTTCGTGCGCTTCCTGCGCGTTCTTGCTCTTGGACTGGTAGAAGTTCGGTTTGTCGGGCATCTTGCCTTCGCCGAACTCCTTGCCGATGACCTTGCGCATCTCGGAGATCGCGTCCTGCGCCAGCGCCACCGAGTCGGTTCGCATGTAGGTGATCAGGCCCTGGTTGCCGCCGCCGATGTCGATGCCCTCGTAGAGCTGCTGGGCCACGCTCATCGTGCGCCGCGTCGTGAAGCCGAGACGGCGCGCGGCCTCCTGCTGCAGCGTCGACGTGATGAACGGCGGCTGCGGCCGGCGGCGCCGCTGGCTCTTGTCGATGCGCGTGACCTCGAAGGCGCCGTTCGCGGCCCGTTCGGCGGTCTCGACGACCTCGTTCGCGCGGGTCTCGTCGGTGATGTCGAACTGTTGCACCTTTTCGCCGTCGAGCTTGACGAGGTTGGCCTGGAACGGCGAATCGGCGTCCGGGCCCAGGTCGGCCTCGATGGTCCAGTATTCCTGCGGTTCGAACCGCTCGATTTCCTCCTCGCGCTCGACGATCATCCTGAGCGCCGGAGACTGGACGCGACCGGCCGACAGGCCGCGACGGACCTTCTTCCACAACAGCGGCGAGAGGTTGAAGCCGACGAGGTAGTCCAGCGCGCGGCGCGCCTGCTGGGCGTCGACCAGCGAATCGGCAAGGTCGCGCGGATTGTCCAGCGCCTCCTGGATGGCACGCTTGGTGATTTCGCTGAACACGACGCGCCGGATCGGAGTCGAGCCGTTGATGCCCCGGTCCTTCAGGATCTGCGCGATGTGCCAGGAAATGGCCTCGCCTTCGCGGTCGAGGTCGGTGGCGAGGTAGACCGCGTCGGCCGACTTCGCCGCCTTTACGATGCGGTCGACGTGCTTCTTGTTTCGATCGATGATGTCGTAGTGCATCTCGAACCCCTGCTCGGGGTCGACGGCACCCTCGCGGGGCACGAGATCGCGCACGTGCCCGTACGAGGCGAGCACCTCGAAATCGGAGCCAAGGTATTTGTTGATCGTCGTCGCCTTGGCCGGCGATTCGACAACAAGCAGATTTTTCGCCATAAGGTCTCTACTGTGCGAATCGTCCCGGCGCGAACAGGCGCACGAGAACGGGATCGGTCAGTGCCGGTATTCGCCCTCTTCGTCGAACATCAGGTCTTCCATCCAGGCGTAGTTGGCTTCCTGGCCCGGCTGGTTGAACAGCACCATCAACACCACCCACTTGAGATCCTCGAGACCGATCTCCGTGCCGTCCAGCGCCAGCAGCCGATCGATGATGAGTTCCCGGCGGGGCGAATCCAGGACGCCGGCGTTCTCGAGATACATCAGGAATCCCCGCGCCTCGACGTCGATGCGGCGCAGTTCTTCGGCATCGAACAGCCGCACCGGGTTGTCCGACTGGCTGCGGACCTCGGGCAGCTGACGCTGCTCGGCCAGGCCGTCGAGCCACGCGAACGCGCGCTCGATCTCGCCGGTGGAGAACCCGGCCTGCTCGAGGCTCTCGCCCAGCGAATCCCGGTCCGGCTCGGTCTCGGGTTCTTCGTAGATGTAGTTCTCGAAGAGATACATCAGGAGGTCCAGCACGTTTTCCTTCATTCCACACGTTCCCGGTCATTGCCGGTTCTACTGTAACGTCCGCCGCCCAGCGACGCGACCCGGCCTTGCAGTTCAAGTTCCAGCAGCATCGACGATACTGCCTGCGTCGTCAAATTTGTGCGTTGGATGAGTTCGTCCACGGAAACCGGGTCGTGACCCAGCGCGGCGAGCAGCGCGCGGACCTCGGGGTCATCCGGACCCGCGTCCGCTTCCTGCTCGTTGTCGGTGCGGCCGGCTGCGCTTTCAACCCCGGGCGCCCGAAGAAGCCCCTCGAGCTCACCGGCGAGTTCCTCGATCAGCGGCCGGATCTCGCCGACGACGTCCGATGCCGACTCGACCAGCCGGGCGCCCTGTCGGATCAGCCGATGGCAGCCGCGCGCGACGGGATTGCGGATCGAACCTGGGACCGCGAGGACTTCCCGACCCTGCTCGCCGGCAAGACGGGCGGTAATCAGCGAACCGGATCTGAGACCGGCCTCGATCACGAGCACGCCGGCGCTCATGCCGCTGATGATCCGGTTGCGGGCCGGGAAATGGCCGGCGCGTGGGCCCATGCCCGGGGCGAAGGTGCTGATCACCGCGCCATTATCCACGATCCGGCGGGCGAGGTCACGGTGCCGGGCCGGATAGACCCGGTCCGGACCGGTGCCGGCCACCGCGAGCGTGATGCCGCCGGCGTCCATCGCCGCGGCGTGTGCGGCGGCGTCGATGCCGGCGGCCAGGCCGCTGGTGATGACCAGGCCGGCCCGTGCCAGTTCGCCGGCGAACTGGCGCGCGATGTCCAGGCCGCCCGGCGTCGCGTTGCGACTGCCGACGATCGCCAGCTGGGGGCGCAGCAGCCAGTCCGGGTTACCGTTGACGAACAGGGCCGGCGGAGGATCGGCGATGCGGCGCAGCAGCGGCGGATAGTACGAATCCGACAGCGTGACCAGGTGATGGCCTGGCTCGGCCAGCCAGTCGATGCTGGCCTGCAGGTAATCGTGGTTCGGTTTCTTCAGCGCCTCGACGGTCGCCTTTTTCAGGCCGGCCCGCTCGAGCGCCCCGCGGCTCCATCCGGGGAGTTCCGGGAGTGCTTCGGGCGCCAGATCGAGGCGTTCCAGGGTGCCGGGCCCGAGGCCGGGCGCCAGCAGGACTTTCAGCCAGTCGACGTCGTCGCGGCCCGACGCCATCCGCACGGCGCGGTGCCGGGCGCCGCCGCTTACAGGCGCCGGTCGGGGTGGTCGATCAGGTCGCCGGTGCGCACGCCGCGCTTGCCGCTCATGACCAGCGCGTAGCTGACCCGATCGAACGCTCGGAAGACCATGACCTGGCCGATGTACTGCGGCGGCAGCAGGACGTCGCGGCCGCTGACACCGTCGGGTGCGGGGCGTCCACGCAGGCCGTCGACGAATTCATCCTCGACGACGCGGTTGCGGTGGAACACCGAGAACGTGTGCCCGGGCTCGACGCCGTCGTCGATGCCGAGGTCGAGAGCGACGATCTGGTAGTGCGCCACGGCGTTGTCGCCGCCGCGCACGCCGATGATGCTGGCACCCTCGGGAATCTCGAATTCCGGAGCCCGCGGGTAGAACGTCAGGTCGTACAGGTAGGGGTCGATGGGCAGGATGTAATCGCCGGGACGGACTTCCATCTCGGCATCCAGGACCTCGAGCTGCGCCGGGTCGCCCTGGGTGAGCACCTCGGCGCGCGCGACCTCCCAGAGCTGGTAGCCGATGACCTTGCCCTCGGGCGCGAACGGGTTCAGGCGCCGTCCTACCTGGATGGGGCGCTGGTCGGACGGCACCGCGCCGAGGTTGCCGCGCATCAGGTTCTGACGAACGGCCTTGCGGCCGTGGGCCTCGACTTCCTCGAACTGGTAGCTCAGCCGCGCCACGACGACCTGGTCACCGGCCGAGTGGCCGTCGAGGCCGCGAACGAACGACCGATACGGTTCGGCGGAGATCGTGCGCGTGTCCTCGTTGGCGACGATGTAGGGCATGTCGGCCAGCGCGTCGCGGCCGACGACGCGGGGCTTGAGCAGGAACGGCTCGACGGCGCTCAGCGGCACCGTCGTGATCGGACCGGTCGTCTCGGTGCGCCGGACTTCCGGCGACAATCGGCGCGTGCGGTCGCTGACCAGGCGCGGCTGGCCGTCGACGTAGATCAGCGACAGCCGGTCGCCCGGGTAGATCAGGTGCGGATTCTCGATGTCCGGATTGGCCTGCCAGATCGCCGGCCATTGCCACGGCCGGGTCAGGAACATGCCGGCGATATCCCAGAGCGTGTCCCCCTCCTGCACCACGTACTCGTCCGGATGATCGTCGCGCAGCTCCACATCCTGGGCCGCCAGCGGCAGCGCCACCAGCAGTGCGATCAACAACGTCGAAATCGTTCTCATGTGCTTCCTCCCAGGTACGCCATCGCGCAAGAGCCCGCCTCGATCCGATCCCACGACGCGGAGCGCCCGCTTCCACTACCTGCGCTATCATACCCATATTGCACGTTTTTTCCACCCTCGCGCGGTTAAAATTCGTGGCGTTGCACACACTTATTGCGGATTGTTCAGAAACATGACCCAGTTGACCATTCTCCGGTTTCCCGATCCGCGGCTGCGAAAGGTCGCCCGGCCGGTCGACGAGGTCGACGACTCGGTGCGCCGGCTCGCCGAGGACATGCTCGAGACCATGTACGCCTCCCGCGGCATCGGCCTGGCCGCGACCCAGGTCAACCGCGATCTGCGGCTGCTGGTGCTGGACCTGTCGGAACAGCGCGACCAGCCCCGCGTGCTGATCAACCCCGAGATCGTCGAGCGCGCCGGCACGCAGGTCTGCGAGGAAGGCTGCCTGTCGGTTCCCGGCGAATATGCCGAGGTCGAGCGGGCCGAGCGGATACGCGTCCGGGCGCTGGACCGCGACGGCGAACCCTACGAGATCGATGCCGACGGCCTGCTGGCGGTGTGCATACAGCACGAGATCGACCACCTCGACGGGAAGGTGTTCGTCGACTACCTGTCGCCGCTGAAGCGGCGAATGATCGAAAAGCGCCTGAAAAAGGCCGCGCTTCAGCAGCGCGAGCCAGCGCCCCAGTCGGTCTGAACGCCCTGCCCCACGCCGCCGCGTCGTGAGTTCCCCACGCATCGTCTTCGCCGGCACGCCGGCGTTCGCCGTGCCCGCACTGGCGCGCCTGGTGCGAGGCCCTCGCCCCGTCGCCGTGCTCACCCAGCCCGACCGCCCGGCCGGGCGCGGCCGGCGAGTCAAGGCGAGCCCCGTCAAGCAACTCGCCGCCGAGGCGGGGATCGACGTGCTGCAGCCGGAGACGCTGAAGAGCGACGAGGCCGTCGACGCACTCCGGGCGCTTTCGCCGGACCTGATGCTGACGGCCGCCTACGGGTTGCTGCTGCCGAAGCGCGTCCTGGACGTTCCCCGGCTCGGATGCTGGAATCTGCACGCCTCGCTGCTGCCGCGCTGGCGCGGCGCCAGCCCGATCCAGCAGGCCATCCTGGCCGGAGACCGGCAGACCGGCGTGACGCTGATGCAGATGGACGCCGGGCTGGATACCGGCGACATGATCCTTTCGCAGGCCACCGACATCGGGCCGGACGAAACCGCCGGCGAGTTGCACGACCGGCTGGCGCACATCGCCGGCGAACTGCTGGACGATGCGCTGGAGCGGCTCGAGGCCGGCTCGTTGCCCGCGCCCGTGCCGCAGGACGATGCCCGGGCCACCCACGCACCGCTGATCCGCAAATCCGACGCCCTCCTGGACTGGACGCAGGACGCCGACGACCTCGCACGGCAGGTGCGGGCCTACAACCCGTGGCCGATCGCGCACGGCGAGATCGACGGCGAGCCGGTACGCATCTACCGGGCGAGCGCCGCCGACGCCGATGCCGGCGACACCAGTCCCGGCCGGCCGGTGACGGACGCCGGACACCCGAACGCACTGCGAGTGGCGTGCGGACGCGGCATTCTCGACGTCTTCGAACTGCAGCTTCCCGGACGCAAGCGGCTGGCCGTCGAGCAGTTCCTCAACGCGCATCCGGCATGGCGCGGCTGAACATCGCCGCCGGGAGCGTCGCGTGAGCGAAACCGGCTCCGGCGCGAGACCGCGCCGCCGCGCTGCACGGGCGCTGGCCGCCGTGCTCGACGAGGGCCGCAGCCTTTCCGACGCGCTGGCAGACCTGCGCGCCGAACTGCCCGCGGCGCGCGACCGGGCGCTGGTCCGGCGGCTGTGCAACCGGGTCCTGCGCGACCTGCCGGCGCTTCAATGGCGTCTCGATCAGCTGCTGCGCAAGCCGCTGCCGCGCAAGGCGCGCGACGTTCACTTCATCCTGCTCGCGGCGCTGGACCAGCTCATCGAGAATCGCGAGCCGGCCGCGGCCGTCGTGCATGCCAGCGTAGCCGCGACCCGCGCGGCGGGACAGCCACACCTCGGCGGCCTGGTCAACGCCGTGCTCCGCAATCATCAGCGGCGCGCCGACGAACTGGCCCAGCGAATGCCGGACGACCCCGCGCTGCGATTCGGTTATCCGGACTGGCTGCTGGACGCGATCCGGCGGGACTGGCCCGACGACTGGCGCGGCATCGCCGAGGCCGGCAACCACCCCCCGCCGCTGTGGCTGCGGGTCAATCGTCGGCGCCGGACGCCGGCCGAGCTGGTCGCGGCGCTGGAAGCCGCCGGCGTGGAGACCGAGACCGATCCCCGCTTCCCCGACGCCGTGCGACTGCTCCACGGCGCGCCCGTGAGCACGCTGCCGGGCTTCCAGGCCGGCGAGTTCTCGGTGCAGGACGCCGGCGCCCAGGCCGCGGCGGGGCTGCTGGAGCTTGAGCCCGGCCAGCGCGTGCTCGACGCCTGCGCCGCCCCGGGCGGCAAGGCCGCCCACATCGCCGAGTGCGCCGACGTCGAACTCACGGCCGTGGAAATCGACGCCGAGCGTGCGCACCGCGTCGAAGAGACCTTCGACCGGCTCGGACTGACCGGGCGCGTCGTCGTCGGCGACGCCTCACGGCCCGGAGACTGGGCGGGATCGGGCCGTTTCGAGCGCATCCTCGTCGACGCGCCCTGCTCGGCCACCGGCGTGATGCGCCGCCATCCGGACATCCGCTGGCTTCGACGGCCCGGCGATCTCGAGCGCAACCGGGGGATCCAGCGCGCCGTCCTCGACGCGCTGTGGCCGCTGCTGACGCCCGGCGGGTTGCTGGTCTACGCAACCTGTTCGATACTGCACGCCGAGAATCGCGACCTCATCGGGGAATTCGTTGACGAGCATGACGATGCCGAGCAACAGGCCTTTTCGCTGGTCGACAGCGTGGCGCTGGAGCCGGGCCGCCAGGTCCTGCCGGGCAGCCTGGACCGCGACGGTTTTTTCTATGCTCGCCTGCGCCGGCTGCGGTAGCGAAGCGGTACGCGGCGACCTGTCGCTGGACCCGGTCCTGGAGCGGACCTACGGCGGAATCCGGGTCACTACCGGCATCGCGTTCGAGCCCACCCCGGCGATGCTGGAAGCGCTGGAAAGCGGCGTGGACCTGCGCGTGGATCTCGTCACGCGCGTAAGCCGGCGCTTCGGGCCGGTCGCGCTACCGCGCGAGAAGCGCACTCACCCGATCACGCTGCGCTTCCTGCCGCTGACCGAGCAATGGCAGTTGACGATGGGCGAGGACCAGCAGACGTTCCCGCGCCTTTGGCTGTTGCTGGACCGGCTCGAGCAGCCGCGACCGTATTCGACGGGCCTTTCGCTGGACCGCGCCGGGCAGGCGCACTGGCAGGTGCAGGTCCGGGCATCGTTCAACCGCGGCGCGCTGCCGTCTCCGATGCACCTGCCTTCGCTGTTTTCCGACGATTGGCGCTTGAGCAGCCGGTTGCACACGTGGCAAATAAATCCGTCCTGAGCCGGATTCTGCCCGTCCTGCCGCTGGCCGCCGTGGCCGGCCTGCTGCTGGGCGCGCTGTTTCTCGTCGCCAACGTCGAACAGGATTCGAGCCGGCTGGGAAGCCTGAGCCTGGCGATCCTGTCGATGACCATCGTCGCGCTGGTCGTGCTGCTGTTCGCCATCGGCCAGCGGCTTCTGCGGCTCATTCGAGAAGTGCGGGCCAACGCCCCGGGCGCCCGGCTGCGCGCCCGGCTGGTGGGCGTGTTCATCGCGCTGGCGCTGCCGCCGGTGGTGGTGGTCTACCTGTTCTCGGTGGAGTTCCTCGACAACACCATCTCGGACTGGTTCGATACCGGCGCCGAGCCCGCGCTGGCAGACTCCATCGAACTCGGCCAGTTGTTCCTCGACCTGCGAACCCGGCAGGCCCGGTCCGAGCTTGCCCGGATCGCGGCGGCGATGCCGCGGCAGGCCGACGAGAACCGCTTGCTGGACTACCTGTTCTCCCGGGTTTCATCGGCCGGACCGGTCGAGCTGACTACGCTGACCCCGTCCGGCCGGGTCGAATCGCTGGTCCACATCGACCCGCAGCGCATGGTCGCCGACCTTCCTTCGGCGTTCGCCCTCAACCAGGCCGCACGCGGCCAGCGTTACAGCGCGGCCGAGCCGTCCGAAGACGGGCTGCGGATCCGCGTGCTGGTGCCGCTGGGTTCGGCCCTGGACGAAACGCCCGATCGGATCCTGCAGGGGATCTTCCCGCTGCCGGAGGACTTTTCGGAGCTGGCCGCCAGCATCGAGGAGGCGTTCTTCCGCTACGAGAACATCGCGTTCCTCCGCCAGCGACTCCAGCAGAGTTTCATCCTGATCCTGTCCCTGGTCCTCGGCATCACGGCGCTGCTGGCCATCCTGCTGGCATTCAACGCCGCGCGCCGGCTGGTCCGGCCGATCCGCGACCTTGCCGAGGCCACGGAGCTCATGCGCGCCGGCGAGTTTCCCGAAACGCTGGACGTGGCCAGCCGCGACGAACTCGGCTTCCTCGTCGAGTCGTTCAACAGCATGGCGCGCCGGCTCGCCCGCAGCCAGCAGCAACTCGAGTCGCAGCGCCATTACCTCGAAACGCTGCTGGGGCGGCTGTCGGCCGGCGTGATCGCGTTCGACAGCGCGCGCCACCTGACCGCGGCCAACCGCAGCGCCTCCGACATTCTCGGCTGCGACCTGGAACGTCTCGAAGGCGAGGCGCTGGACGCGGTTTCGACGGACCACCCCGAGCTCGGTCCACTGTTCGACGTCGTGGCCCGGCGCATCGCCGAGGGCGCCGATCTCTGGCGCGAGGAAGTCAAGCTCGAGCGCACCGACGCCGCGCTGGCGCTTGTCTGCCGCGGCTCGACGCTGCCCGACGCCGAGCATCCCGAGCGCTACGGCCACGTGGTGGTGTTCGACGACGTCACGATGCTCGACCAGGCGCAGCGTCAGGCCGCGTGGGCGGAGCTGGCACGCCGTCTGGCCCACGAGGTCAAGAACCCGCTGACGCCGATCCGGCTGGCCGCGGAGCGGCTGCGATACCGGCTGGCCGACGACGTCGGTCCCGAGCACGCCGAGCTGCTGCAGCGCGCCACCGGCACCATCGTCAACCAGGTCGACGTGCTGCAGCGGCTCGTCGATGCGTTCGGCGACTATGCCCGGCCCGGCTCGGGCCGCCGCGAGCCGCTGGATCTTCGCTCGCTGATCGACGGCATCGTCGACCTGTGGTCGTCCGGCGACACGGGCGTGCGGTTCGACATCGACCTGGACCACGGCGATGCACGTGCCGTGGGCGATCCAGCCCAGTTCCAGCAGGTCCTCAACAACCTGGTCCAGAACGCGCGCGAGGCCCACCCGGAAGACGCCCCGCTGCTGACCATCCGGACACGCCGGCTTCGGCACGGCGACGACGAGTGGCTGGCACTGGAAATCACCGACGACGGGCCCGGCTTCGATCCGGAGATCCTGCCGCGCGTGTTCGAACCCTACGCCAGCACAAAGCCCCGCGGCACCGGACTGGGGCTGGCCATCGTTCGCCGGATCATCGAACAGGCCGGCGGTCGGATCGAGGCCGACAACGCCGAGGGCGGCGGTGCGCTGGTCCGGCTCCTGCTACCGATGCGCTATCCTTCGGACTCGAACGCTTCAGTGGAGCGCAAGCCCGCATGGCCGCGACCATCCTGATCGTCGACGACGAACCGGACATCCGCGAGCTCGTCGGCGAAATCCTTTCCGACGAAGGCTACGAAACGGTGCTCGCGGCCGACGCGTCCGAGGCGCGCACGCTCCGCGCCGAACGCGATCCCGACCTCGTGCTGCTGGACGTCTGGATGCCCGATACCGACGGCATCAGCCTGCTGCGCGAATGGCGCGAACAGGATCGCGACCTTTGCCCGGTGGTCATGATTTCCGGTCACGGCTCGGTCGAGGCCGCAGTGGAGGCCACCCGCAACGGCGCGCGCGACTTCATCGAAAAACCGGTTTCGATGGCCCGGCTCCTGAGCACGGTGCGCAAGGCGCTGGCCGGCGGAGAGACTGCGGTCCGCGGCGCCGGCGACGCCGAGATCGACGAGATCCCCGAGCCGATCGGGCGAAGCCGGGCCGCCGCGCGATTGCGCGAGCGCCTCGACGCCGTCGCGGCCTCGTCGGGGCACGTCCTGGTCACCGGCGAGCCCGGCAGCGGCCGCACGACGCTGGCGCGCTGGCTGCACAGGCAGTGGGGATCGGCGGGCGGATCCAGGATCGAGGTTTCCTGCACGCCCACCGGCCACCTGGCCGAACGGCTGGCCGAGAGCGACGCCGCCGCCGCGGAAGGGCCGACCACGCTGCTGCTGGAGCATTTCGAGGCCCTGGGCGATGCCGACCGTGCGGCGCTGGAGGCGTTGCTGGCGCGGGCCGGGGCCGGCGTGCGGGTCGTCGCCGTGGCCGCGCCGGGCATCGAGCGACTCGCCGCCGATGACCGCTTCGACCGCGCACTTTACCACCGCATCGCCGAAAACGTGGTCGACGTGCCGCCGCTGCGCGCACGCTGCGAAGACATCCCCGAACTGGTGCGCGACCTGTCCGAGCGGCTGCCTACTCGCGAGAACCTGCCCTACCGGCCGATTCCGGTGCCGGTGCAGAACCTGCTCAGACAGCATGACTGGACCGGCAACCTGCGCGAGCTGGTCAACCTCATCCGCAACCTGCTGCAGGCCGGAACCGATCAGCCCGTCGAGCCCGAGGAGGTCGAATCGCTGCTGGCGCGAACGCAGCGCGAGGATCCTGACTCCGTCGAGGCGGCGCATTCGCCGCTGTTCGAGCTGCCGCTGCGCGAGGCCCGCGAGGCATTCGAGCGCCAGTACCTGATCGCGCGGCTGCGGCGCGCCGAGGGCAGTGTCGGCCAGCTCGCCGAGGCCGTGGAAATGGAACGCACGCACCTGTACCGGAAGCTGCGCCAGCTCGGCATCGACCCGAAACGGGTCCAGGGCGAGGAGACATGAAGATCATCATCCTCGGCGCCGGCCAGGTCGGATCCGGCATGGCGCACTCGCTGTCGCGCGAGGAAAACGATATCTCGGTCGTCGACATCGATCCCGACCGGCTCCGGGAGCTGCAGGAAAAACTCGACATCCGAACCGTCGAGGGTCACGCCTCGCGACCCGAGACGCTGATCCGCGCCGGCATCGAGGACGCCGAGCTGCTGATCGCGCTGACCAACTCCGACGAGACCAACATGGTCGCCTGCCAGGTGGCCTACTCGCTGTACAACACGCCGACCAAGGTCGCCCGGATCCGCGCCGGCGACTACCTGGCCCACCCCGAACTGTTCACCCGCGAGCACGCGCCCATCGATTACCTGATCAGCCCGGAAAAGCTGGTCACCGACCACGTCCGCAGGCTGATCGAGTATCCCGGCGCGCTGCAGGTGCTCGACTTCGCCGACGGCAGGGCGCAGCTCGTCGCCACGCGTGCGGTGCGCGAGGGCAAGCTCGTCGGCCGCGAACTCTCCAGCCTGCCCGAGGAACTGCCTTCGGGCGTGGACGCCCGCGTCGCGGCGATCTTCCGGCGTGACGAGGCCATCATTCCGGAGGGCGACACCGTCATCGAGGTCGACGACATGGTGTTCTTCCTCGCGCCCACGCAGGAGATCCGCGAGGTCATGGCGACGTTCGGCAGCACTTCGGGGCCGGCCCGACGGGTCATGCTGGCCGGCGGAGGAAACATCGGATCGGCGCTGGCGCGCCGGTTGGAACGCAACCTGCACGTCAAGCTCATCGAGCGCGACCCGCAGCGCGCCGAGCGGATCGCCGAGGCCGTGGACACCTCCATCGTGCTGGTGGGCGACTGCGCCAACGAGGACCTGCTGCGCGAGGAAGGCATCGACGAGATGGACGTGTTCTGCGCGCTGACCAACGACGACGAGGCGAACATCCTGTCGTCGATGCTGGCCAAGCGCATGGGTGCGCACAAGGTCATTACGCTGATCAACCGCGCCGCCTACGTCGACCTGGTGGAATCCGATCGCATCGATGTCGCCGTCAGCCCGCAGCAGATCACCATCGGCGCGCTGCTGGCCCTGATCCGCAAGGGCCACATGGTGCGCGTACATTCGCTCAGACAGGGCGCGGCCGAGGCGATTGAAGTCGTCGCCCACGGCGATCCGGGCCGGTCGAAGATCGTGGGCCGCGAGATCGGCAGCATCAAGCTGCCCAAGTCAACCACGATCGGCGCTGTCGTCCGGGGCGACGAGGTGCTGATGGCGCACCACAACGTGACCATAGAGCCCGAGGATCACGTGATCCTGTTCGTGGCCGATAAACGCGAAATCGCAGAGGTAGAACGCCTTTTCGCCGTAGAAGCCGTGTTTGTCTGATGCGCGCGTATGCGCCTGTACAGCGAGTGGTTGGCGCCCTTTTGATGTTCGTCAGCATCGGCTTCGCCCCACCGCTGGCATTCGCATGGTTCTCCGCCGACGGCGCCGCCGGTTCATTCGCTTTCAGCATGGGCGCCGTGCTCTCGACGGGATTGGCCATGTACTGGCCGGTACGAGACAATCGGCGCGAGCTCCGGGTCGCCGACGGATTTCTCGTCGTGGTTGCATGCTGGGGTGCCGTCGCGCTGGCCGGCGCACTTCCGCTGATACTGGTGCTCGACATCAGCCTGGCGGATGCGGTTTTCGAGTCGACTTCCGGCATCACCACTACCGGCGCCACGGTACTGTCCGGCCTGGAAGAGATGCCGATTTCCATCCTCTGGTATCGCCAGCAGCTGCAGTGGATGGGTGGCCTGGGCATCATCGTGCTGGCCGTGGCGATCCTGCCCATGCTCAAGATCGGCGGCATGGAAATCTACAAGGCCGAGGTCACAGGGCCGGTCAAGGAAAACCGCCTGACCCCGCGGATCGCCGAAACCGCCAAGGCGCTGTGGGCGATCTACATCGGGCTTACACTGGTATGCGCGCTGGCACTGTGGGCGGCCGGCATGAGCGTGTTCGATGCGTTCAGCCACAGCTTCAGCACGATCGCCACGGCGGGTTTTTCGACCTATGACGCATCGATCGGCCATTTCGACAGTGCGCTGATCGAATTCCTGATCATCTTCTTCATGTTCATCGCCTCGATGAATTTCGCGCTTCACTTCCTGGCACTGCGACGGGCCTCGGCCCAGGCGTATCTGAACAACCCCGAGCTCCGCCTGTTCGCGATCCTGCTGCTTGTCATCAGCGGTTTGATCACGCTGCTGCTC
Source organism: Candidatus Wenzhouxiangella sp. M2_3B_020 (assembly GCA_051428125.1). Lineage (GTDB taxonomy): Bacteria > Pseudomonadota > Gammaproteobacteria > Xanthomonadales > Wenzhouxiangellaceae. The sequence continues at coordinate 14,693 of JBPRGD010000303.1, forward strand.
TGGAGTCATGGCGTATACGAGACCTTTTGGGAATCACTGCGCTACGCGCTTTTCCACGCGGTTTCCTACACCACGACGACGGGGTTTGCCAGCGCCGATGTCTATCTGTGGCCGGGTACGCTGCCTTTGCTGATGATCCTGATCTCCGGCCTCGGCGGCTGCGCCGGTTCGACCACCGGTGGATTCAAGATCGTACGGGTCTACCTGGTCTCGAAGCAGGGTCTGCGCGAACTCAAGCGGCTGATTCACCCGCGCTCGGTGGTTCCGCTGAAGCTCGGCGGCCGAACCCTCGCACCGGAGGTCGCAAACGCCATCTGGGGCTTTGTTTCGTTATACATCGTCTGCATCGTCTTGCTCACCCTGGTCGTTTCAAGTTTCGAACAGGACCTGGTGACTTCGGTTTCGGTCGTATTTTCGGCGATGAACAATCTCGGGCCAGCGCTCGGCGAGGCCGGGCTCAACTGGGGCGGACTCACCCAGACCACGAAATGGCTGATGAGCTTCGCGATGCTGCTCGGCCGGCTCGAAATATTCACCGTGCTGGTGCTGTTGACGCCGACGTATTGGAAACACTGAATCACTGATTTAGGTTTTGGGTTTTAGATATCAGATGTTCGGTGTCAGTTATTGGTTTTACCTGAAACCTAAAACCTGAAACACCACAAGAAAACCTCCAGAATCGGCCCTGCCATACATTTTTCAGATCGCAAGTGACCGAAGGTGCCTGCCATGAACCCCGAAATACTCGAAAAGCTGATCGACAACGGCCGCGATTCCTACGAGGCGCGGCTGGCGGCCGGGCAGGCGCGCCTTAAGGGCGGTGACCTGGCCGAGGCGATCGCGCATTTCCGCGCAGCCACGGCATTCAAGCCGGAACACACCATGGCGTGGCAGGAACTGGGCAAGGGGCTGGAAGCCAACGGCGAGCCCGGAGAGGCGCAGGCGGCCTGGGAGCGCGGCATTGCCGCGGCACGCGCCAACGGCGACAAGCAGGCCGAGAAGGTTATAGGCGTCTGGCTCAAACGCCTTTCGAAGAAATAGCGGTTTCGTTCTTTTCGCGCTTGCGGGTAAAGCCACCGATGCCGGGGCGCGTTCGATTTCAGTCTTCAATTTTCGAACTGAAAACTGAAAAGCTCATTTCGCCCCGCGCTGCGCGCTTGCGGGCGACGACGGACAAGAAGATCTCAACCCAGCGCCGCAATCAAACACCTAACCACCGCATCCATCAGCCCGCAGCGCAACCCTCTGCCGCTTCTAAAAAGCGCTTTTGCCTGCTTTTCAGGCGCTTGTGAAAAGTAGGTCGCCAGCAAGCGCGAAGCGCGGGGCGAAATGGTTTTAGAAGTTGAATTTGATTTAGAAGACCGCCGCACCCGGCCCGGTGCCCCATCATCACCGCGCCCGCCGCTCCGGCAAGACGTCGAACCTCCGATATTGCCAAAGATACTGCTCCGGCGCGCCGCGCACGACTTTCTCCAGCACACGATTCATGGCCGCCGCAGCCACTTCGGGATCCGGATGATCGGCGTCGGGCACCGGGTCGAAACGAATCTTCCAGGCGTCGCCCGCTCTCAGGCAATGCCCCATGACGACCGCACATCCGGTCGCCTGTACCAGCCGATGCGGCAGCGTCATCGTGGCCACGGTCTGCCCGAAGAACGGCGCCATTACTGAATTGCCGCCGCGCGGCAGCTGGTCGACCAGCATTCCAACGGCCTGCCCGCTTCGCAGCCTGCGTACCGCTCGCCGCATTGCAGCGCCGCCGGTGGCGATCATCTCGCCGTCGAAACGGCTGCGGTATTCGGTCAGCAGGCGATCCACCTTGCTCGAGCGCGGCGGCTTGTAAAGGTAGGCGATCGGCAGGGTCAGGCTGCCGTACAGGATCGAAACTTCCCAGTTGCCCAGGTGACCGCCGAGCACCAGCACACCCCTGCCCGCCTGCAAGGGTGTTTCGACGTGACGCCGGCCGTGAACCTCGACGATGTGGCGCTGCATCCATGTCTTGCTGCGGTTCCAGGCCGGACCGCATTCGAGCAGCGTGCGGACCATCTCGCGCGTGTTCGCGCGACCGATCCCCTCGATCCGCTCGGCTGGAAGTTCCGGAAACGCCCGCGCAAGATTGGACCGAACGACGCCCAGCTTGCGCCCGCCCGCGATGTGAACGAGGCCTGCGATCATCGCGGCCAGGCCGCGCTGGAGGCGCAGCGGCAGCCAGGCCGTGCTGTGCAGAAATAGGCGCCCCAGAAAAATTTTCATCGCCGCCGATGCTACCATCCCCGGCCATGGACACCGCACAGCCTGCACATGCCGGTTCCCGAGGTGCGACGAAAAAACACGCGTCGACAGAACTGCTTGTCGAGCGGGCTTCCGGCGCGGACAGATGTCGCGCAGCTTCCTTGAATCGGAGGACCGGGCAGCGATGATCGCCCTGCTCCAGAGAACGCTATCGGCGAGCGTCAGCATCGACGGCAGACGGATTGCCGAGACGGGCGCCGGCATGCTGGCCCTGGTCGGCTTCGGGCGCGAAGACGAAGAACCACGCCTCGATCGTTTCATGGAACGAATACTGAACTATCGGATGTTCGCCGACGCACAAGGTCGGATGAATCTGAGCCTGCGCGATGTCGACGGCGAGTTGCTGCTGGTCCCACAGTTCACGCTGGCCGCCGACACCGAGTCGGGCAACCGCCCGAGCTTCACGCCGGCGGCGCCACCGGACAAGGGGCGGATGCTGTTCGATATGCTGGAGCAACGAATCGCCCGCACCTGGCCAAGGTGCGCCTTCGGCGTGTTTGGCGCCGACATGCAGGTCGCACTGGTTAACGACGGGCCGGTGACCTTCTGGATCGAGGTCAATTGAACCACGCCGCACGGAGTGTGTTTCAAATCAGAAAAGCGGGACACGAAGAAAGGCTTCCGATTCTGAAACGTCGTGCCTTCTTCCTGTCCTTTGTATCGCTCGCCTTCAGCAACCAGGGCCGAACTCAACCCGGATTGGGGTGAAGACGCGAGTGCTGGCGCATGAAGAACGTGATCGGCCCGGCGCTGCCGAGCACCCGGCCGTCGGAGGCCCGGAGTTCCACGCTGAGCTGGTGCTCGCCACGGTAGACCTCCTCGATCTCGACGCTCTGGGCACGAGTGGTAGATCGAACTTCACCGTCAACCAGGTACGCCAACCGCGATCCGGCGGGTAGTTCGCGCTCCGTCTGAACCTGTACCGTAAGGACATAGGCGGTATTCCATACGGACTCCTGGGCAGCCGGCGTCACGATCCTGAGGCCGAAATCCGGAGCGGAATCGCCGCTTGCGCCATTCTCGCTGCCGCCGCCCACCGCCTGCTCGTCGCCCAACTCCACCGGGTCGACGACCGTGAGCTCCTTGAGCTTGACCGGCTGCGCATCGTCGCTGGGCTTCTGGTCGGTATAGACGGTATTGCCGTTCTCATCGACGGTCTTGTAGATATCCTGGGCCAGCGCCGGTGACACGGGCACAAGCACGGCCAGCGCCGCGAGCGACACTATCGTCACAGACCCCTTGATCCAGTTCGAAATTGCCATGCTCGCCTCCTCGGGTTTCAATGAAACTTCGAGTCTCAATCATACCGCACAGTTCCGTGGAATCTGATCTGTCGCACACAGGGCAAGGTTGCTGCGTGCCCCCTGCGCGTCGGCGACGGGGATCGGCGGCAAATGTGTTTCAGCAATGCTGGTCAGGCTGCTGCCCGGCCGTGGCGGCCGGGCAGCGAGGGTTGGGCAACGCTCAGGAGGAGAAATACATGTCGAACTCGACCGGATGGGTGGACATCCGGAAGCGGGTAACCTCCTTCATCTTCAGCTCGATATAGCCGTCGATCAGGTCGTCGGAGAACACGTCCCCCGCCTTGAGGAAGTCGCGGTCCTTGTCCAGTGCGTCCAGCGCCTGGTCCAGCGCGTGGCAGACGCGCGGGATGTCTCGCTCTTCTTCGGGCGGCAGATCGTAGAGATCCTTGTCCATGGGCGAACCCGGGTCGATCTTGTTCAGAATACCGTCCAGACCGGCCATCATCATCGCGGCGAAGGTGAGGTACGGATTGCCCGCGGCATCGCCGAACCGGACTTCGATCCGGCGCGCCTTGGCGCTGGCCACCCAAGGAACGCGGCAGGATGCGGAACGGTTGCGCGCCGAATAGGCCAGAAGTACCGGCGCCTCGAAGCCCGGCACAAGCCGCTTGTAGCTGTTGGTGGTCGAGTTCGAGAACGCGTTGATTGCCCGGGCATGCTTGAATATGCCGCCGATGTAGTGAAGCGCAGTCTCCGAAAGCCCGCCGTACTGATCGCCGGAAAACAGGTTGTTGCCTTCCTTGGCAAGCGACTGGTGCACGTGCATCCCCGACCCATTGTCGCCGACCAGCGGCTTGGGCATGAAGGTGGCGGTGCGGCCGTGAAGGTGGGCGACGTTCTGGACGACGTATTTGAGCATCAGCAACTCGTCGGCCTTGCGCGTGAGCGAGTTGAACTTGGTTCCGATTTCACACTGGCCGGCGGTGCCGACTTCGTGATGGTGAACCTCGACCGGAATCCCACAGGCTTCCAGCGTGGCGCACATCAGCGAGCGCAGGTCGGCCAGACTGTCGACCGGCGGCACCGGGAAGTAACCGCCCTTGGTGCGCGGCCGGTGACCGGTATTGCCGTCGGCATATTCCTTGTGCGTGTTCCACGACGCTTCTTCGGAGTCGATGTGATAGGAACAGCCGGCCATATCGTTCTTCCAGCGCACATCGTCGAATACGAAGAATTCAGGCTCCGGGCCGAAAAACGCCGCGTCGGCGACGCCGCTGGCCGCCAGGTAGGCTTCGGCGCGCTTGGCCAGTGAACGGGGACAGCGGTTGTAGGCTTGCAGCGTGTCGGGTTCCAGCACGTCGCAGCGCAGGTTCAGGGTCGAATATTCCGAGAACGGGTCTACGAATGCGGCTTCGGTATCCGGCATCAAGACCATGTCGGATTCACTGATGCCTTTCCAGCCCACGATCGAGGACCCGTCGAACATCTTGCCCTCGGAAAGCATGTCTTCGTCGACCTGGGACGACGGCAGGGTCAGGTGCTGCTCTTTCCCAAGGGTATCGGAAAAACGAAGATCGACGAATTCGATCTCCTCATCCTTGATCTTTTTCAGGATGTCATGTGCACTCATTGGAGCGTCTTCCTTGTTGTGAAAGTGGCGCTTCTATGGTAGCGGATCGCGGAGCCCGAATTGTGATCGGCATCAAATCGGCCAGAACCAATAAAGCAGAAAAGCGCCGAGAATCAGGCGGTAGGCGACAAACGGCGCCATGCCGAATCTTCGCAGCCACGCGAGAAAGGCGGCGATGGTCAGCCAGGCGAAGATTCCGGAAATGGTCGCGGCCGCCAGAAAACGGCCGAATTCGAACGATCCGCCCTCGGCAAGTCCGTTGACGAAGCCCCATCCCCCGGCCGCGGCAATGATTGGAATCGACAGCAGGAAGGAGTAGCGGGCCGCCGCTTCGCGCTCCAGCCCCAGCGCAAGCCCGGCGGTGATCGTGATGCCCGAGCGCGACGTTCCGGGCACCAGCGCCAGCACCTGTGCCAGGCCGATGAACAGCGCACCGCGCACTCCCAGTGTTTCCAGGCCCCTCGTGCAGGCGCCGAGCCGATCGGCCAGCCACAGCGCCAGGCCGAACCCGATCGTGGTGCCCGCGATCACCAGCGGGCTGCGCAACCACATCTCGATGAAGTCGGCGGCCAACGCACCGACAGCCAGCGCAGGCAACGTGGCAATCGCCAGGCCGGCCAGCAGCCGGCGCTGGATCGGGTCGCCGTTCCTGTCCATTCCGGCCCGGATCAGCGCGATCAGCTCACGCCTGAAATACGCCACCACCGCGGTCAGCGTGCCGACATGGACTGCTGCATCGAAAGCCAGACCCTGATCGCCCCAGGCCGAGAACTGGGCGACCAGGATGAGGTGGGCCGAACTGGAAACCGGAAGGAATTCGCTGATCCCCTGGATCAGGGCGAGCACGATGAGTTGCAGGGCGGTCACGGTTTTTTGGTTTCAGGTTTCAGGTTTTGCCTAACACTTAACACTTAACCCCTAACCCCTGAAAGCCTCGCCCCCTGGGCTCGGGGCGCTGCGGGCAGCCGGGGTTCACCCGACCTCCGGGTTCAGCGTATAGGTGCCGGTGATGGTGGCCTGGTCCAGCACATGGCCTTCCATCGCCTCGAGTGCTGCGGGTCCGTCAAAGTCCTGCCCGAGCTCGAGTTTGTCGACATCCAGTGCGTAGACGGTGAACCGGTAGCGATGCAGCAGGGCGTCGTTCCAAGGCGGGCAGGGACCGTCGTAGCCGAAATAGCGGCCTTCGAGCGGCGAGCCTTGCAGAAACTGGGTGTAGTTGTTCATACCCTGGCGCGCGCCGGCAGGCCCGGGCGGATTCTGCTTGCCGCCCTCGGCGACCCCTTCGCTGCACTCGCCGGTGGCCAGTTCGCGCACGCCGGACGGCACATCGACCATCACCCAGTGGAAAAAATCGACGCGCGGCATGTCCGCCGACAGCGTCTTGCCCTCGGTATTGACGTCATCGGCGACCGACGGCACGTCGGGGTCCACGCAAAGCACCGCGAACGACCGGGTATGCGCGGGCGCGTCGGCCCAGGCAAGGTGCGGACTCAGGTTGTCCGACAGCGCCATGTGGTTGTCGGCATCCGGGCGACCGAACGCAAAGCGCGGCGCAACGGGCTCGCCGTCGAAAATGTCGCTGGATTCAAGTTGCATGCGGAAGTCTCCTCAATTGCCAAATTGTCCGGACAGGTTCGTTATGCTATCAGGCCGTTCAACACCTGGCCCGATCATGATGCGATTTGCAACTGCCCTTCTTCTGACCCTGTCCGGGTTGCTCGCCGCCACTGCGGGGAACACCACGCCTCCCGGCCTGCCGGATTCGATCGAAATGGGCCCGGATACGCCGTCGGCGGCTGAACTGCTCGGATTCGAACCGGGCGAGCGCCACCCGTATCATCACGAACTGCTCGGATTCTACCGCCAGCTTGCCGACGGTTCGGACCGCGTCCGGATCGAAACCATCGGCCGCAGCCACGGCGGACGGGAACAGATTCTGCTTTACTTCGCCAACCCCGAACGTCTGCAGCGGATCGGCGAAATTCGCGCCGACCGCCAGCGCGCCAGCGTCGAGGGCGATGGCCCGCCGGTGGTCTGGCTGGGCTATTCGGTGCACGGCAACGAGGCCTCGGGGGCCTCGGCAGCAGTGGTCATGGCCTGGTATCTGGCCCATTCCGACGATGCACAGGTCCGCGCGTGGCTCGACGAAATGGTGATCGTGATGGAGCCGGTCATCAATCCCGACGGCGGTGCGCGTTTCGCCCACTGGGTGAACATGCACAAGGGCCGCAACCCGTCGGCCGACCCCAACGATCGCGAACACAACGAAGGCTGGCCGTACGGCCGCACCAGCTATTACTGGTTCGACCTCAATCGCGACTGGCTGCCGCTCACCCACCCTGTTTCCCGCCAACGCATCGAGCACTACCGTAAATGGCGGCCGCATGTTCTGACCGATGCGCACGAAATGGGGCGCAATTCCAGCTACTTTTTCCAACCGGGCATTCCGGAACGCAACAACCCGGCAACCCCGGCGCGGGTTTTCGAACTGACCCGCAAGATCGCCGAATACCATGGCGAAATTCTCGACCGGGCCGGCGAACCCTACTACAGCCGCGAGAGCTTCGATGACTACTATCTCGGCAAGGGCTCGACCTACCCCGACCTGACCGGCGGCATCGGCATCCTGTTCGAGCAGGGCTCTTCACGGGGCCACAGGATGGAAACGCCGTTCGGCGAACGCCGCTTCGCCGACGCGATCGCAAACCAGGTCCGGACTTCGATTTCCACCCTCAACGCCAGCCGCGACCTCGCCGGGGATCTGATCGCACACCAGGCAGACTTCTTTTCCGAGGCGCGCGAAATCGCCGGGCGCGGGGGCTGGCTGCTGGGCGACGGCGGCGACCCCATGCGTGCGCGTCGTCTGCTTGAAATTCTGCTTGGACACGGTATCGAGGTTCACGCCGTGACCGGGTCGGTTTCCATAGACGGTCGCGAATATGATCCGGGAGAAGCCTGGGCGATTCCCGCGATGCAGGATCAGTACCGGTTCATCGAAGCGATCTTCTCGACGCCCACCGAACTGCCGATGGAAACCTTTTACGATGTGTCTTCCTGGCCACTGCAGCACGCGTTCGGGCTGCCGCTGACGCGCGCCTCCCGACTCCAGGCGCGCGGCGATCGGCTCACGGCCGATTCACTCCCGGAAGTGCCGGCGCCGAAGCTGGATGCGTCGGCCACCGCCTGGGTCATCGACTGGCAACAGCACCGGGCCCCGGCCGTGCTTGCCGCGCTTCTGGCACGGGGCTATCGGGTACAGGCGACCGAAACGCCACTCGAGCTCTCGACCATCGACGCTCCCGGGCGCTTCGGTCGCGGCAGTATCGTCGTCCATCACGGCATCCAGCCCGACCACCTGCCGCCTGTCAAGGAGACGCTCGAGGCACTCGCCGAACGCTTCGATGTCTCTATCGAAGGTATCGGCAGCGGACTGGCGCGCCGGGGCAGCGATCTTGGCAGTCCCTCGATCCCGGTGCTGGTCGCGCCCAATCCCGTTCTGCTGACCGGTGATGCAGCCAGCCCGTACGGCGCAGGCTATGTCTGGCACTGGTTCGATACGATTCTCGATCAACCGCTGGTCCGCATCGATGCCGACAAGCTGCCGTCGGATCTGGGCGATTACACCCACATCATCATGCCGCCCGGCGCCTGGGGAAGCCTTGGCGACGACTTCGCCGCGACACTCGCCCGGTTTGTCCGGAACGGCGGTCAGCTGGTCGCCTTGGGCAACAGCGCCGAATGGGCGGAATCGCTGGATCTGGAATGGTCATTTGCAGAGTCGCCGACGGCCTCGGAAGACGAGTCCGACGCCGGAGATGTCGAGGCCGGCCGCTACGCGGATTTCGAGACCGACTTCGCTCGCACTTTGATCGGGGGCAGCGCATTGGCCATGACGCTGGACACCACCCATCCGCTGGGTTACGGCTATTCAGACGAGCAGGTCACCGTTTTTCGCCAGGGTTCGCACCTGCTCCAGACCACCGGCAATCGCTACGCGACGCCCGGCCGTTATGCCGACCAGCCGCTGGTCGCAGGTTACCTGTCGGAACCGGTTTCGGAGCGACTGGCGGGTACTGCGGCGCTGGCGGCCGATCGGCACGGACGCGGCCTGGTGGTGCGTATCGCCGACGACTATCTTTTCCGCGGCTACTGGGTGGGCACCGAACGACTTTTCGCCAACGCGCTGTTTTTCGGCCAGCTGGTCGACTCGACCAGGATGCCGGATTGAACGTGAAGTTCTGAGGATGCGATGCGATTCGCGAAAAACGCCCGACGCTCGACGTCCGGCGTAGGATTCAACCCGGGATTGGAGCGATTGTGCCAGTCTGATGGGCGGCCGGCGCGACGGTTTTGCAAAGCCGACCGCTTTGCGCGCATGCGCCGCAAACTGCGAACAGCGAATACCAGGGGAACTTCGTTGACGCTTTGAGTATGCGTCAGCCGGTGTGGACCAGCAGGTCCTCGTGCTCGCGTCCCGCGGTATCGAGAAGCGCTTCGGCATCGAGCAGCTGGACCAGCTTGCCGCGCACCGCAAGCATCTGTTCCTTCTGCATCCAGCTCAGGGTCCGTGAGACCGTTTCTATGGTCAGGCTGAGGTAATTGGCGATATCGCGCCGATCCATGGTCAGTCGGAAGCGGGCACCGTCTTCGCCGCGGCGCTTGAGCCTGCGCGACATGTTGAGCAGGAACGTCGCCACGCGCGCACGTGCGTCCATGCGGCCGACCACAAGCAGCAACTCGCGGGTTTCGGCCATGTCGGCCGACAACAGCTTCAACATCAGCTGGTTCAGGCTCGGGCTTTCGTCGAGAATCTTCTGAAAATCGCGGAACGGGATGTCGCAGTACCGGCTCTCTTCCAGCGCCACGGCAAACTCCGGGTGGCGACCCTTGCCGATCGCGTCCAGCCCGATGAGTTCGCCGGGCAGGTGAAAGCCCGTCACGATCTCGTCGCCCTCGCTGGAAAGCTGGTAGGTCTTCACGGTGCCGGATTGCACCACGCATACGCTGCGGAACTGCTGCCCGGCATGGAACAGGTGGGCTTCACGCTGCAACGGGCGTTGCCGCCTGATGATTCGATCGAGCTCGTCGCGCCTGGATTCGGCAACCTCCTGGGCGAAACACAGGTCGAACAGCCCACACTGGCGACACGAGACGCTGGTATGGCCTTTTTCAGTCAATGAAATGGGTTTGCCCACGATGCGCGCCTCCCTGGCTGATGCTGCTAATTCGCTCTTCCTAATGCAAAGAATAGCAGAGAAAATAGCGCGTTTGGCATCTTCCGGACGCAAAAAAGCAGCCGGTTACCCGGACCGTCTGCTCAGTAATCGCCGACTCAAACGATCCGTGAAAACCGCGATGACGAGGACTCGTTCTCGCGCTTGAGGTAGGCATCGAAGGCCATCGCGATGGCTCGAACGAACAGCAGCCCTTCGGCGGTCACCTCGAAGCCGTGGTCCTTCCAGGTCATCAGGCCGTCGTCGACCAGCGGCTGCAATCGCTCCAGCTCCGTGCGGAAATAAGTCTTGAACGAAAATTCGTAGTCCCGCTCGAAGCGCCGATAGTCCAGCTCGCCGTTGCACATCACGGTACTGATGATCTCGGCCCTCAGGTGGTCATCGGTCGTGCGCATCAGCCCCCGCGCCACCGGCAGCTTGCCTTCGCGTACGCTGATCTGCCAGTCCATGAGCTTGCGCTCGTTCTGGGCAAATGCATCGCCCACCTGGGAAATCGCGCTCGGACCGAAGGCCAGCAGGTCCAGCCCGGCCCAGGTCGAATAACCCTGGAAATTGCGCACCATGGTACCGTTCCGGCGCGCCTGGGCCAGGTCGTCGCCGGGCAACGCGAAATGATCCATGCCGATGAACTCGTAGCCGGCATCGAGCAGCCGCGTCAGCGTATTGCGAAAGATCGCGAGCTTGACCGGCGGGGCCGGAAGCTCGTCGGCCTTGATACGCTGCTGCGCCTTGAACAGGTGCGGCATGTGAGCATAGTTGAACAGCGACAGTCGGTCGGGCTTCATGTCGATGATGCGCTCGACCGTCCGCGCGAACGCTTCGGTGGTCTGTCTGGGCAGCCCGTAGATGAGATCGATGCTGACCGATTCGAATCCGACCGCCTGAGCAGCGCCGACGATAGAGGCGACGCGTGTTTCGTCGTGGACCCGATTGACCGCCTGCTGAACCGATTCGTCAAGATCCTGGACGCCGATCGAGATGCGATTGAAGCCAATTTCCCGCAGGCGACGAATATCGGCGGGCTCGACCGAGCGCGGATCGACTTCCAGACCGATTTCGGCGTCTTCGTCGAATTGAAAACGGGTCCGAAGCAGGCGCAGAAGCTGGTGGATCTGGTCGGTGGACAGGAACGTTGGCGTACCGCCGCCGAGGTGGACCTGGCGTACCTTGCGATCGTGGTCGATATGCGGCGCGCTCAGGTCGAGCTCGCGCTCCAGATCGACCAGAAACTCCTGTCCGGCCGTGACCGAGCGGGTAATGATCCGGTTGCAGCCGCAGTAGAAGCATGGATTCGAGCAGAACGGCACATGCACGTACAGCGAAAGGTCGGCCGGGATCGGCAGCTTGTTGCTGTCCTTGAGCGCAGAAAGCCAGGCCCTGGCGCGAAACTCGTCGCTGAACTGGACAGCCGTGGGGTATGACGTGTAGCGAGGTCCTGCACCGCCGTACTTGGCGATCAGATCGGCATCGAATTTGGGTCGCATGGGTGCCTGCATGGTCTTTTCACTGCGCGTAATCTCTTAGCGCAAAGCATACGGCTGTTGGCTGAACCCGCTTTTGACTCGCATCAATTTTGACTGGGTCTCATTCGCAGCAGCTTTTCGAACGCGATCACGGCGAGATGCAATCGACCAGAAATTGCACGGCCGAGTGACCGGTCCGGTGCGCAATCCACGGTCCGGCAGCCACCAGGAGGCCGGTCAGCGCCATGATGCTTGCGGCGGTGCCGCGCAACCACGGGGCCCGAATGCGACTGCGCAGCCGGGCCAGCGCCAGACCGCCGCCGAGCAGCAACGGCAAAGTGCCCAGGCCGAAACCCAGCACCATCGCAATCGTCGGTATCGGATCGGCCAGCAGCCAGGCGGCGGCCAGCACGCTGTACAAGAGCCCGCAGGGCAACAGGCCCCAGAGCAACCCGAGACCGATCGCCTTCTCCCAGGTGTCGGCCGGCAGCAGGCGACTCAGCAGCGGCATCACGCGCCGCGTGATGGGTTGGGCCACCTGGCCAAAGGCGTCGCGAACCCGCCCCGGCAGGCCGATGTAGACGGCGATCAGGATCAGAAGGGCGCCCAGCGCGATTCGCATCGCCGGTGCCGCACCCGCCGGCAGCAGTCGTTCCGGCAGCATTCCGAGCGCCGTCAAGGCAAGGCCCAGCAAAAGATAGCTGGTCAGGCGGCCCGCGTGAAACCCGGCCGCCAGCCGATCGCGACCGCGCGGCACCTGCCCGTGCAACACGGCCATGATGCCGCCGCACATCGCCACGCAGTGCGTGGACCCGAAAAGGCCGGCAAGCAGGCCGGTGACAAGGGCGGCGGTTGGGGTCATGGTGTCATTCGCTGGCTTACTGATTCGTGGGTTCGTTGGGTTTCGGGTTTCAGGGATTCAGACCTCAGGCTTTCGATCGCGGTGAGCCATCACGTCGCGTTTTCGAATTTACTTAACACTTAACACTTAAAACCTAAAACGTAAAACCCGGCGCCTCAGCGTTGTCGCCGGTCCCCGTCGCCCGAATCCTGCCCCTCATCGACTTTGTCATCGTCGTCGAGGATATCCATCGCCGGGGTGTCCAGATCGTCGAACTGGTCGTTTCTGACCGCCCAGAAGAATGCCCACACGGCCAGACTCAGCAACATCAACGACAGCGGAATCAGAATGTAGATGATCTTCATGCGGCTTCCGCTGCGGGTCCTGGCGCCCGTCGCAATCCCGGCGTCTTTCGCCTGGCCGTGCGACCCAGGCGGCGGGCGTTCAGCACGACTGCGATCGAGCTGGCGGACATGCCGATCGCCGCGGCCCACGGCGGCACCAGGCCGGCCGCCGCCAACGGCAGCGCGCCCAGGTTGTAGGTCAGCGCCCAGACGAGGTTCTGGCGAATGATTCTGCGCACTCTGGGCGCCTGGCCGAAAAGCGCCGTCAGCGGGTGCAGATCCCGGCCCGTGGCTACCAGGTCGGCCTGGGTTCGCGCGATGGCCGCACCTTCTGCCAGCGCAATCGAGATATCGGCCCCGGCCAGCACCGGCGCATCGTTGATGCCGTCGCCGACCATCGCAACCCTGCCGCCCTGACGCTGCAGGCGCTCGACCAGCGCAAGCTTGTGCTCCGGCCGCATGGCTGCGTGGAACGCCTCGATGCCGAGGGTCTGTGCGACCGAGGCGACGTTGATTTCCCGGTCGCCGGATGCCAGCACCACTGAAATGCCCGAGTCTTTCAGGCGTTCGACAAGCGCCTTCGCACCGTCCCGCAGCCGGGCGTCTACGCGCAACCAGGCGGGTTCTTCGGCGCCTTCGACAAACAGCGCCAGCCATATGCCCTCACCGGGTTCCGTCCATCGGCGGCCGGCCCTGCCGGATACCCAGTCAGCGCGGCCCAGCCAGCATCTTCGGCCGTCGATCAGGCCGGCCACGCCCGCGCCGGCGATGTTCTCGGCCTGCTCCACGCGTCGTCCGCAATCGAACGGTCCGAATGCGCGCGCGATCGGATGACTGCTGACCCGCTCGAGTGCGCCGGCCAGGGCGAGGATTTCTTCGCGCTCCAGACCCGATCCCGAGCGGACCTCGACCAGTCGGGCACCCGGTTCGGTCAGCGTGCCGGTCTTGTCCAGCACGACGTGGGTAATGCGTGGCAATGCCTCCAGCGCATCCGGGTTGGCGGTCAACACGCCCTGCAGCGCCAGTCCGCGGGTCGCCGAGGCCAGCGCAGTGGGCGTGCCGAGCGCGAGCGCGCACGGGCAGGCAACGACCAGCATGGCCAGCACCACCGGAATCACAGCCGCCGGGTCGGTTTGCCACCAGTAGATTGCCGCCAGGCCGGTGGACAACAGGATCAGCCCAATGAACCAGGCCGCGGCGGTATCGGCCAGGCGAGCCAAGCGGGGCCTGCGCCTGCGCGCTTCGCTGAGCAGTTCGACGATGCCGGAAAGCACCGTACCGCTCCCGAGTTTCTCGATTCGAAGCTGCAACGAGCCGCCGGTTACCAGGCTGCCGGCGAGCACCGCATCGCCGGCAGCGCGCGGACGCGATTCCGACTCGCCGGACAGCAGCGATTCATCCACCGAACCGTCACCGGCGGTCACGACGCCGTCGGCCGGAACCACATCGCCGTCGGCCACGATGACCCGATCGCCGACCTCGAGTTCTATCAGCCCGACCGCCTCGCTTCCGGTCGCGGTCAGCCGCCGCGCCTGATTGGGCAACGCCCGAGCCAGAGCGCTGTGCACGGCACCGGACTGCTGACGCGCCAGCATCACGGCGAAGCGCCCCAGAAGCAGAAAGAAGATGAACATCACGACCGAATCGAAGTAGACCTCGCCCTGGCCGAACAGCGTGATCAGCACGCTGGAAAAAAGCGCCAGCAGGATTGCCGCAGCCACCGGCACATCCAGCCCCAGATGGCGCTGGCGCAGGTGGTTGACGGCCGAACGGTAGAACGGCTGTCCCGCGTAAAGCGCCACCGGCACCGCTACCAGCATGCTGACCAACCGGAAGAAGTGCTCGGTCTCCGGATCCATGCCGCCGGACGCGTCAGCCGATCCGCCGCCGATGTAGTTGGCCAGCGCGTAGCTCATCACCTGCATCATGCCCAGCGCCGCAACGATCAGGTAGCGCAGCATGCGACGGCGCTCGTTCCGGTCGCGATCGATACCGGAGTCCGGCGTATCCAGGTGTGGCGGGTAGCCGACCCGCTCGAGCGCGGCGGCCAATGTCGACAACGGTGTCTGGCCCGGCTCGAACCGAAGCCGCAGGCGGCCGTCGCCCACGTCCAGCCGCGTTTCGGAAACGCCCGCAAACTGTCCAAGGTATCGATGGATCAGCCACGCGCAGGCGGCGCAGTGCACGTTTTCCAGAACCAGAACGATACTCCGCCTGCCGTTGCCTTCACCTCGCGCGTGGAAATCCAGCACCGCGTCGCGATCCCAGGCTGCGTAGCGCCCGGCCTCGACATCGGCGCGATCGGGCCGCTCGGGCAGAGCGTCGCGAAAATCGTAGTAGCGATCCAGCCCGGAGCTGTGAATCAACGTAGCCACCGCTCGGCACCCGGCGCAGCACATCGGCCGCGGCTCACCGCCGATCTCGACCGCCAGATCGGTGCCCGGCGGAACCGGTTCGCCGCAGTGGAAGCAGGGATTTTCGCTATGGGTGGTCAAGTTCGGCTCGATTCGGGCTTTAAGGTGTTATTTTTTAGGTGTTAGGTGTTAGGTTTTACGTTTTAGGCAACGTCGGCCAGGTGAATGCTGCCGGAACACGCCAGCATCCAGGGTTTTGCCTAAACCTAGAACCTGACACCTAAGACCTAAAACGGTTTCTTAGAGTCTCTCCGGCTTCAGTTCGGCCGCCAGGCCCTCGTCGCCTTGCTGGAAGCTGGACGATATCCACCAGGTCTGCTCGAGATCGGATACGATCAGCCTTCCCCGGACGGGAATTTCCGTGGCAACGCCGCGGTACTCGCCCGGCGCGGCGCGGTTCAGCACGACCTGGCGGTCGCGGGTCGAATCGGTCGGATGCTGAACAAGCAGCATGAGTTGCCGTGTCGTCAATTCGGTTGTTTCAAGACGCAGCAGCCACTGGCCATCCGCTGCAGTCAGCGTGCCCGCCAGACCGAGCGCCTCGGCCCGGTCGGCGCGCACGTGGGTGTCGACCAGCGCCTTGCCGAGCTTGGCGTAATCGCCCGTCATCATATGCGGCGGGTTCTTCAATGCAACGCTCAGCGTGATGGTGGCCGACACCACGCCCCAGCTCAATATGGCCAGGAGGAACCACGGCCAGAACTGCCGGTACCAGGGGGTTGTGTCTGTTTGTTCCATGTTCGGTTCCGTCGTTTGGTCGTTTGGCGGTTCGGTCGGTTTCCGGCAGTCGACAGTCGGCCGAGTCTGCCGGACTCGCGCGTCGCGGTTGGAGGGGCCCCGGCCGACAACTCTTGCTCTTGAATCCCCGGAAAGCGGAAAACCGACCCCGGAAACCGATGGCTTCAGGAATCCATCATCTTTCTTCCGGCGGCACGTAGAACCGGGTCTCGGTCTGCGTAAAAATCTCTCCGGTCCGCTCGTTGGACAAGAAAATCTCGACTTCGTGCATGCCGGGACCAATCGCATCCAGCGGAACGGCCAGCGTCATCGCCCGGTTGCTGACCTCATCCGGCGGCACTTCGAAGCCCTCCTCCGGTGAAACCACGCGCAGCCCCTCAATGCCGGACGCGCGCAGCGAAAGCGAGATCGGTTGCTCGGTACGATTGGTGACCTTGAGCTGGAATGGATTCTCGATCTCGTCTCCGGCCGTCCGGTAAAGCGCGGTTCGATCCCGGAGCACGTCCAGATCGACCATCTCCCGCCCGGTCAGCATCACTGCAAACAGAGCCGTCAGCCCAAGCAGCACCACGAGATAGATCATAATTCGCGGCCGCAGGATTCGCGACTTCTGGCCGGTCATGGCATTCTCCGTGGAATACCGGATCAGGCCGCGCGGATAGCCCATCTTGTCCATCACCTCGTCGCACACGTCGATGCAGGCAGCGCAGGCAATGCACTCGATCTGAAGACCGTCGCGGATGTCGATGCCGGTCGGACAGACCTGGACGCAGCCCTGGCATGCAATGCAGTCTCCCAGGCCCAGCTCATCCTTGTCGGCGTCGCGCTTGCGCTTGCCGCGCGGTTCGCCGCGCTCGGCGTCGTAGGAGATGACCAGGGTATCGTCGTCGAACATTGCCGACTGGAAGCGTGCATAGGGGCACATGTACTTGCAGACCTGTTCGCGCAGGTAGCCGGCGTTTCCGTAGGTGGCAAAACCGTAGAAAAACGTCCAGAAGACTTCCCAGCCACCGGCCTGCAGCGCAAACAGCGCCGGAACAAGCTCGCGAATCGGCGTGAAGAAGCCGACGAACGTAATGCCGGTCCACAGCGAAAACGTGATGTAGAGAAACTGCTTCAGGCCCTTCTTGCGAAATTTTTCCGCGTTCCACGGCCCCTTGTCCAGCCGCATGCGCTTGTTTCGCGGGCCTTCGGCGAAGCGCTCCATCCAGAGAAAGACCTCGGTCCAGACGGTCTGCGGGCAGGCGTAGCCACACCACAGTCGTCCCGCCAGGGCAGTGAAAAAGAAAAGCGAGATGGCCGCGATTGCCAGCAACAGCGCCAGCATGACGAAGTCCTGCGGCCAGAACACCAGTCCGAAGATATGAAACTTGCGCGCCGGAAGATCGAACAGCACGATCTGCTGGCCGTCCAGGTTGATCCACGGCAAGACGTAGAACAGCCCCAGCAAGACCCAGGCGGCCAGCACGCGAAGGCGCGAGAAGCGCCCTTCCGTTTCGCGCGGATAGACCTTTGGCGCCTTGACGTAGAGCTTGATTTCCTGCTCGCTGGCGGATCTGGATGCTTCGGTCATTTAACTACCTGGATAACAAGAACTGACTACGGACGTGCGAATATGGACGCAGATAAAAGCCAAAACCCGACACGAACGACACCAGGATTGACTGTACAAGGAAAAATGCGTCCGTTCCCTGCCTGTCTGGCCCTGATATATCGACAAGATCCTACCTGCCGAAATTCCACCTGATTTTCCTTCGTGTTCTTCGCGCCTGTCTTCGTGCTGTGCGTGTAATTGCCTTTCCGCTTTTTGCCGGAGCCACCCTGCCTGCGTTCATTCGCCGCTCTTTGCTCCGCCTCGGCGACCCGGCTTGAAACGCGATCTCGGGCGCAGCAGCAGCCAGGTGAACGAGCAGGCCGAGGCGTAGCCCAGCCAGAACCCCAGAAAAGCTACGGTATGACCGGCCTGACGCGATATTTCCAGACCGGGAAAACTGATCGCTGCCAGGTCGATCGGATCGACGAACGCGAACAGGATCATGGTC
>JBPRGD010000304.1:0-3818 GCA_051428125.1 Candidatus Wenzhouxiangella sp. M2_3B_020
TCGTAGATCGGCTGGAGCTGATCGGTGGGCGCATCGTCGGCCTGCATCGGATCGGTGAACACCAGCCTTCCGCCGGGCTTGAGCACCCGAACCGCTTCCCTGCAGACCTGCTCGCGATCGCCGGAATGCAGGAACGCGTCCTGCGACCAGACCAGGTCGAACGCTTCGTCGCCGAAGTCCAGGGCGGTGAAATCGCCGTCGACGACGTCGATCTTGCGATCGAGACCCGCTTCGACGTTCATGCGCCGGTTGCGATCGTTCTCGACCTCGCTGAGGTTCAGCGCGATGCAGTTGCAGCCGAAATGCTCGGCCAGGTAGCGCATCGACCCGCCGTAACCCGCGCCCAGGTCGAGCACGCGCATTGCCGGCGTGATCGTCCCGGCCAGGTCGGCCATGCGCTTGACGGTACGCCGGCTGGCCTCGGCAATGGGCTCTTGGTCGGACTCGTACAGTCCGATATGGATGTCTTCGCCGCCCCAGATATGGAAATAGAAATTATCCGCGTCGGTGCTGTTGTAATACTCGCGCGCGGTTTCGACGACGTCGGAATAGGCCTGCTCGCTCATTCGGCGCCCCCGGAGCGAGTGTCCAGGTCGCTGTCCTGATCGATATCCTCGTCGGTGTAGTACTTCTTCTCGGCGACGTGCACGTAGAAATCCGGCGTTCCCGTGCTTTCCTCGTCCTCGAAATCGGCGTAGGTCGAGATTTTCTGGAAGCCGACTTCCTGCATGAGGTTGCGCGTGTAGTCGCGCCGGATCGGGTACATGTTGAGATGGAACACCGACTCGTCCGGGAACGTGTAGCGGAAGCGCGCCAGGCCTTCGTCGACGTGTTCGGGCTCGGCGCTGACCTGGTGCCCGCAGTAGTAGAACTTGTGCTTGGACGAAAAACCTTCGTCGAGAATCGCATCGTAGTTGCGCTGGTCCAGGATCAGGCAGCCGTCGTGCTTGAGCACGGCGTAGAACTCGGCGAGCGCCTTGCGGCGATCGCGCTCGTCGAACAAATGCGTGAACGAATTGCCGAGGCAGATCACCGCATCGTAGGCTGCATGTACATCGCGGTTGAGCCAGCGCCAGTCGGCCTGGATGGTCCGCAGGATATGCCCGCGCCGCTTGCCGTTCTCGAAGGCCTTGGCCAGCATCTGCGCCGAACCGTCGACGCTGCAGACTTCGAAGCCTTCCTCGATCAGCCGAACGGAATGAAATCCCGTGCCGGTCGCGACGTCCAGAATCCGCTCTGCGCCGCGCTCCTTGAGCAAGCGAACGAAGAAATCGCCCTCGCTTTCGTAGCGCGCATCCCAGTTGATGAGTTCGTCCCACTTGTCGACGAACTGCTCGACGTATTCTTCCTGGTAGTGGTCGGTGTCGCGGACTTCGACAGGGTCATGCCCGAAATCCTGTTCCTGCCCGCCGTCCAGTGCGCTTGAGTTAGAGATAGCAGCCTCCGTTTCGTTCATTGGTGCAACCGAAAAGGCCCGATGCCGCTGCGCGCGCTGATGCAGCGCGCCTGCGGCACCCCGGCAGATCGAAATTGCTTTTGTTCATGAGATTGGCATCACGCGGCTCACGGCGGCCACGGACTCGGTATGCCCGGCCCGTTCCACCTTTCCGCGCGTGCTTGTCAATCCTGCGGAAACCGGATCATTCCATCCGGTACTGCACCTATCATAACGCGATCCCGACGGCCTGTCACACCGGGCCCGGGTTCAGCCGCGCCCGGCTAACCAGTCGATCGCGCCGCTCAAACCGTCGTCGGGGCTCTGTCCGTGTCCCTCGAGCGCGTTCCGGAATTCACCGGCGATCCGCTTGCCCTCTTCGACCCCCCACTGGTCGAATGGATTGATGTTCCACAGCACGCCCAGCAGATAGACCGCATGCTCGAACGTGACCAGCAATTCCCCCAGCGCCGCCGGCCCGAGTTCTCGAGCGAGCATGACCATGACCGGATTGTTCCCCGGAAGCGAGCGCTCCTCCGAGTCCGCCCGGCGGCCGTTGACCAGCACGCTGGCCTGTCCGAGCAGATGCGCGAGCTGCTCGCGCTGCCAATCCTCGAAACCCGGTAGCTGCTCGGCACAGCCGAGCAGCAGCATGGGATGGCGCGTCGTGCCCTGGTGGAGCGCCTGGAACAGCGAATGCTGCAGATCCGTGCCCGCACCACCGAATATCAGCGGAGACGTCGGGCCGCCGATCGCACCGCCGTTCGGCCCCGCGGACTTGCCCAGGCTTTCCATGACCAGTTGCTGCAGGTATTCGGCCAGCAGCCTAAGGCGCGGTTCGTAGCTGACAACCCCGAGCGAGGCGTAACCATGGCCGCGTACCAGCGCATCCAGGCTGCGCGCCAGCGCAAGCGCGGGCGTACCGGACAGGCCGGCGAGAACATCGGCGTCGGCGACTTCGGCCCCGGCCAGCAAGGTCTCCCAGCGCGCGGGGCCGATCCGGGCCGCGGCCGATAAACCGACGCTGGACCACAGCGAGTAGCGACCGCCGGTCCACTCGGGAAACGGCAGCACGTTCGATTCCGCGATGCCGAAATCCGCGGCTCGCTCCGGCTTTGCCGTTGCCGCCCAGATACGGTCGGCGCCGTCCGAGCCCAGCCAGTCGCGGACCACCGCGGCCTGCTTCAGCGTTTCGACCGTCGAGAAGCTCTTCGAGGCGACGACCAGCGCGGTCTCGGCCGGCTCCAGGCGGGCCAGCAGCCGACGCATTCGACGCGCATCAAGGGTCGTCAGCCATTCGATCGTGACAGCGCCGTCGCCGGGATCCAGTGCATCGGCCACCAGGCGCGGCCCGAGGTCGGAGCCGCCGATGCCGGCATGGATCACGGTGCGAATGCCGGTCGAGCCGGAATGAAGCCGGCGCGCGATCTCGAGAAGCCGCTCGCGCGACTCCCGGACCATCGCGGCCTCGCGGGAATCGGCGAACCGTTGGGGATCGGTCGCGCGAAGCGCCATGTGCAGCGCAGGCTGGCGTTCCGACGGATTCACGATTTCGCCGGCGAACAACCGGGCGACGGCGTTCTCCAGCGCAGAGAGGGAGTCGGAGGTGCACCCGGAACGCCATTCTTCCAGCGGCTGCGGAATCCTGGCGACGTCCAGGCGCCAGTGGCGTCCGTCCACCGCCATTTCGACGAGCCGGGCCGGCTCGTCGCGCAGCAGTTCGCGAATTTCGGGCGTGTTGTTTCTACGCAACACCGTGATCGCCGGTCAGGCCGCTTGCAGCGGTGTCTCGTCCGTGACGCGCATCACGCTGTTGGATTCGTCCGGGTAGACCAGCCTAGGCTTGTGCCGGGCTGCCTCGGCCTCGTCGAGCTGGCCGTAGGCGCAGATGATGACGAGATCGCCGGGCGAGGCCTTGTGGGCCGCGGCGCCGTTGACGCTGATGATTCCGCTGCCGGCTTCGGCGCGAATGGCGTAGGTCACGAAGCGCTCGCCGTTGGCGATATTGTAGATATGTATTTGTTCATGCTCGAGAATTCCGGATGCCTCGAGCAGGTTTTCGTCGATTGCGCAGCTGCCCTCGTAGTCGAGTTCGGCGTGCGTGACGGTCGCGCGGTGAATCTTGGCCTTCAGCATGTTCAGGTTCATGGAGCAATCCCGTTCGGTCGTGCGGTTCCGACCGCCCAAAAAAAAGCCTCTCCCGGTTAGGGGAGAGGCAGCGTGTCGGAGTGATGTACCTCAAATCGCGCCCTGACACCTTGATAGCCGTCTGGATCACCAAGGTTCGTGGTAACTGTACCACACGAATCCCGGTTTTCCAACCCCTATTTGCGGATCAGCGACAAATCTGTCTCTTTACCGCAACATTATCGATCAACCGGGC
>JBPRGD010000305.1:0-2898 GCA_051428125.1 Candidatus Wenzhouxiangella sp. M2_3B_020
GACGGCGGCCGTCCTCCAGTGGGCCCGCTCGGGCAAGCCCTTCGAGTTCGGTGGCATCCACGTGCCGATGCAGCTGCCCTCCTACTTCGCGGCCGTCGAGGGCGCCTGCAACCTGGGGACCACCCAGAACTCCGCGACGCCGAATGCGGAGGTCACGACCTCAGACGAGGTCGACCGCGGTCTGGCGACCATCCCGTTCTCGAACGCCTTCCGGGAGGAGTACGACAGCTACCCCGTCTACACGGGATACATCTCGTACGACGCGATGAACCAGTACGCGACCGTCGTCGAGGAGAACGACGACGTGGGTGCGGACGCCGTCGTCAGCGGCCTCGAGAGCAGCTCCTACACCGGCACCGTCGGTACCATCGAGTACTACGGCAGGGACAACGAGTTCGCCCACGACGTGAAGTACGACCCCGAACTCGTCTACCCGCTGTACGCACAGTGGCAGAGCGAGGGCGGCGAGGGTGTCCAGCAGGTCATCTGGCCCGACGACGTCGCGACCGGCGAGTACCAGAACCTGTAGTCCGGGGAACCACAACCTAAGTTTTCACACATTATGGTCGATATCGTATCATTTGTCGTTCAGGCGACGATTCGTAGCGGGCTCTACGCGCTCGTGGCGATCGGCTTCACCCTCATCTTCGGGGTCGGCGGGGTGCTCAACCTCGCCCACGGAGCCAGCATCGTCCTCGGTGCGTACGCGGCCTGGTACGTCGGCTTCAGCATGGGGCTCGGAGCCGGCGCGGCAGTTATCGCGGCCCTGCTGATACCGGCGCTGTTCGGTGCCATCCTGTATCTGGGTGTCATCAAGCGCTTCGAGCACGAACCCATCATGGTCATGATCCTGACGCTCGTGACCTCGGTGGCCATCGAACAGCTCGTGTTGAGCGTGTTCGGCGCCCAGCCCAAGGCGGTGCCCCAGTTCATCGACGGGACCGCCTCGCTCGCCGGCGCGAGCGTTCAGCAGAACCTGCTCGCCGTGTTCGTCCTGTCGTGGACGCTCATCGGCGGCCTGTTCCTGTTCATCAACTACACCCAGCAGGGCAAGGCGATACTCGCGACGAGTATGTCTGCCAAGGGGGCGTCCCTGGTGGGCATCAAGAGTGACCGTATCAACCTCGCCACGTGGGTCATCGCGGGCGGGCTGGCCGGCGTCGCCGGCATGGCGCTCGGTTCCCAGCTCGGCGCGAGCTTCGCCATGGGGCGCAACCCCCTGGTGCTGTCGTTCTCCATCGTCGTCATCGGTGGTATCGGTTCCATCCGCGGGAGCGTCGTGGGGGCGTACCTCATCGGCTTCCTGGAGATCGCAGTCATCCAGTTCATCAGCAACGACCTGGCCGGCATCGCACCGCTTCTGGTGCTCGTGCTGGTCCTCCTGGTGAAACCGGAAGGCCTGTTCGGCCGGGAGCTGGCGGAGTGATTCCATGAGTGAAGAAACATCCACCTCGAACTCGCAGTTAGCAAGCCGATTGAACCCGATCACGATGCCGATGCGGTACAAGCTCGGCATCATCGGCCTGCTCATCGCGGCCGTGCTGCCGATGTTCATCGGCGCGACGCTGGCGCTGACGTTCGCGTCCGCGTACTTCTTCGGCATCTACGCGATGAGCTGGGACGTCGTCTCGGGGTACACGGGACAGATCAGTTTCGGCCACGGCCTGTTTTTCGCCGTCGGGGGCTACACCTCGGCGCTGTTGAACCTGGGCTACGGCATCCAGCCGATCCTGTCCATCCCGGTCGGCGTCCTGCTGGCCGCGGTCGCAGGCGTGCTCATCGGCGTGCCGGCGCTTCGCCTGCGGGGGCCCTACCTCTCGCTGGTGACGCTGGTCGCGCCGCTGATGCTCACCTCGTTCTTCGTGTGGCAGAGCGGCATCTTCGGCGGGGAGCTGGGCCTGTCGAGTCCCGACACCCTGCTGGGCCTGAGCACGCTGTTCGACACGACGGCCATCTACTACATCGCCTTCGGGCTGTTCGTGTTCGTCCTCGGACTCCTGCTCCTGCTGACGCGGACGGACGCCGGCGCGGTGCTGACGGCCATCCGTGAGGACGAGGACGCCGTCGCCGCTGCCGGCCTGAACGCGGCGAAGTTCAAGATCATGGCGTTCGTCCTGTCCGCCGCGGTCGGTGGGCTGGCCGGCGCCGTCATCGTCCACACCGGGCGTGCGGGCGTCAACCCGACGGACCTGATGTCCATCGTCATCAACGTCGAGGTCATCATCGCCGCCATCCTGGGCGGCATGGGGACCATCACCGGTGCCGCGCTCGGTGGCATCATGCTGATCCTGCTGCGCGAGCAGCTGAACAACATGGGTTCGTCGATAACCGAACTGGTGGGCGTCCAGACCGACATCCCGGTGCTGGGCGACCCCATCTCGGACATCAGTTTCCTCATCTTCGCGGTCATCACGCTGTTCCTGCTCTTTGCCCTGCCCGGCGGCGTCATCCGCTGGGCCGTCGGCATCGGCGGGATGATCAAGGAGCGAATCCTCGGGGAGTCCGAGCCGGAGGTCGCTGCCGACGGCGGCAGGAAGACCCCCGCGAGACAGGTGTACGAGAACTACACCGAGCAGTTAAAGGAGATTACCGGAGGTGACGACGATGAGCGCTGAGACTGAAGGGAGCGACGAGACGGTCGTCCAGAGCGACACCGACCTCGGTCCCGACGACGGTGTGTTGGTACTGGACCACGTGACCAAGAAGTTCGGCGGCCTCACGGCCGTCGACGACCTCTCCTTCGCCGTGGAGGAGGGCGAGATTCTGGGCTTCATCGGTCCCAACGGGGCCGGCAAGTCCACGACGTTCAACTGCGTGACGGGTCGGTACCCGCCCACGTCGGGGAACGTCTACTACAACGGCGAGGAGGTCACGGGGACGGCCGCCCACAAGATGGTC